>NZ_LMCU01000001.1:1979327-2305351 GCF_001424905.1 Leifsonia sp. Root112D2
GTGGATCCGGGAAGGCGAAGAGCGCACCCTCGCCGTGATCGGGCGGCAGGTGCTTCGTGAGTTTCAGTCCCTGACCGCAGAGAGCATCGAGCCGGCCAGAAGCTCTCAGGACGCTAGTCGAAGTCGAGGCTGAGCTTGCGCAGCAGCCCCGCCAGGCGGCGCTGGTCGCCGGCGGAGAGCACTGAGAGCAGTTCCGACTCGGCATCGACCAGCCGGGTGATGGCGGCATCCACTCTCGTGAGCCCCCGCGGGCTCATCACCACCAGCACGCCGCGACCGTCGTGTGGATCGCCGCGGCGCTCGACCAGTCCACGGGAGACGAGCCGGTCGATGCGGTTGGTCATGGTGCCACTGGAGACGAGGGTCTGCTGCAGCAGCGCCTTGGGGCTGAGCTGGTATGGCGTGCCCGCCCTGCGCAGCGCGGAGAGCACATCGAACTCCCACGAGTCGAGATCCGAGCGGGTGAACGCCGTTCGCCGGGCGCGGTCGAGGTGCTTGGAGAGACGGGCGACGCGAGAGAGCACCTGCAGCGGCGTGAAGTCCAGATCGGGCCGTTCGTGCAGCCAGGCGTCGACAATGCGGTCGACTTCGTCGCTTCCTTCGGGCATCCTCCCATTATCGCGGGTGCGTGGCGGCGTCGCTTTCGGCCGATTTCGAGTTCATCAATAAACTGGTACATGGCACGCGCACGGTGTTCCCGAGACCCGAAGACCCGAGGAGAGAACGGCCGATGGACGCTTCGCCGAATAGGCCCCCGCAGTTGGTGGCCTTCGATCTGGATGACACGCTCGCCGCGTCGAAGTCCCCGATCAGCGCGCAGATGGCGGCACTGTTGTCGCGTCTGCTGGCGCGCGTCGAGGTCTGTGTGATCTCCGGGGGCCAGTTCGGGCAGTTTCGGGCGCAGGTCATCGACAAGCTCGATGAGAGTTCACCCGAAGACCTGCAACGCCTGCACCTGATGCCCGCCTGTGGCACCCAGTACTATCGCTTCGCCGGTGGTGCGTGGCGGTGCGTGTATTCCGAAGATCTCAGCGAGAGCGAGAAGCAGAGCGCTCTCGCGGCGCTCGAGCGGTGCGCGCGCGACCTCGGCTACTGGGAGAGCGAGACGTGGGGCCCCATTCTCGAGGACCGCTCCTCGCAGATCACGTTCTCCGCACTGGGACAGTCGGCGCCGGTGGAACGCAAGATGCAGTGGGATCCGACGGGTGCGAAGAAGCTTCTGCTTCGGGAGAGAGTCGCGGCGGAACTGCCCGATCTCGAGGTGCGCGCCGGAGGCTCGACCTCCCTGGACATCACGCGGCGCGGCATCGACAAGGCGTACGGGATGCGCCGGCTGGCCGAGCTGACGCAGCTCGGCCTCTCAGAGATGCTCTTTGTCGGCGATCGGCTTGATCCCGGCGGCAACGACTACCCGGTGAAGCAACTCGGGGTTCCCTGCATTGCCGTGGAACGCTGGCACGACACGGTGCCGCTCATCGAGGGGCTCCTGGGCCGGCTGTGATGCGCGCCCCGGCGCGTCTGGCAGACTTATCCAGTGCGGCGAGCGTCGCACGATCCGCCTTGGTGTAATGGCAGCACGACAGCCTTTGGAGCTGTTAGGTCCAGGTTCGAGTCCTGGGGGCGGAGCTGTAAAAGGGGCGCTGCGCGCCGCTTTTACAGCTCCGCGACGGGAACGAGAAGCTCTTGAGACGGTTCGTCCCAACGCAGAGAAGGCCGCCACGGGAACGAACATCTCTTGAGAGGTTCGTCCCCATGCGGAAAAGGACGCAATGGGATACGAAACGGAACAGAAGCACATGACCGACAACTCACTTGCCATCGTCATTCTCGCCGCAGGCCAGGGAACGCGCATGAAGTCGGCGACACCCAAGCTGCTGCACGAGCTCGCGGGCGTTCCCATCATCAGCCACGTGCTGGCAACGGCTCGAGAGCTGGATGCCGCGCAGGTCATCACCGTGGTGCGTCACGAACGCGATCGTCTGGTCGAGGTGATCTCCGCGGAGCTTCCCGCGAGCGTCGTGGTCGATCAGGATGAGATTCCCGGCACCGGTCGCGCGGTCGAACTGGCTGTTGCGGCGCTTCCGGCCGGTTTCGACGGGGATGTTCTCGTGGTCAACGGCGACGTTCCGCTGCTGAATGCTGCCACGCTGTCGAACCTCATCGATGCGCACCGTGCGGGCGCGGCTGCGGCCACAATCCTTTCGACGTTCCCCGCCGATGCGACGGGCTACGGCCGCATCATCCGCACCGAGGATGGCTCGCTCGACCGCATCGTCGAACACAAGGACGCCACGGATGCCGAGCGTGCGGTCTCGGAAATCAACGCCGGTGTGTACCTCTTCGGCCTCTCCGCACTGCGCGATCAGCTGGCTCACCTTACGACGGATAACGCCCAGGGCGAGAAATACCTGACGGACATCATCGGCCTGCTTCGCGCGGCCGGCAGCGAGGTTGCCGCCCTCTCCGTCGCCCAGTCCTGGCTCGTCGAGGGCATCAACGATCGCGCGCAGCTCAGCGAGGCCGCGGCCCGGCTCAACGCCCTGATCGTGCGGGGCTGGCAGCTGAACGGCGTGACCGTGCAAGACCCCGCCACCACTTGGATCGACCTCAAGGCCACCCTCGCCGAAGACGTCACCGTGCTGCCGGGAACGCAGATTCTGGGCGCGACCGCCATCGCCCGAGGAGCGAGTGTCGGCCCCGACACCACCCTCGTGCACTGCGAGGTGGGGGAGGGGGCGACCGTGAAGCGCACAGACGCGACGCTCGCCGTGATCGGCGCCGGCGCATCCGTCGGTCCTTTCGCCTTTCTGCGACCGGGAACGGAACTCGGCGTGGACGGCAAGATCGGCACCTTCGTCGAGACGAAGAACGCGAAGATCGGCGAGGGCAGCAAGGTGCCGCACCTGAGTTACGTGGGAGATGCCACGGTGGGCGTCGGCTCGAATGTGGGCGCTGGCACCATCTTCGCCAACTACGACGGAGTGAACAAGCACAGCTCGGTGATCGGCTCGCATGTTCGAAGCGGGTCGCACAACGTGTTTGTCGCCCCCATTAGAATTGGTGACGGAGCTTACACAGGAGCGGGGACGGTCGTGCGCAAAGATGTGCCGGCAGGTTCGCTTGCGATCAATGTGGCACCACAACGCAACATCGAGGGCTGGGTGGCCACAAACCGTCCCGGCACTGACGCGGCGAAGGCCGCGGCGGAGAGCGGAGAGTAGATGTCCGGCATCAAGGCGAACGGTCAGAAACGTCTGGTCTTGATCTCCGGCAGGGCGCATCCCGCTCTCGCCGAGCAGATCGCCGATGAACTGGGTAGCGAGCTCGTGCCCACCGACTCACGCACCTTCGCCAACGGTGAGATCTACGCGCGCTTCGACGAGAGCGTGCGTGGTTCGGATGCCTTCGTCATCCAGTCGCACACGCAGCCCATCAATGAGTGGCTCATGGAGCAGCTCATCATGGTGGATGCGCTCAAGCGCGCCTCGGCGAAGCGCATCACCGTCGTCGCCCCGTTCTATCCGTATGCCCGGCAAGACAAGAAGGGTCGTGGCCGCGAGCCGATCTCGGCCCGTCTCGTCGCCGACCTGTTCAAGGTCGCGGGTGCCGACCGCATCATGTCTGTCGACCTGCACGCCGCGCAGATTCAGGGCTTCTTCGATGGCCCCGTTGATCACCTCTTCGCGATGCCCGTGCTGCTGGAGCACTTCCGCAACCAGCTGGATGCCTCCACCCTCACCGTCGTCTCTCCCGACATGGGCCGCGTACGCGTTGCCGATATGTGGAGCGACAAGCTCGGGGCGCCGCTGGCCATCATCCACAAGCGCCGCGACCCGCTCGTGCCCAACAAGGTGACGGTGCACGAGATCGTCGGCGATGTGAAGGGTCGGGTCTGCCTGGTGGTCGACGACCTCATCGACACGGGTCGCACCATCGTGCACGCGGCGGAGGCGCTCAAGGCGGCCGGCGCCGTCGGCGTCGTCATCGCCGCAACGCACGCCGTCTTCAGCGACCCGGCCGTCGAGCTGCTGAGTTCGGATGCCGTCGATTCCGTGGTCGTGACAGACACCCTTCCTCTGCCCCCCGAGAAGATCTTCGACAAGCTCACCGTGCTGCCCATCGCGCCCCTGCTCGCTCGCGCGATCAAGGCCGTCTTCGAAGACGACTCGGTCACGAGCATGTTCGACGGCGCCGCCTAAGCCTTCCTTCACCCCGGTCGCTGAGCCTGCCGAAGCGCCCGCGCCCGCTCAGCTGCCAGTCAACTCCGCCGGCGGCAGCGGCGCGCTCGGAATCAGCCCGAGCAACACCAGGAACGTCTCATTCTGTGCCGTGTCGAGCGTGTAGCAGTCCCAGCCCGGGCCGCGCGGCCCGAACAGGTCGAAGTGCACGGATGCTCCCACGGCGTTCGGCTGGTAGCGCGCGACGTACACGGCGCATGTCTGCTGCGCTGTGTTTGCCGCGAGGGAGACGGTGCTGAGAATGCCGGGCACCACCAGTGCAGCCACGGCCACGAGCACCAGCACGCGCATGGCCTGCCGACGCCGGCGGCTGTACAGCGGCCGCTGCTCCATCGGCTCATAGCCGAGCAGCTCCGGCTCCTCGTGCTCCACGGGGTCGTCCATAGTGCCAGCGTACGACGCGGGCGCCGCTGATGCGGTGTTGCGCTACCGGATGACGAGCACGGATGTCACGCCCGCAGCGCACGCGAGCAGCGTAGCCAGCGCGACGAGCGCCACCGCCCCACTCGGGGCCGCTGGCGGCACATGATGGCCGTCATGCCCGGAGAGCGCGCGGCCGCGTCGGTTGCCGTAGACCACGGCGGCCGCGGCGGTGAGCAACAGCAGCACCCCTATCACGGTGAGCTCGATATGCCCGTCGACCCAGCCCGTGCGCAGCGCGAGCAGTGCATTCACTCCGAGCGCGAGCCCGGTGCGATTCCACGACAGCGCCGTGCGCTCGCCCTGCAGACCGGGGTCGCGACCGGCGGATGCCACGCCCGGCGTGGCCTCGCTCACGGCAGAACCAGCAGCACGGCTATCACCGCTGCGACGCCGAGTCCGATGCCGGCCAGAAGCGGGATGGCGACGGTGTGCGGCAGCTTGTGGCTGTGCCGCATCGCTATCTCGTTGGCGCGCCAGCGCAGATAGGCGATGACACTCAGCGCAGCGGAGAGCACGGCGAGCACGATCGCCAGCACCACTACGAGCACGTGTGGACCGATGTGCGTCGAGAACTGTTCCAGCAGCACCCCGCCGGCCAGCAGCGCAAGGGCCGTGCGCACCCAGGCCAAAAAGGTGCGCTCGTTGGCCAGCGAGAACCGGTAATCGGGGTCGTCGCCGTTCTGTCGCCACTTCGGTTCGCGCATCAATGGGCCTCCGGGCTGACGGTGCGGAATCCCGTGTTTCCGCTGGATGAATCCGGGGTGTTCGAACTGCGGGCCGAGAGACGGTACCGGCTGCAGTACGAATGATGGCAGAGGT
The DNA here is from genome assembly GCF_001424905.1 of Leifsonia sp. Root112D2. Taxonomy (NCBI): domain Bacteria; kingdom Bacillati; phylum Actinomycetota; class Actinomycetes; order Micrococcales; family Microbacteriaceae; genus Leifsonia; species Leifsonia sp. Root112D2. The sequence continues at coordinate 1,984,808 of NZ_LMCU01000001.1, forward strand.
AGGAGCCGCCGCGGGTCACCCGGTTGCTGCCCGTTTCGGGTCCCCTGGGCGCCTGTCGCGGGGACGTGGAGTAATAGTCAACAGCGAACCAGTCGCTGCACCACTCCCACACGTTGCCGCTGGTCTCGTAGAGCCCGTAATCGTTGGGCGCGAAGCTGCGCACGGGGGCCGTGGCGAGCCATCCGTCCTCCGCGGTGTTGACGCGGGGAAAGTCCCCCTGCCAGACGTTGGCGTGGTGGGTACGGCCCTGTTCGAGTTCGTCTCCCCACGGAAAACGCCGGCCGACGTGCCCGCCCCGCGCGGCGAACTCCCACTGGGCCTCGGTCGGCAGCGCACGCCCGGCCCAGGCGCAATACGCCAGGGCGTCATTGTGGCTGACGTGCACGACGGGGTGATCGGATGCCTCGTCGACGCTCGAGAGCGAACCGAACGGATGCCGCCAGTCGGCACCCTGCACCGCAAGCCACCACGGGGTGCCGCCGAAGGTTCCTATCACCTCGCTGGGCTCGGCCCGCACGGCCAGATGGAACACGGCGGAGTTGCCGAAGCGCTCCGCCTCGGTGACGTAGGCGGTGGCATCCACGAACGCCGCGAACTGCTCGACCGTCACACAGGTGGCGTCGATCGAGAAGGGTGCGAGCTCGACGGCGTGCACCGGAACCTCTCCGTCGGAGGCATAGCCCTCGTCGAAGGGGTCGCCCATCGAGAAGGTGCCGCCGGGCAGCACGACCTCGTCGCGTGGAGTCGCTGTTGCGTGCGTCGCACCGAGAACGGATGGCACCGCGGTGGATTCCGATACCGATGTTTCGGGGCGTGACGGGGCACAGCAATCGTGCTCGTCAGCGTGGTCGTGGTGGCCGGTGTGGCCCGCGTGCTCATCATGCATCGGTGACGTCCTCACCCGTTCTCGTGCGGTGGATCAGTGCGTCGAGCTCTCGGTCGCGATCTCCGAGCGGTCGCCCGACCAGAGGGTGTGGAAGACGCCCTCCTTGTCGACGCGCTTGTAGGTGTGCGCACCGAAGAAGTCCCGCTGGCCCTGCACGAGGGCCGCGGGCAGGCGCTTCTGCGCGAGCGAGTCGTAGTAGCTGAGCGCCGAGCTGAAACCGGGAACCGGAACACCCGAGAGCGCCGCGGTGGCCACGACGCGGCGCCAGGCCGCCTCGCCCTCGGCCACGGCGTTTGCAAAATAGGGTGCCTCGAGCAGGGTGGCGATGTTCGCGTTCTCGGCGTAGGCATCCACGATGCGGTTCAGGAACTGGGCGCGGATGATGCAGCCGCCGCGCCAGATCTTGGCGATGTTGCCCTTGTTGATGTTCCAGCCGTACTTCTCGGCGCCGGCGATGATGGCGTCGAAGCCCTGCGCGTATGCGACGACCTTGGATGCGTACAGCGCCTTGGAGACGTCGTCGGCGAAGTTCGAGTCCACGGTTTGCGCGTCGGGCCGGCTCGTGACCACCTGCTGCACGGCGGCACGCTGGGCGGGCTTGGAGGAGACGGCGCGGGCGAAGACCGCCTCGGCGATGCCGCCGACGGGCACACCGAGGTCGAGCGCGTTCTGCACGGTCCACACACCGGTTCCCTTGGAGCCGGCCTCGTCGAGCACGATGTCGACGAACGGCTTGCCCGTTTCGGCGTCCACCTGGGCCAGAACCTCGGCGGTGATCTCGATGAGATACGACTCGAGGTAGCCCTTGTTCCACTCGGTGAAGACATCAGCGATCTGCTTCGGCTCGAGCCCGCCGACGCCGCGCAACAGGTCATAGGCCTCGGCGATCAGCTGCATGTCGGCGTATTCGATGCCGTTGTGCACCATCTTCACGAAGTGGCCGGCGCCATCCGTGCCCACGTGCGTGACGCACGGCTCGCCCTCCGCGACGGCGGCGATCGAGGCCAGGATCGGGCCGAGCGTCTTGTAGGACTCGACGGATCCGCCGGGCATGATGCTCGGGCCCTTGAGCGCGCCCTCTTCGCCGCCCGAGATGCCTGCACCGACGAAGTGGATGCCGCTGGCGCTGATCGCCTTCTCGCGGCGGATCGTGTCGGTGAACAGTGCGTTTCCACCGTCGACGATGATGTCGCCCGGCTCGAAGCGCTCGGCGAGCTGATCGATCACGGCATCCGTGCCCTTGCCGGCCTGCACCATGATGATGGCCGTGCGCGGCTTGGCCAGCGACGCCACAAAGTCATCGATGGTCTCGGATGCGATGAAGCCGGCCTCCGGGTGCTCCGTGATCAGCTCCTCGGTGCGAGCGTAGGTGCGGTTGTACACCGCCACCGTGTTGCCTTCGCGGCTGGCGAGGTTGCGGGCGAGATTGGATCCCATCACCGCCAGGCCGACGACACCGATGTTTGCAGAGTGTTCTGACACGAAATGCTCCTTCGAAGGGCTGGCGAGACGGGGGATCGCATCGCCGATGCGGGGGAAAAAAGCCTGAGTCCAGCGTAGCGTTTGCCGGGGGTGGGTCTGCAGCGCAGCATCCGTCAACCGCGTTTCTGTGGCATCAGAGGTGCTGCGCAGAACGCCCCGAGGGCGTATCATTGGTGATTGGCAACCGCTTGCCATACTTTACTCGGTATCCAAGGGAGGAACCACATGGCCACGATCGGCGTTCAGGCGATGATGCTCAAAGACAACTTCGCAGAGGTCGGCCCGTTCGAGACACTGCAGCAGGTGAGCGAGATCGGATACCACGCTGTCGAGATCTCGCAGATACCGATGACGCCCGAAAACGTGGCGGAGCTCGACCGGGCACGCACCGAGCTCGGCATGGACATCGCCTCGCTCTCGGCGTCTCTCACCACTCCGGCGGGCATGCCGGGGGAGTCGCTCACGACGGACTTCGACAAAATCGTCGCCGACGCGAAGGTGCTCGACGCATCCATGATCAGAATGGGCATGTTGCCCTTCGACGCGATGGCGAGCCTCGACAAGGTGCTCGACTTCTGCGATCGCAGCAACGAGATGGCCGGCCGGCTTGCCGAGCAGGGTATCGGCTTGTACTACCACAATCACCACATCGAGTTCGCAAAGTACGACGGTAAGTACCTGCTCGACATCATCGCCGAGCGCGCGCCGCTGATGGGGCTCGAGGTCGACGTGCACTGGGTGCAGCGCGGCGGGCTCGACCCCGTGGCCACGCTGCGCAAATATGGCGAGCGCGTGGCCATGGTGCACCTCAAGGACTACCGCATCGGACAGATCCCGCCCGAGGCCTTCGGCCTGCTTGCCAGCGGCGATTTCAAGGGCTTCATGGGCGCGTTCACGGGAGTCGTGCAGTTCGCCGAGGTGGGCGAGGGCAACCTCGACTTCGCGTCGATCATTCCGGTCAGCCAGGAGATCGGGGCGAAGTACCTGCTCGTCGAGCAGGACGACCAGTACGGTCGCACCCCGCTCGAGTGCCTGCAGACCTCGTACGACAACCTGGTCGCGCTCGGCTTCGCCGACCTCTTCTAGCCGGCCCTTCCCTTTTTCTCGCACCTCTTCCCTGCGCATAACTCATGCAGAACGCGCGGTGCATCGCCGGAAACCCCCGGATTCACGGGGATCTGCACGACTGCGCGCACCATTCTGCATGAGTTATGCGCAGCGGGCCAGCAGTAGATCGGGCCGGCGGCAGCAGATCGGGCGGGCGGCCGTGGGCATCCGCTACAGGCGAGTGCCGAAGGTGTCGCACCAGACGTTGTCGTTGAACGTGCCCTGAAACTCGGATGCCCCGATGATCTTCTGCACGGCGGCGTGAATCGCCTCGCGGCTCGGGTTGTGTGCGTGCACCATGGTCTTCACCATGGGCACGTCGATCAGGTGGTTCGGCTGGTTGAGCGAGACGAACACGGTCGGCACCTCGGTGACGTACCAGGGAATCTCTGCGGCCATCGGCGTCGACCAGCGGATGCGCACGCTCGCCTCCTGCGCGAAGCCTGCAACATTCGCGAACACGATGGCAGCGTCGTATTTCTCGGGGTATGCGGCGTTCGCCTCATCCGCCATCACGGTGTGAAAGTACACGCCCTCTTCACCCTCAGCGATGCGCTGCTGCGCGTTCTTGAACACGTGCACCTCGAAACCTGCCGACTCGAGTTCTTCCCGTGCAATGGCCAGGTAGCCGTTCGGGTCGACGCCCGTGAAGTCGGCCGATCCGGAGACGCCGTACAGCCGGATGCGCCGGTGTGTGGCCGGATTCAGCGGCAGGTTGCCCTGCGTGTCCTTGACGAGCGTCACCGTCTTGTCTGCGACGGATGCCGCCACCGCATGGTGTTCCGCGCTGCCCACGACGGCCAGCGCCTCCACCGGCGGAACGAGCTGGTCGCGGGGCGTCACGTGCAGGCCGAGCGAGGCCTTCAGGCCCAGGATTCGCTCCAGCGCCTCGTGCAGGCGCTGCTCGGTGATGACGCCGTTGCGATAGCCGTCGAGCATGTAACCGAAGTCTTCGGCCGCATCGCGGAAGAAGAGGAACATGTCGCAGCCCGCGGCGATCGAGGCGGGAACAAGCTCGCTGCGCTTCATGGCCGAGGTCATGCCGATCATCATCGAGGCGTCGGTGACGACCAGGCCGTTGAAGCCGAGTTCGCCGCGCAGCAGATCCTGCAGCAGTTCGGGGGCGAGCGTCGCCGGCTTGAGTTCGGCATCCGCGATGCCGGGGCGCAAGTGGCGTGAGAGTTCGGGGGCACCGATGTGGCCGATCATCACCGACTGCACACCGTGGGCGAACATCTCTCGGTAGACCCGCCCGTACGTCGCGTTCCATGTCTCGTAGTCGAAGGTGTTCCACGTCGTGACCACGTGCTGGTCGCGCTCGTCGACGCCGTCGCCGGGAAAGTGCTTGATGGCGCAGACGGTGTTCGACTCGCTGATGCCGTCGAAGTACTGCTTGGCCCGCTCGATCACGACCTCGGGCGTGTTGCCGAACGAACGCGTGCCGATCACCGTGTTGCGCCAGTTGTAGTGGATGTCCACGATGGGCGCGAAGGCCCAGTTGCAGCCCATCGCGGCCGTCTCGACGCCGGCGACCCTGCCCATATCGCGCGCGATGGAGACATCCGGATTCGAACCGGCCTGCAGATGCGTGGCGACGAGGGTGCCGTCGTCGGCGCTGCCGAATCCGCCCATCTCGGGGTTGGATGCGATGAGCAGCGGCACCTTGGACTTCGACTGCGCGTAACGGATGTGCTCCTGCACCTTCGCAGAAGGCGCACCCATGTAGCGCATCGCTCCGACGTGAAAGGTGTCGAGGATACGGTCGAGGTACTGCGGCTCGAAGGAGGTATTGAGATTGACGAAAAGCTGGCCGATCTTCTCTTCGATGCTCAGGGAAGCGATGGTGTCGTGCACCCAGGTAACGGCGGCGTCGTCGAGGGAGAAGGGTTGTGCGGTCAGGTCGACCATGGGGTCACTTCCTTGTGTGGGATTCGTTTCCTCTTATTTGAGCGCGGCCCACCCCGTTTGTCAACCGGTTGCCAAATGGCGGAGGCCGCGCCTATAGTGAAGACCGGGCCCCGCCATTCTCGCCCGTGGGGTTCTCGACGAAGCGAACACGCCTCAGGAGGCCCCGCAGTGACACAGCAGGCAACGACACAGAATAATGGGTCCACCTGGACGCTCTCGGGCTTCGGCGACGAGATCGATACCGATCCGCGCATCCAGATCGCCGTTTTGAAGGCGCTCGGTGCCCGGCATATCGAGGTGCGCAGCGCCTGGGGAATCAACGTCGTCGATCTGGACGACGATCGGCTGGCCGAGCTCGCCGCACTTCTGAAGCAGCAGGAGATGACAGTCTCCGCGGTCGCCTCTCCTATTGGCAAGGTGGACGTGGCTCTCGCAGCCGACCTCGAGATCGCCCGCCTGCGCCGAGTGATCCGCGTCGCGCACGCGCTCGAGACCCCGAACATCCGGGTCTTCTCCTTCTTCCGTGGCGAGGGTGTCGCCGTCGAGAGCATTCGCGACGGGGTGATGACACGCATGCGTCTGCTCGCCGACGAGGCGGAGAAGGAGCGCGTCGTGCTGCTGCACGAGAACGAGAAGGCCATCTACGGCGACACCCCCGAGCGCGTGCTCGACCTGGTCGAGTCCGTGGGCTCGCCGGCGCTGCGGCTGGCGTGGGACAACGCGAACTTCGTACAGGTGGGCGTTCGCCCCTTCACCGACGGCTACGCGATGCTGCGGCCATATCTCGACTATCTGCAGGTGAAAGATGCGCTGGCGGCCACGGGTGCGGTGGTGCCGGCCGGCGAGGGCGACGGCGAGTTGCGCGAGACGCTCACCGCCCTCCGTGACGACGGCTACGACGGATATGCCTCGCTCGAGCCGCACCTCGACGAGGCCTTCGAACTCGGCGGCTTCTCGGGCCCCACGGCGTTCGGCCAGGCGGCGAGGGCTTTTGCGGGCTTGCTCGCCGAGATCGGAGTGGAAACGAAATGACCGAGTCGACCGCAAGTACCTCTCGCACGCGTGTGGCAGTGATTGGCTGTGGGGATGTCTCTTCCGTGCACTTCGCCGCGATAGCGACCATGCCCGATGTCGAACTCGTCGCCGTCTGCGATCCGGATGCCGGCAGGCTGGCAGCCGCCGAGGCCGGTCATGGGGTGCCCGGCTTCACCGACCACCGGGATCTGCTGCGCGAGATCCGTCCCGATGTCGTGCACGTCACGACACCGCATCACACCCACGCGCAGATCGCGATAGATGCGCTCGAGGCGGGTGTCAACGTGATTCTCGAGAAGCCGCTGGCACACTCGCGCGAGGCCGGGGAGCGTCTTGTCGCGGCAGCCGAAGCGAGTTCGGCGCGCATCGCGGTGTGTCTGCAGAACCGGTACAACGCGCCGGTGCAGGCTGCGCATGCGCTGTTGGTGAGTGGCGAACTCGGGGCCGTGCTCGGCGCATCCGGTACCGTCTTCTGGCATCGTGACGCTTCCTACTACCTCGATCGACCCTGGCGGGGCCGCTGGGCCACCGGTGGCGGCGGGCTGCTCATGAACCAGGCCATCCACACCGTTGACCTGCTGCAGTGGCTGGTCGGTGACGTGATTCAGGTTCGTGGGGGAGTGGCGACCCGACTGCTCGGCGACACGATCGAGGTGGAGGACACCGCCGACATGGTGATGCGCCACGAGAACGGTGCCACGAGTACCTTCTTCGCCACCCTCTCCAATTCGGTCAACGCACCGATCACCATCGACATCGTCACGGAGAAGGCCGCGCTCAGCCTGCGCGGCGAATTGACCGTGACGTATGCCGACGGTCGCGTCGAGACGGTGAAGGAGCGGGAACTCGCCCCGGGCGCGCGAGCGTACTGGGGCGTGTCGCACGAGCTGCTGATTCGGGATTTCTACGACCGGCTCGGCGACGAGGCGCACTTCTGGATCGACCCCCATGAGGCGCAGAAGTCCTTGAACATCATTCAGGATGTCTATGACCAGGCGTATCCGCAGCGACTCGAGCCACACGAGGCCGAGTTCTCGACAGCGCGCTAACCGTCACATCGACAGGTAGACCCCCACTGTGGTTGTCAAAATGACAACCGGTTGCCATTTCTCTCGATCTGGACTATGGTGGCCAAATCAAGAGCGAGTGGCAAGAGTTTGTTGTCAGTGGCAACCGATTGCACATCAGTGTTGATCATCCCGATTCTCAGCAGTACCAACAGCAAGAGGAGATAACAATGAAGTTACGTCCACGGGTGGCTCTGGCCGCCATCGTCACGGCGGCGGCACTTGTGCTGACCGGATGCTCGGCAGGCGGCAGCGGCGGCTCCGCGAGCACAGGAACGACTGCTAAGGGCGGCACGCTGACCATCGGCGCTCTCGCCGATGTCAAGTCGTTCGACCCGGCGCAGGCCCACATCGGCCACTACCTGCAGTACGACCAGCCGGTCTACGACTCGCTGCTGCGCCGCAAGCCCGATGGCACCCTGGTGCCGATGCTGGCGACGAAGTGGGAGTACAACGCCGACAAGACCGTTCTCACCCTCACGCTGCGTGATGACGTGAAGTTCAGCGACGGAACGAAGCTCGATGCCGCCGCCGTCAAGGTCAATCTCGATCGTTTCCGCACGGGTAACGGCCCAGACGCATCCACACTTGCGCAGATCAAGAGCGTGGACGTCAAGAGCCCGACGAGCGTGGTCATTACGCTGAAGGCGGCGGACCCGGCCATGCTCGACTACCTCGGCAACGCCGATGGTTTCATCGCGAGCCCGAAGGCCATCGACGGCGGCAAGATAGCGACCGACCCGGTGGGCAGTGGTCCGTACACGCTGGACAAGTCCGGCACCGTTGCGGGTTCGTCCTACACGTTTGTCAAGAGCAAGAACTACTGGGATCCGTCCCTGCAGGTCTACGACAAGATCGTCGTGAAGCCGATTCTCGACACGACAGCAATGCTGAACGCGCTTCTCTCCGGACAGGTCAATGTCGCGCTGCTGACGGCGAAGACCGAGGCCCAGGCGAAGAGCGCCGGCTTCACCGAATACAAGTACGGCACCGACTGGCAGGGTCTGCTGATCTTCGACCGTGATGGCAAGATGGTGCCGGCGTTGAAGGACGTCAAGGTGCGCCAGGCGATCAACTACGCCATCGATAAGAAGACGCTGCTTACCCAGGTCGGTAAGGGCTTCGGAACGGTGACCAACCAGGTCTTCGGCCCGACCACGACGGCCTACGACAAGTCGCTGGACAACAGCTATCCCTATGACCCCGCCAAGGCGAAGTCGCTGATGGCCGATGCCGGGTATGCCAAGGGCTTCAGTGTCTCGATGCCGACCGTCTCCGGCTTCTTCGACCCGGCACTGACCGCCGGCATCTCGCAGAACCTGGCAGACATCGGCATCAAGGTGAACTGGGTGAACATCGCCGGTGCCGACTTCATCTCCGGCATGGTGCAGGGGAAGTGGCCGATGAGTTGGTTCTCGCTGTTCCAGGGCTCACCGTGGGTGGCTGCCAACCAGATCATCACGCCCAATGCGACGTATAACCCCTTCCACACCACGGATGCCAAGGTCGAGTCACTCGTGACCACGATCCAGACCGGCTCCGACGCCGATGCGGCCAAGGCGGCAAAGGATCTGAACAGCTACGTCACGCAGCAGGCCTGGTTCGCACCGTTCTATCGTCCCGACCAGATCTTGTTCACCGACAAGAACACGGCCACGACGCCGCAGGCGCAGCAGGCCATCCCGTCCATCTACTCGTACGCACCCAAGAAGTAGACCCAGTGGGAGCCTCGGGCCGCATCGGCTCGAGGCTCCCCACCACCGACTGTCAATGGAGCAGAAATGGTTACCTTCCTTGTTCGCCGGATTCTTTCCGGCGTGGTTGTGCTCGTCGTGGTGTCGTCGCTGACGTTCTTCCTGCTGTATTTTTCGGCGACGAGCGTTGCCCGCAACATTCTGGGCGAGTCGGCGACGCAGGCGCAGGTGCATCAGAAAGAGATCGCGCTGGGGCTGGACCAGCCACTGGTCACTCGCTTTCTGGGGTGGGCCGGCAGCGTTCTGCACGGTGACTTCGGTGTGTCCTGGTTCTCGAGCCAGCCAGTAGTGGGCAGCATCATGGATCGTCTGCCGGCGACGTTGTCGATAGTTCTCATCACCATTGTGATCGTGGCGATTCTCTCCACGCTGGTGGGGGTCGCTGCCGCGGTGCGTCGTGGCTGGGTAGATCGTGCGCTGCAGGTTGTTTCGATTGCCGGTTCGGCGATCCCGCAGTTCGTGATTGCCATCATCATCGTCACCTTCTTCGCCATCCGCCTGCACTGGTTGCCGGCCACCGGATACACCGCGTTCGGTACGGATGCCGGTGGGTGGATACGGTCCCTGATTCTTCCGGTGATCGCGCTGGCGATCGGGGGAATAGCATCCACCGCACAACAGGTGCGCAGCGCCACCATCACGGTTCTGTCGAAGGACTATGTGCGTACCTTGCGCAGCCGTGGCCTGGCACCGCGGGAGATTCTCTTTCGACACGTGCTGCGCGGCGCGGCCCCGGCCGGGCTGACGGTGTTGTCGTTGCAGTTCATCAACATGCTCGGTGGTGTGGTTGTCATCGAGCAGATCTTCGCTCTTCCCGGCATGGGTTTTCTGGCTCTGCAATCGACCACGCAGGGTGACATGCCCGTTCTGATGGGTGTGATCGTCTATATCGTGATCATTGTCGTGATCGTCAACCTGCTGGTCGATCTTGCGGTCGGCTGGCTGAATCCGAAGGCGCGTGTGGCATGACTGAAACAATGACGCAGACGGAGACGCCCGACGAGGCGGCTCGTCCCGGTGTGTTCAAACGCCTGGTCTCCAATCCATTGGGTCTGATTGCGCTGATCCTGTTGGCCATCATTGTGATCGCCGGCATTATCGGCCCTTGGGTGGCGCCGTTTGATCCGAACCATTCAGCCTTGGCGGATGCGTTGAAGGGCCCGGGTGCGGGTCACCTGCTGGGCACGGACAGCGCCGGGCGGGATGTGTTCTCCCGTCTGCTGGTGGGAGCGCGCAGCACGCTGGTCGCCGCCGCGCTCGCGGCGGCCGTCGCGATCATCATCGGCCTGCCGACGGGGCTGATTGCCGGGTTCTTCGGCGGTTGGTTCGATGGCGTGGCCAGCTGGTGCACGAACGTGTTGATGTCGCTGCCGGCGATCATCATCCTGCTGGCGGCATCGGCCGCGCTGGGTAAGAGCGTGTGGGTGTCGATGACGATCTTCGGCGTGCTGATGTCTCCCGGTTTCTTCCGGCTGACGCGCACCTCGGTGCAGGCGGTGCGTAACGAGCTGTATGTGGACGCGGCCAGGGTGGCCGGGCTGAGCAATACGAGCATCATCGGCAAGCACATCCTGTTCGTGGTGCGCGCCCCGCTGATCATCCAGACCTCGATCGTGTGCGGCATCGCCATCTCCATCCAGGCGACCCTGGAATTCCTCGGCCTGGGCGACGTGCTGGTTCCCACCTGGGGCGTGATGCTCAACGAGGGCTTCATCAACATCTATTCCTCCCCGATCCTGGCCGTGTGGCCGGGCATCGCCATCTCGCTCACGATCGGTTGCTTCGTGGTGCTCGGCAATGCCTTGCGGGATGCGTTGGAAGACTCCCCGAAGGGCGCGAAGGCCAAAGGCATCAAGCGTTCGGTGAAGCCCGCGCTGCTCGACGATGACGCCACCCGCGGAGTAGCCACGGTCGCCACGAACCATCTGTTGGAGGTCTCGCATCTGGGTGTCGGCTACCCGCAACCGGCCGGCCGCATCAAGACGGTGGTCTCGGAAGTGTCCCTGCACGTGGATCGCGGCGAGGTGCTCGGCATCGTGGGCGAGTCCGGCTCGGGTAAAACGCAGACGGCGTTCTCCATTCTGGGGCTGCTGCCGGATGAGGCGCTGATCACCCACGGAAGCATCGTTTTCGACGGCCACTCTCTGGTCTCCACCGACGGTGGCCGACTCTCCCAGGGGCGCATGGCGGCGTTGCGCGGCAAACGCATCGCCTACATTCCCCAGGAACCCATGAGCAATCTGGATCCGAACTTCACCATCGGCTACCAGCTGGTGCGCCCGCTGGTGAAGGTCATGGGGCTCTCCAAGGCGGATGCGAAGGCCCGCGCGATCGAACTGCTCACCATCGTGGGCATCACCAATCCGCAACGCACCTTCGATGCATACCCGCACGAGGTCTCGGGCGGCATGGCCCAACGTGTGCTGATCGCCGGCGCCGTCTCCTGCAACCCCGACCTGCTCATCGCGGACGAGCCCACCACCGCACTCGACGTGACGGTGCAGGCCGAGGTACTCGACCTGCTGCGCGAGCTGCAGGACACCTTCACCATGGGAGTGGTGCTGGTGACCCACAACTTCGGTGTCGTCGCCGACCTCTGCGACCGGGTGGTCGTGATGCAAAACGGGCGCCTCGTCGAATCAGGCGATGTGCGCGCCATTCTGCGCAACCCGCAGCAGCCCTATACCCAGGCACTGCTGAGCGCCATGCTCGAAGGCAAGACCCCGATGACGATGCTCACCGCGGGTGGAGCGCGTGACGACGAAGAACTGACCGCGAAAGCAGGAGCATGATGGTCACCACACCCACCACCGACGTGCCCGGCAGCGAGAAACTCCTGACGGTACAGAACCTCGTCGTGGAGTACCCGACAAAGGGGCTGCGCGCCGCGCCGTTCCGCGCCCTGGACAAGGTCTCCATTCAGATCGGCTACGGTGAGACCCTCGGCCTGGTCGGCGAATCCGGCAGCGGCAAGACCACGCTCGGCCGGGCCCTGTTGGGCCTCGCCCCGGTCACCGACGGCACGATCACCTTCGAAGGCAAGAACATCGGTCACGCGAAGCGCCGACAGCGACGCGCCCTCAGCCGCGACCTGCAGGTCGTCTTCCAGGACCCATACACCTCGCTGAACCCGTCGATGACCGTCGGCGACATCCTGGCCGAACCCCTCACCGTGCAGGGCAAAACCGGCGCGGATGCTCGCAAACGGGTTCGCGAGGTGCTCGACGAGGTCGGTCTGCCGCAGGACACGATCGGCCGCCTGCCGCGCGAATTCAGCGGCGGCCAGCGCCAGCGCGTTGCCATCGCCCGGGCGCTGGCCCTCTCACCCAAGCTCATCGTCTGCGACGAACCGGTCAGCGCCCTCGACCTCTCCACACAGGCGAAGGTGCTCGATCTGTTCCTGCAGATTCAGAAAGACACCGGCGTCTCCTACCTCTTCGTCTCCCACGACCTCGACGTCGTGCGCCACATCAGCCACCGCGTCGCCGTCATGTACCACGGCGAAATCGTCGAGCAGGGCGAGGCAGCCCAGGTCACCGGCACACCCGAGCATCCGTACACGCAGCGTCTGCTGCTCGCCTCGCCGGTACCCGACCCCGATCGCCAACAACAACGCCGCGCCAACCGACGCCGGCTCATCGACCAACAAGCCGAACAAGACGCGCAAGCTGGAGCAGTCGCCTAAAGGCGGCCGCACGAATAACGAAGGTAGGGAACAGGGTTCATGGCAGACAAAGTACGACTCGGCATCATTGGGCTGAGCACCCAGGGATCGATGTATGCGAAATTCATCGCAGACGGCATGGTTCCCAACATGGTGATCGGCGCCATCGCCGACACAGACCCGGCCAAGGCCGAGGCGGCTGCGACCCAGTACCCGGATGCGCCCTTCTTCGACGACTACCTCGCGCTGCTCGAGAGCGGCAGCGTCGATGCTGTCGTCACGACGGTGCCGCACTACCTGCACCCCGAGATCGGCATCGCGGCGCTGAGCCGCGGCATCCACGCGCTCGTCGAGAAGCCGGCAGGCGTCTACACCAAGCAGGTGAAGGAACTCAACGAGTTCGCCGCCACGAAGCCCGAACTCACCTTCGGCATCATGTTCAACCAGCGCAACAACCCGCTGTACCAGCGGTTGAAGGAGATCGTCGACAACGGTGAGATCGGCGCGATCCGCCGCTCCAACTGGATCATCACCAACTGGTGGCGGCCCCAGGGCTACTACGACCAGAGCGCCTGGCGCGCGACGTGGGGAGGCGAGGGCGGCGGCGTTCTCGTCAACCAGGCCCCGCACCAACTCGACCTCTGGCAGTGGATCTGCGGCGTGCCCGAGAAGGTCTTCTCGAAGGTCGCCTACGGCTTTCGCCGCAACATTGCGGTGGAGGATGAGGTGACGGCGGTCGTCGATTACGGTGACGGTGTCACCGGCGTCTTCGTCACGGCCACTCACGACCTCATCGGCACCGACCGTTTCGAGATTCTCGGCGACGCCGGCAAGATCGTCGTCGAGAACAGCAAGACGGCCACCGTGAGCCGCCTGAAGAAGCCCGAGCGCGAACTCAGCGACAACATGAACATGGGCGACGTCATGAAGCTGTTCATGGGCCAGCTCGATGCCGACGAGCTGTATACCACCGAGACGATCGAATTCGACTCCGTCTGGGGCGGTCAGCATGCCGGAGTGCTCGAGAACTTCGCCGCGAACATCCTCGACGGCACCCCGTTGCTCGCTCCGGGATCCGACGGCATCAAGGGTGTGCGACTCGCCAACGCGATCCACCTCTCGAGCTGGCTGGGCAAGGAAGTGTCGCTGGACTTCGACGAGGATGAGTTTCTCGAATTGCTCAACGCGCGCATCCGTGACGAGGGCGAATTCCCCGAACGACCATAATTGACAGGCACCGCATCAACTGGGGCCGCGCGTGGGTGTGGCGCCCGACTCAGCACAACCGTCGCGCTAGCGTGGGGGAACGTATGGCCGGAGGATCTTCATGACAGGGCTCGACAGCAGCGCGAACGCGCAGGGCGGCTCGCTCGCGCGTGCGCGCGTGTCCCGTCCGGCTCCCACCATCTACGACATCGCGGAACTTGCCGGGGTCAATCCCTCGACGGTCTCGCGTGCGCTCAGCAAGCCGGGGCGCATCAGCGCGAAGACCGAGAAGCTGATTCAGGATGCCGCGAAGACGCTCAACTACCGGGTCAATCCGATGGCCAGGGCGCTTCCCACCGGCAAGACGAACACGCTCGGTTTGATCATCGCCGACATCACCAACCCGATGTTCTTCGAGGTCGTACGTGGCGCCGAGCGGGCTGCGGCACTCGGCGGCTACACCTTGATTCTGGCCGAATCGCAGGAATCGGGGGAACGGGAGGCCGAGGCCGCGGAGCGGGTGGCCCCCTCCGTTGACGGCCTGATTCTCGTGACGACCCGTCTGGCCGACGAGCAGATCAGGGAGCTCTCTGAACTCAGGCCGCTCGTGGTGATCAATCGACGGGTCGACGGGGTCGACGCGATAGTGCCCGAACTCGAGCCGGGCATCGAGCAGGCGTTGGATCATCTTGCCGAGCTCGGCCACCGGTCCATCGCCTTTCTCTCCGGGCCGGGCAACTCCTGGATGAGTGCTGCCCGCTGGGGCGAACTGCTCGGGCGTGCCGTCGAACGGGGCATGACGATCGTGGAGATCGGGCCGGGCATCCCCACACTCGACGGGGGCCGCGAGGCGATCTCCCGGGTCGTCGCATCCGGAGTCACCGCCGTGGTCGCCTATAACGACCTCATGGCCATCGGGCTGTTGCGCGCAGCACAGGAGAAGGGTCTCAGCGTGCCCGGGCGGTTGAGCATCGTCGGCTTCGACGACATCTTCGGTTCTGACTTCACGTCGCCGCCGCTGACCACCATTCGCACGCCGCTCGGCCTCGTGGGGGAGCTGGCCGTGCGCCGGGCTCTTGACCTGATCGACGACGAGGCGCCGTTGGCCGGCCGACTTTCCACGCCGCCGCTGGCAACCGAGCTGGTCGTACGCGGCTCTACGGGACCATCCACCGCGTAGTCCCGACCATCCGGGGCTGTCGGATGCCTGTCGACACGTTTTGGCAACCGGTTGACAAACGAATCTTTCCACCGTTCAATGAAGGAGTGACCATGACGCTGCACCTCGACCCCGACCGTCTCTTTCCGGCGGATCCCGCTACCCGCGACATCGCACGCGGCCTGTATGCGGCGGTATCCCAGCTGCCCATCATCTCCCCGCACGGCCACGTCGATCCCGGGCTGCTGGTGCACGACACCCCCTTCGTGAACCCCGCCGAACTCTTCATTCGCTATGACCACTACGTCTCGCGACTCATGCACGCCGCCGGGGTGAGTCTCGACGAGCTGGGCATTCCGCAGAAGGGTGGCGATGCCGCGGTCACGGCGCCTCGCGAGGTGTGGCGCACCTTCTGCGAGCACTGGTATCTCTACGCGGGAACGGCATCCGGCTACTGGTTGCAGAACACCTTCGCGCACCTCTTCGGCATCGATGAACAGCCCGGCGCCGAGAACGCTGACCGGCTCTACGATCGCATCCAGGCGGCGCTGGAGACCGAGGCATTTCGCCCGCGCGCCCTTTCCGACCGGTTCGGTATCGAGGTGCTCGCCACCACGGACGACCCTATGGATGACCTGGCCGAGCACGAGAGGCTTGCTCTCGACCCCGCGTTCACCGGGCGGGTGCTGCCCACCTTCCGACCGGATTCGTATCTCAATCCGGCGGCAGCAGGCTGGGAACACAACGTCGCCCGGCTGGCCGAATGGAGCGGCTCGGCGGTCTCCAGCTATCGCGGCTACATCGATGCGCTCGCCGCACGACGTGGCCACTTCATCGAGCACGGTGCGGTCTCCGCCGACCACGGGGTGCTGCAGCCGCTCGCCGTCGATCTCGACGAGTCTGAGGCATCCGCTCTCTTCGAGCGCGCGCTGGGCGGCACGGCAAGTGCCGAGGAGAACCAGATCTTCGCCGGTCACATGCTGCTCGAGATGGCGCGGATGAGCGTCGACGATGGGCTGGTGATGACCGTGCACGCGGGCGTCGTGCGCAATCACCACACGCCGACGTTCACGCGGTTCGGGACCGACACCGGGCACGACATTCCGACAACCACCCATTTTGTGGATCCGCTGCGGCCGCTGCTGGAGAAGTACGGCGATCGCCCCGACTTTCACCTCGTGCTCTTCGCCGTCGACGAGACGGTGTACTCGCGCGAGATCGCACCGCTCGCCGGCTTCTATCCGAGCGTGTACATCGGCGCCCCGTGGTGGTTCCTCGATGCTCCGGATGCCGTGCAGCGATTCCGCGCGGCAACCACCGAGACCGCGGGCTTCTACCGCAGCTCCGGCTTCATCGACGACACTCGCGCATTCCTGTCAATTCCCGCGCGCCACGACATGTCCCGCCGGCTCGACGCAGCCTTCCTTGCCCGCCTCGTGCGGGAGGGGCGAGTCGCTCTGGCCACCGCCGAACGCATCGCCGTCGACCTCGTGGACACGATGCCCCGAAAGGTGTTCAAACTGTGACGATCTCGGCCGAGACCAACCTCGACACCCCTGCTGGCGACCAGATGCCTCTGAACCGCGAGGCGCTCGCCGCGCGTGAGGGCATCCCCCTCGCGGTTCCGCCCGTGCGCATCGTGCACCTCGGCCTCGGAGCGTTCCATCGCGCCCACCAGGCCTGGTACACCGCCGCCGCCGATGATGCCGCCGAGTGGGGAATCGCCGCATTCACTGGTCGATCGGCGACGGCGGCCGAGCAACTGGCCCCGCAGGATGGCCTCTACACACTGATCGAGCGATCGGATGCCGGCGACACGGCCGTCGTCATCCCGAGCCTCGTCGAGGCGGTCGACGGCGCCGATCTGGGCCGCTTCGTCGAACTCCTCTCTGCCCCGGCAACAGCGCTGGTGACGCTCACCATCACCGAGCCCGGGTACCGGCTCACGGCGGATGGTGTGCCGGATCGTACGGATGCCGCGGTTCTAGCCGACATCGACTGGCTCAGTGACGCGCTTGCTGGCGAGTCGCTGCCGGCACGCTCGGAGCTGGCCGCTGCCGGGCCGCGCACCTCCCTCGGTCGCCTGCTGCTGGGGCTCGAGGCGCGTCGGCGTGCGGGCGCCGGCCCTCTTGCCGTGGTGCCTTGCGACAACATCCCCGACAACGGCTCGTTCGTTCAGAGTGGCCTCACCGCTCTCGCGGCCGCGGTCAACGCCGATACCGCGAGTTGGCTTGCGCAGAACGTGTCATTCGTGTCGACCTCGGTCGATCGCATCACGCCGAAGACCACGGAAGGCGACATCCGCACGGCCGCAGAGCTCTCGGGATGGGCCGACCGGGCCCCGGTGGTCACCGAGCCCTTTCGGGACTGGGTGCTGCAGGGAGACTTCCCGGCAGGACGCCCGGCGTGGGAGAGCGCCGGCGCTCGCTTCGTTGAAGACATCGAGCCCTTTGAGCGCCGCAAGCTCTGGCTGCTCAACGGGGCGCACAGCCTGCTCGCATACGCCGGTCGCCTTCGGGGATACGAGACGGTGGCCCAGGCCATAGCGGACCCGGTGCTGCGCAGCTGGGTGACCGCTCTCTGGGATGAGGCCGTACGCCATCTGCCGGCAGAGGGCCTGGACCTGCACGAGTACCGCACGGCACTGCTGCGTCGCTTCGCCAACTCGCGCATCGAGCACCGGCTGGCACAGATCGGCATGGAAGGCGTGAGCAAGCTGCGCGTGCGTGCCGTGGCGATCGCCGTCGCCGAACGCGCGGAGGGTCGGGACGGTGCGGCGAGCGCACGAGCCATCGGGGCGTGGATCGCCCTGCTGATTGCCGGCGTCGAGTTGCCGGATGCCCATTCCGCGGTGGTGCGAGCTGCACTCGAGGGTGGTCGGGAGGGTGCGCCGCACCGTCTTCTCGCGGTGCTCGATGGCGATCTTGCCCGCGATGCCGACTTCGTCGCATCCGTTGAATCGGCCGTTGCACTCTTTCGCTGAGCCGGCTCGGGCGCGCCGCCGCTTGTGAGGCGACGTGAATCGACCCTCGTTGTCGCAACGAGGGTCGATTCACGTCGTCTCACGGCAGGCGCGAGAGTGGGCCGTTCGATGCCTCGCTGGCAGATTCGTGTGAGTTGAGCCGAATGTTGGCAACCGCTTGCCAAAACGGGCAATTCTGTGTTTCACTTGATCCAGTTCCGAACAGCGGCCATGCCGCAGATCGGCACACATCAGTTCGCGAGGACGCGCGCGCCCTCGGGTGAAGGAGCCCGGCATGACCACGACAACCACACAGACCGTTCCCGGTGCGACCGCGCCGTCGCCCATGGGCGGCAAGCCCGCTGGCGGCAAGCTCGGACGCCTCAGCATCGTCGGTTACGGCGCGGGCGACGCGGCGAACAACCTGGCGTTCACGACCGCCACGATGTTCCTGCTGGTCTACTACACGGATGTCGCGGGAATCGGTGCCGCGGCGGCAGGAACACTGCTGCTCGTGGTGCGCATCTTCGACGCATTCTCCGACGTCTTCGCCGGCCGCATCGTCGACAAGACCTACAGCAAGCGCCTCGGCAAGTTCCGTCCGTTCCTCATGTTCGGCTCGGTTCCCCTGCTGCTGCTCTCGGCCGCGACGTTCTCGATCCCGCAGATCGGCGAGACGGGCATGCTGCTCTACGCGTACCTCACCTATGCGGCGCTCGGGCTTGCCTACAGCCTCGTCAACATTCCATACGGATCGCTCGCCGGCGCGATGACGCCGGTAGCGGGGGAGCGCGCCAAGCTGGCCAGCGCCCGCACCATCGGCGCCGCTCTTGTCAGTGCCTTCCTCGGGGTCTTCATCGCGCCGATGATCGTGCCGGGCGCGGATCTGCAGGTGATGTTCACCACCATGACACTGATCTTCGTGGTCATCGGCACCGCGCTGTATCTCTTCACCGCCTTCACGGCGAAGGAGCGGGTGAAGCGCGATGTGCAGCACGTGAGCATGAAGCAGAGCTTCGCCACGCTCAAGGGCAACAAGCCGCTGTTGCTGCTCTGCCTCAGCTCCTTCGTCTTTCTCACCGGCATGCTGGCATTCAGCACCGTGGAGCTCTACTACCTGCGCGATGTTCTGCACGCACTGCCGCTCTACGCGGTGCTCTCGATCGTGCAACTCGTGCTCACCTTCGGTCTGGCCGCTGTCGTGCCGACGATCGTACGCAGGCTGGGCAAGAAGCGCGCGTATATCGGTGCCGGCTTCATCTCCATCGCGGGCGGGCTCATCGTGTTCTTCGCTCCAGACACCGCAATTCCCCTGGCACTGACCGGGCTTGTGCTCTCGATGGTCGGCATCCTTCTGGTCAACATGCTCGTCTGGGCGCTCGAGGCAGACACCGTCGAGTACGGCGAATGGAAGACCGGCGTGCGCACCGAGGGCATCACCTATGCGCTGTTCTCCTTCACCCGCAAAACCGGCCAGGCCGTGGGCGGCGCACTCGCCGCGTTCGCCCTCGCCGTCGGCGGGTACACGGCCAATGCCACGGTGCAGTCCGCCAGCGCCGAGTGGGGCATCCGCGCGGCAGAGGGTCTGATCCCCGCCCTCACTGCGGCGATTGCGATTGGCATCATGATCGCGTATCCGCTCACCGACGCGCGGCACCGTCAGATCGTGGCCGAGATTGCAGAACGCCGCGTCGTCGCGGGGCAGCCGCAGGCCATCGACCCCGCGCTGTCGACCGCAGGGCTGCGGGTCACCTCCCCCACCGTCTCAACGCCGCCGGCCGCACCCGGCGAGTGACCGCCACTGATCCCGCCACCGATTCCGATACACGGAAGGACCATCATGAAAATCGACAAAGCCGAGGTCATCGTCACGAGCCCGGACCGCAACTTCGTGACGCTCAAGCTCACGACCGACGATGGTCTTACCGGCATCGGGGATGCGACACTCAACGGCCGCGAACTCGCCGTCGCCGCCTACCTCGGTGAGCATGTCGTTCCGCTGCTCATCGGAAGCGACCCGCACGCCATCGAAGACACCTGGCAGTTTCTCTACCGCAGCGCGTACTGGCGTCGCGGACCCGTCACGATGGCCTCGATAGCCGCCGTCGACATGGCGCTCTGGGACATCAAGGGCAAGGCGGCCGGGATGCCCGTGTACCAGTTGCTCGGGGGAGCGTCGCGCACGGGGCTGATGGCCTACGGGCACGCATCCGGAAAGGAACTGCCCGAACTCTTCGATTCGGTGCGCGAGCACCAGGCCAAGGGCTACCGCTCGATTCGTGTGCAGACGGGCGTGCCGGGCCTCGAGTCCATCTACGGCATCGCCTCGAACAGGGCTCTGCCCGGCAACGAGGGAGTGCGTTACGACCACGAGCCGGCCCAGCGCGGAAAGCTGCCGGCGCAGGAGGACTGGGACACGCGCGCCTACCTGCGTCACGTTCCCACGGTGTTCGAGGCGGTTCGCAACGAGTTCGGTCCCGAACTTCCGCTGCTGCACGACGGGCACCACCGGATGACGCCGCTTCAGGCCGCGAAGCTCGGCAAGTCGCTCGAGCCCTACGACCTGTTCTGGCTCGAAGACTGCACGCCCGCCGAGAACCAGGAGGCGCTGCGCCTGGTGCGCCAGCACACCACGACGCCGCTCGCCATCGGCGAGATCTTCAACACCGTGTGGGACTTCCAGAACCTCATCAAGGAGCAGCTGATCGACTACGTTCGCGCCGCGTCGACGCACTTCGGCGGCATCACGCCGCTCAAGAAGGTCATGGACTATGCGGCGATGTACCAGATCAAGTCGGGATTCCACGGGCCGACCGACATCTCGCCCATCGGATTCGCCGCGCAGCTGCACGTGGGTCTCGCGATCCACAACTACGGAATCCAGGAGTACATGCAGCACGGCGCGAAGACCAATGCCGTGTTTGAGCAGTCGATGACCTTCGTCGACGGTTACCTGCACCCGGGGGACAAGCCGGGACTCGGCGTCGAATTCGATGTCGACGAGGCCGGCAAGTATCCATACGAGACCGCGTACCTTCCATACAACCGTCTCGCCGACGGCACCGTGCACGACTGGTGATGAGATGAGCGCATCATCGCGGGCCCGTCGCATCGTCGTGATGGGTGTCTCCGGTTCGGGCAAGAGCACCATCGGCGCACTGGTGGCGGATGCGCTGGGGGCCGCCTTCGTCGACGGCGACTCCCTGCATCCGCAGGCGAACGTCGTGAAGATGGCGGCGGGACATCCGCTGAACGACGAGGACCGGTGGCCGTGGCTGGCGCTCGTTGGTGCGGCACTCGCGCAGTCGAGTTCCTCCGGGCTGGTCGTCGCCTGCTCGGCACTCAAGCGTGTCTACCGGGATGCGATTCTCACCGAGGCTCCCGACACGGTCTTCCTGCACCTCGACGGATCGCGGCAGGTGCTCGCGAACCGGCTCGAAGGCCGCAGCGGGCACTTCATGCCGGCGAGTCTGCTCGACTCGCAGCTGGCCGCGCTCGAACCGCTCGGCGCCGATGAGCCCGGCGTCGTCATCGACGTGGATGCGCCCGTCGCCACGATCGTCGCGAACGCGGTTGCAGGCATCCGCTCGCTGGATCGCGTCGTCTCCTAACCGTCGACGCTGCCGGTCTCCCAGATCGAGCTCATTTCGGCGAAGGCGCGTTGCATGATGCCGAGCATGGCGTCGTGGGCGCCGTCGGGGTTGCCGCGCTGAATGGAGCTGGCGACGTCCATGTGCATCTGCAGGGCCTCGCTGTGCGGGTGGCTCGGCATGAGGCCATAGTTGGTGCGGCCGGTGAGCACCTCGGTGACGAGGGTGTGCAGCTTGCCGAACATCTCGTTGCCCGAGCTGGAGAGCACGAGGCGGTGGAACTCGATGTCGAGGGTGAGAAATTCGTCCTGATCGCCCTGTTTTCCTGCCGCCCAGAGCTTGCCGGCGAGCCCCATCAGATCGCTCGCCCCGGTCAGCGGCACTCGGATCGCGGCGAGCCGTGCGGCCTCGGGTTCGATCGCGGTGCGCAGTTCGGTGAGGGAGCGCAGCTGCGAGATGCGGCCCGGCGATGCCAGCCGCCAGCGAATGACCTGGGGGTCGTAGAGATTCCATTCCGACGACGGCAGAATCTGCACGCCGACGCGGCGGCGCGAGGCGACCAGTCCCATGGATGACAGCACCCGGAGCGTTTCGCGCACCACCGATCGCGAGACGCCATGGCGTTCCTCGAGCTCGTCGATGCGCACGATAGTGCCCGGAGCGAGTTCGCTGGAACAGATCGCCAGGCCGAGACTGTCGAGCACGCGCGCGTGCAGGCCGGAGAGGGCTATGCCGGGAATCGCGAGTGCGGCGGCTTCGTCGTCGGGAGGCAACTGCGCGTCTATGGTCACGCACAAATCATATCGTTTAGGTCTCGCTGTTGAATAAGTATGCTTTTATGAGCTAAGTTTCCTCAAAGAGGAGATGCAAAGATGTTTCTCCTCGACATGTGCAGAGGCGCGCATGTTTCCCAAGAACGGAGTTGACGTGAAGAAACGATCAGTTTTGCGAATGGCCGGGATCGCCACAGCGATCCTGCTGGCGGGAGGAACTCTCGCAGCGTGCAGTAGCAGCGGCAGTGGTGACAACGGCTCAAAGGAGTCGAAGACGCTCCGCGTCACGCTGGTCAACCACGTGTGGACGGACATCATCAAGAAGAAGATTCCGGAATTCGAGAAAGAGACCGGCCTGAAGGTCGAGGTCTCGCAGTACGGCGAAGACCAGCTCTCCGACCAGTACAACGTGAAGCTCAACGCGGGTTCGACCGACCTCGACGTGATGATGTACCGCCCCCTGCAGGAGGGCAAGCAGTTCGCGAAGAATGGCTACTTCGCCGACCTCGGTGACGACGTGAAGAAGGACTCGAAATGGGACTGGAAGGACTTCCAGTCCGGTCCGGTGAGCTCGACCACCTACAAGGACACCATCGTCGGCGTGCCGATCATCACCGAGCAGGAGGTGCTCTACTACCGCAAGGACCTGCTGCAGAAGGCCGGCCTGACGGTTCCCAAGACGATGGATGAGCTCGAGGCGGCCGCCAAGAAGATCAAGGCCGAGAACCCCGGCGTTGCCGGCTTCGTCGCCCGCACGGAGAAGTCCGCTGCGGTCACGCAGTTCTCCAGCTTCCTCTACAGCTACGGCGGCGACTTCGCCGACGAGAACGGCAAGTCGACGATCAACAGTGACGCGGCCAAGGCGGCGTTCAAGATGTACGGCGGCCTGATCCACAACTACGGCCCGGCCAACGTGAGCACTGACATGAGCTGGGCCGAGGCCATGGCCATCTTCACGCAGGGCAACGCGGCGTTCTACACCGAGGCCGACAGCCTCTACAAGAACGCGACGGATGCGACCAAGTCGAAGGTCGCCGACACGGTCGGCTTCGCACCGATCCCCGCCGGCCCCGCCGGATCCAAGGCGTACAACGTGCCGTCATGGGCCCTGGGCATCAACGAGTCGTCGCCGAACAAGACGAACGCGTGGAAGTTCATCCAGTGGGCTACCAGCCAGGCCATGACGCTGGAGATCCAGCAGGCCGGTGTTCCCGGAGCACGCACCTCGGTCTGGAAGGACCCGAAGGGTATCTCGACGTACCCGGCTGACCTCGCGGCGGCCATCGCCGAGAGCACCAAGAACGGCGTCGGTCACGACCGCCCGCAGGTCGTGAAGGTTCCCGAGGCCCGGGAGATCGTCGGCATGCCTATCGTCACCGCCATCACCGGTGGAGACTCCTCGGCAGCGGCCGACAAGGCTGACAAGGCGTTCCAGACTCTTCTGGACGACGAGAAGTAACGCGGCTTTCCGCCCTGGCGTCAGCCGGCCGTCCCATCAGGGTCGGCCGGCTGACGCGGGCGGGCGCACGCATCCATACCCTGAGATACCCATCAACTGCACACACACCAACGGAGGTGAACGATGACCGTTTCGGTCTCGAACCGGAATTCGGCCTGGCGGGCGTATTCCGACTGGGCGAACAGGCACCGCAAGTGGCTGTTCGCGGCTCCCGCGATGATCGTGGTCGGCCTGCTGATAGCGATTCCGCTTGTCTGGACGATCTACCTCAGCCTGACCAATTCGGAAGGCTCGGTGCGTGCCCCGCACGACTTCATCGGTCTCTCGAACTACGTGCAGATTCTCACAGACACCACGCGCTTCTGGCCGGCCGTCGGCCGCACCTTCATCTTCACCTTTGGCGCCCTTGCCGTCGAGATGGTGCTCGGCATGGGCATCGCGCTGCTCCTGTGGCGGCCGTTCCGGGGCGAGCGCTGGGTGCGTGTGGCCATCCTGCTGCCGCTCGTGGCAACGCCCGTGGCCATCGGCATGATGTGGCGGCTCATCTTCGACCCGAACATCGGCTTCGCCAACCAGCTGCTCAGCTGGGTGGGCATTCCCGCACAGCCCTGGCTCTCGGGCGAGCTCACGGCGCTGCCCACACTCATGTTCGTGGACATCTGGCAGTGGACGCCCATGGTGGTGCTCATTCTGCTGGCCGGGCTCACCTCGCTTTCCGACGAGCCCGATGAGGCGGCCCGCATCGACGGCGCGAGCACCTGGCAGCGCTTCTGGTACGTCACGCTGCCGCTCTTGCGCTCGACGGTGATAGTGGCCCTGCTGCTGCGCTCGATCGACGCCTTGAAGACCTTCGACATCCTCTACGCCACCAAGGGCAAGGGCGGAGGCTCCTTCCACGAGGTCGAGACGCTCAACGTCTACGCCTACGGGCTGAGCTTCGACTACAACGACTACGGCGTCGCATCCGCCGTTCTGATCGTCTTCTTCCTTCTCATCATCGCGATCATGTGGGCGCTCACGTTCCGCAGGAAGGCCAAGGCCACGCCATGACAACGACACTGACTCCCACCCGAACCGTGCCCGCGAGGGCCCCACAGCAGAGGCGCCGTCGCCCCAAGGGCTACACGATCTTTCGTGCGGTCGCGCTGATAGTTGTCGTGCTCGCCTTCGTTGCGCCGCTGCTGTGGATGCTGGTCTCCTCGTTCAAGACGAACGTGGACATCTACGACGCCAGCAAGACCGTGGTCTTCACGCCCACGTTCAGCAACTACAACAATGTGCTCGGGCGTGACAACTACTTCAGCTTCATCTTCAACAGTTTCTGGGTTGCCTTCGCCTCCACCGGGCTGTCGCTGGTGATAGGAGTGCCTGCCGCCTACGCCATGAGCCGGTTCACCATGCACCGTTCGGCACTGGTCGTGCTCATGGCCCGCATCATTCCCGGCGTGAGCCTGCTGGTGCCGTGGTACTTCATCTTCGCCAATCTGCACCTGGTCGGCGGCTACGGTGTGCTGATCCTCTCGCACGTCTTCGTGGCGCTTCCGCTCATCGTCTACATCATGATGAGCTTCTTCGACTCGCTTCCGCTCGAACTGGAAGAGCAGGCGCAGGTGGATGGACTGACCCCGATCGGAGCATTCCAGCGCATCACGCTGCCGCTCTCCGTGCCCGGAATGGCGACGGCGGGCATCCTGGCGTTCATCTTCTCGTGGAACAACTTCATGTTCGCTCTCGTACTCGCGGGCGCCAACACGAAGACCCTCCCGGTGGCGATCTTCAACTTCGTCTCCTACGCGAGCATCGACTGGGGCGGGCTGATGGCCGCGGCGGTCATCGTGACGGTGCCCATCATGGTCATCGCCCTGTTCACACAGAAATACATCGTCTCCGGCCTGACCGCCGGGGCCACGAAGGGTTGAGCCGCACGGTGATGCAGTCCAGAACCATTGCCCGAATCGAGACGTTCCAGATCGCACCACGCTGGCTGTTCGTGCGCATCGAGACCGATGACGGTGTCGTCGGCTGGGGCGAGGCGTCGCTCGAGGGCAATTCCAGTGCCGTCGCCGCCGTGCTCGGGCAGTTCGCCGAATATCTCGTGGGCAAGGATCCTGGCGCGATAGAAGACCACTGGCAGGTGCTCACCAAGGGCGGCTTCTATCGTGGCGGTGCCGTGCTGGCCAGCGCCGTCTCGGGTATCGACCAGGCGTTGTGGGACATCGCGGGCAAGGCCCTCGGCGTTCCTGTGTACCAGTTGCTGGGCGGTGCGGTTCGCGAGCGCATCCGTGCATATGGCTGGGTGGGCGGCGATGAACCGAGCGAGCTGGCAGATGCCATCGGCGCCCAGATCGCCGTCGGTCTCACCGCCGTCAAGATGAACGCGAGCGGCAAGATGAGCCGCATCGGCTCGGTCGCAGAGATCGACGGTGTGGTGCAGCGGGTGGCCGCCGCGCGCGAGGTGCTCGGGGAGCACCGCGATATCGCCGTCGACTTCCATGGTCGGTTCACCCTGGCCAATGCGCGCCGGGTGGCACCGCTGCTGGAGCCACTGCACCCCTTCTTTCTGGAGGAGCCCGTCGTTCCCGAGAATTCGCACGTCATCGGGCAGTTGGTGCAGGCGACCTCGACACCCATCGCCACAGGGGAGCGGCTGTACAACAGGCAGGAGTTCCTGCCGGTGCTTCAGGCGGGGATAGCGGTAGCCCAGCCCGATCTTTCACACGCCGGCGGCATCTCCGAGGTGCGCCGCATCGCCTCGCTCGCCGAGACCTTCGATGTGCAACTCGCTCCGCACTGCCCACTCGGGCCGCTCGCGCTCGCGGCCTGCCTGCAGGTGGGATTTGCCACGCCGAACTACCTGATCCAGGAGCAGAGCATCGGCATTCACTACAACAAGGGCGCCGAGGTGCTCGACTACGTGCTCGACAAGACACCGCTGCAATTCGTTGACGGTAACATCGAACGACTCACGGCCCCCGGCCTCGGTATCGAGATCGACGAGGCGGCGGTTCGCGCCGCCGACAAGCGTGGAATTGCCTGGCGCAGCCCGGTGTGGCGACACGCGGACGGCTCGTTCGCGGAATGGTAGGAAGAAGCATGACCCACGACTTCATCGATGGGCTCGCCGAGGCGCGCCTTCTCGCCATCATCAGGGGAGCGGATGCCGCTGCCGCGCTCGCGGCGGGCACGACGCTCATCGAGGCGGGCGTGCGCTACCTCGAGGTTTCGCTGGTCACGGCGGATGCCGCTGACGTCATTCGCGCGCTCGTCGACGCATCCGCTGGTCGTGCGCTTGTCGGAGCGGGCACCGTGCTCACAACGGCGGATGTTGATATCGCGGCCGCAGCCGGCGCGCGTTTCATCGTTACTCCGGCCGTCTCGGAGAGCCTGCCCGCCTCGGTCGAACGAGGCCTTCCGGTCATTGCGGGCGCGCTCACGCCCAGTGAATGTGTTGCGGCGATGGCTCAGGGCGCCACGGCCATCAAGCTGTTCCCCGCCTCCTCGGGGGGCCCCGATTACCTTTCCGCGCTGCGCGACCCACTGCCACGCACGCCGTTCGTGCCGGTGGGGGGAGTCGGGGCCGAGACGGCGCTCGAGTACCTGCGCCGCGGTGCACTGGCGGTCGGCGTCGGCAGCCCGCTGCTGGGCGACGCCGTCTCCGGAGGCGATCTGGGTGCGCTGGTCACGCGAGCCGAGCGATACCTCGCGGGCGTCGCATCCGTGCCGAGGAACGAAGGCCCCCATGTCTGAACTCTCCGCGGCCGAGCCAGCGTCCACGCACCCGCTCGTGCTGGTCATGGGGGTGTCGGGTTCGGGCAAGAGCACCATCGGCGCGGCACTCGCCCGCGCCCTCGGGGTGGACTTCGTCGACGGCGATGCACTGCACCCGGCCGCGAACGTGGCGAAGATGGCGGCGGGGGAGCCGCTTGACGATGCCGACCGCTGGCCATGGCTGGCGCGGGTCGGGCAGCGGCTCGCCGAGGCGCGCGGTACCGGACTCGTCGTGGCATGCTCGGCGCTGAGACGCTCCTACCGTGACGCGATTCTCGCGGAGGCTCCCGGCGTTGTCTTCCTGCATCTGAGCGGATCGCGCGAGCTGCTTTCGTCCCGCCTCACCCAACGCCAGGGGCACTTCATGCCCCCGAGCCTGCTCGAATCACAGCTGGCCACGCTGGAGCCGCTCGCCGACGACGAACCGGGTGTTGTGGTGCAGAACGATGCGCCCGTCGACGCGGTCGTGGCCGAGGCCGTCGCGGGCATCCGCTCACTCGTGTAAACTCGACCCTTGGCTCAGGGCACCGGTTGTACACGGTGTCACGGGCCGAAGGAACTTCGGCGAGGGACGCCGTCTTCGAAGCAACCGAAGAGGCATCCGTTATCGACGCGGTGGAGTGCGGCTTTACAGCTATTCCTCACGCTGACATGCGTTCGAGTTGAACAACAGATCAATTATCTGGGCTGAGAGCCCGCGAAGGAGTGCACCATGAGTGACGACAACAAGGTCGTCGCGGAACACCGCGAGAAGTTCGGCAAGGGCGCTGCGCGCAAGATCCGCGCCGTCGGCAAGATTCCCGCCGTGATCTACGGCCACGGATCCGACCCACAGCACGTGACCCTGCCCGCCCACCAGGTCGGCCTGATCCTGCGCAAGGCGAACGCCGTGCTCGCACTTGAGCTCGACGGCAAGACCCAGCTCACGCTCGTCAAGGACGTGCAGAAGGATCCGGTACTGCAGATCATCGAGCACCTTGACCTCATCGTGGTCAAGAAGGGTGAAAAGGTCGAGGTCGAGGTTCCTGTGCACGTCGAGGGTGAGTCGTTCCCCGGCACGCTCGTACAGGTGGAGCTGAACACGCTGCGTCTCGAGGTCGAAGCCACGAACATTCCGGAGCGCGTCTTCGTGAAGGTGGACGGCGCCGAGGAAGGCACACAGATCCACGCGCGCGACATCGAGTTGCCCGCCGGCGCAGCACTCATCGATGACGCCGATGCCCTGGTTCTGCACATCACGGTTCCGCGCGCCACGGCCGCAGAGACCGCGGACGAGGCTGCCGCGGCTGAGGAGACCGCCGAGGCTCCCGCCGAGGAATCCGCAGAATAGACACGCCACGCGCGGGTCGGAGGCGGTCAACCGCAGCCGACCCGCGCGTAGTCTGTTAACCCCATGGATGACTCTCTCTGGCTCGTCGTCGGGCTCGGCAATCCCGGCCCGGGCTACGCGGGCAACAGGCACAACGTGGGAGCGATGGTTGTCTCGCAACTGGCCGCACGCGCATCCGCCACGTTCAAGCGGCACAAGACCAACGCGCAGGTGGCCGAGGGGCGGCTGGTGGCCGGAGGCACGCGCTTCGTGTTCGCCAAGCCCCTGTCGTTCATGAATCTTTCCGGTGGCCCGGTCTCGCAACTGCTGCGCTTTTACTCGTTGGACGCATCACGGCTGATAGTGGTGCATGACGAACTCGATATCCCGTTCGACACCGTGAAACTCAAGGTCGGCGGCGGCCACGGCGGCCACAACGGCATTCGCGACATCGCCTCGGCGATAGGCACCCCCGAGTTCGCGCGGGTGCGCGTGGGCATCGGGCGGCCCCCCGGGCGACAGGATGCGGCGGACTTTGTGCTGCGGGACTTCTCCGGCACCGAGCGTCAGGCGCTGCCCTCGCTCATCTCCGATGCTGCGGATGCCGCGGAGCAGATCGCGACAGACGGCCTGACGGCCGCGCAGTTGCGCTTCCACACGCCCCGCGCCTGACGCCGTCCGCCCGATGCCCACGGGCGGCGCGTGTCGGTGGCGCGCCGTAGACTTTGACGAGTGATACTTCAGGGCTTGATCGCGGCGCTTTCGCGCGCCTCCACATTCGACGACGCCCTGGCGTATGCGGCACGTGACGCCGACTTCTCGCTCACCGATGGCCTGCGGGCGCCCCTCATCGCGGGCCTGCTCGGGCACCGAGCACAGGCCGGCCAGTCGCAGGCGCTGCTGATCGTCACGGCCACGGGGCGCGAATCCGAGAGCCTGCGCGGCTCCCTTGCGGCCTTCATGCCCGACGCGGAGATCGTCGAGTTTCCCGCCTGGGAGACCCTGCCGCACGAGCGGCTCAGCCCGAGTGCCGAGATCGTCGGCAAGCGGCTGAGCGCCCTGCGCCGACTGGCCGCGTGGCAGGAGGGCGGCGAGGCGCATCCGATCATCGTGGTTGCATCGGTTCGCGCCGCCCTGCAGCCCGTCGCCGACAACCTCCTCGACTTCGAGCCGGTGCTGCTGGAGCCGGGCAGGCTGGGTTACGACCTCAGCTCTCTGTCGGCCCAACTCGTCGACCTGGCATATTCCCGGGTGGACATGGTGACCAGGCGCGGCGAGTTCGCGGTGCGCGGCGGAATCCTGGACGTCTTCCCGCCGGTGGCGGAGCATCCGTATCGCATCGATTTCTTTGGTGACGAGGTCGAGCAGATTCGCGCATTCTCGGTGGCCGACCAGCGCTCCCTGCCCGAGCCGATTGCCTCGGTGAGCCTGCCTCCGAGCCGCGAGCTGCTGCTGAGCCCGGCCGTGCGGCAGCGCGCCCGCGAGATGGAGCACGAGTTTCCGAGCCTGTCTGGCATGCTCGCCAAGATCGGCGAGGGCATTCCCGTCGAGGGCATGGAGTCGCTTGCCCCCGCGCTCGTCGACCGGCTCGTGCCGCTCACCCACTATCTTCCCGATGGCGCGGCGATCGCGGTCGTCGCCCCCGAGCGCGTCGCCAGCCGCTCGGTGAGCCTCGCCGAGACCAACCGCGAGTTTCTCTCCGCGGCCTGGAGCGCGGCCACGGTGGGTGCCGCGGCACCCATCGACCTGGCCGCCGGCGACTTCATGACCCTCGGTGCGCTGCGCGACTCGGTGCGCTTCAGCAAGCCGGGGCAGACGGCGCCGGACCATCCATGGTGGACGCTCAGCGCGTTCGACTCCGGCGAGGTGCTGCCCGAAGAGCGCACCATCGAGGAGCACCTCACCGTGCGCATCGCCGCGGATGCTGTTCCCAGCTTCCAGGGCAACGTCACCGGCGCCATCGAGCACGTCGCGGCACTGCTGCGTGACGGCTGGCGGGTGGCGATAGTTGCGGAGGGGGTCGGTCTTGTCGAACGTGCCGCCGCGGTTCTCGCCGAGCACGAGTTGCCGGCGCGCCAGGTCGAGGCGTTTCCCACGGATGCCGAGGCCGGCGTCGCGTACCTGCTGCAGGCATCCGCCGAACACGGCTTTGAGCTGCCCGAGGCGAAGATCGCCCTCATCGGCGAGACCGAGTTCTATGGGCGCACCATCGGCTACGACTCGCGCCAGGTCAAGAAGCTCGCCGTCAGGCGCAAGTCCGTCGTCGACCCGATGCAACTCAAGGCCGGCGACTTCGTGGTGCATCAGACCCACGGCATCGGCAAGTTCGTGGAGATGACGCAGCGTCAGGTCTCCAGCGGCGGGCGTAACGCCGTGAAATCGGTGCGCGAATACCTGTTGCTCGAATACGCGCCGTCGAAGCGTGGCTACCCCGGCGACAAGCTCTACGTGCCCACCGACCAGCTCGACCTGCTCAGTCGCTACGTCGGCGGGGAGGCGCCGGCGCTCTCGAAGATGGGCGGCAGCGACTGGTCGGCCGCGAAGGGTCGCGCGCGCAAGGCCGTGCGCGACATCGCCGTGGAGCTCGTCAAGCTGTACTCGGCGCGCATGGCGAGCAAGGGGCACGCCTTCCCGCCCGACACCCCCTGGCAGCGCGAGCTCGAAGAGGCCTTCCCCTTTGCCGAGACGCCCGATCAGTTGCAGACCATCGAAGAGGTCAAGGCCGACATGGAGCGGCCCATTCCCATGGACCGGCTCATTTCGGGCGACGTGGGCTTCGGTAAGACCGAGATCGCTATCCGGGCCGCATTCAAGGCGGTGCAGGATGGCAAACAGGTGGTCATGCTCGTGCCGACCACCCTGCTCGTGCGCCAGCACATGGAGACATTCCAGGAGCGCTTCGCCGGGTTTCCCGTGCATCTGCGTGCGCTCAGCCGATTCCAGACCGACAAAGAGGCGCGCGAGACTCTTGCCGGACTTGCCGACGGCACCGTCGACGTGGTGATAGGAACGCACCGGCTGCTCGCCGAGGGCATCACGGTGAAGAATCTCGGTCTCGTCATCATCGACGAGGAGCAGCGTTTCGGCGTCGAACACAAGGATGCGCTGAAGAAGCTCAAGACCAATGTCGACATTCTGGCGATGAGCGCCACGCCCATCCCGCGCACGCTCGAGATGGCGGTCACGGGCATTCGCGAGATGTCGACGTTGGCGACGCCGCCGGAGGACAGGCATCCGATTCTCACCTTCGTCGGGGCGTATTCCGACCGGCAGGCCGCCGCGGCGATCCGCCGCGAGCTGCTGCGCGAGGGGCAGGTGTTCTTCGTGCACAATCGCGTGCAGTCGATCAGCCGGGTCGCCGCCAAGCTCGCCGAACTGGTGCCCGAGGCGCGCATCGCGGTTGCCCACGGCCAGTTGCCCGAGCATGTGCTTGAGCAGGTGGTGGTGGACTTCTGGGAGCGCAAGTTCGACGTGCTCGTCTCGACCACCATCATCGAGACCGGCCTGGACATCGCGAACGCGAACACGATCATCATCGACCGGGCCGACAAGTACGGGCTCAGCCAGCTGCACCAGTTGCGCGGTCGCGTGGGTCGCGGCCGCGAGCGCGCCTACGCGTATTTTCTCTGGGATGGCGATAAACCGCTCTCGGAGACGGCTCACGACCGGCTCTCCACCATCGCCGCGAACAACGAGTTGGGCAGCGGCATGCAGGTGGCGCTGAAAGATCTCGAAATTCGCGGAGCGGGCAATCTGCTCGGCGGAGAACAGTCCGGGCACATCGCCGGCGTGGGTTTCGACCTCTATCTGCGCATGATCGGCGAGGCCGTCGGCACCTTCCGCGGCGAGGTGGCCGAGGGGCAGACCGAGCTGCGGCTCGAGTTACCCGTTGATGCGCACATTCCCGAGGAATATGTAGACAGCGAGCGACTGCGCCTCGAGGCGTACCAGAAGCTGTCGTCGGCGAGCTCACCCGCGGCCAAGGGCGACCAGATCACGCTCGTGCTCGAGGAACTGACGGATCGCTACGGTGAGCCGCCCGCCGAGGTCGCCAACCTCATCGCGGTTTCCCGGCTTCGTCTGGCCGCCCAGCGCGCCGGGCTGAGTGAGGTTGTGGCGATGGGGTCGAATCTGCGCATCGCACCGGCGAATCTGCCGGACTCGCTGCAGGTGCGCCTGCAGCGCATGTACCCCGGATCACGCCACTTCGCCCAGAACAACTCCATCTCGGTGCCGCTGCCGCGCGTGAACGGCGAGACGGTGGCGGATGCCGACCTCATCGAGTGGGTGGGTGCGCTGCTCACGGCACTCTTCCCGGCGTCCGTCGAGGCCCCAGCGGCAGCTCCGGAATAGCTCGACCACCGGCTGTGAATCTGTACTATAGTTACTAGTACAGATGGATCAGTTGGAGGCGTCATGCAGATTGAGGTCGACCCGCTCTCGTCGGTGCCCATCTATCAGCAGATCAGGGACCGCATGGTGGAGGCCGTTGCATCCGGTTCTCTGGCGCCGGGCGACCAGCTCGCCTCGGTGCGCCAGCTCGCCGTCGCCTTCGGCATCAACGTGGCCACGGTCACCAAGGCCTATGAGGCGCTGCGCCACGAGGGCATCATTCGCACGAACCACAAGAGCGGATCTGTCATCGCGCGTGGGCCTCAGAGCGGCCCGCCCGACGCGGCCTTTCTCGACGAATGGATGCCCCGCCTCACCACGCTGCTCGCCGAGGCCGTCGCGCAGGGCATGCCCCCACGTGAGATCGCCGAGCGCAGCAGCGCGGTGCTGGCAGATTTCGGCGCCGCTGCGCCCCACTCGAATTCCGAGGAGAAAACCGAATGACCTGGATCGCCTTCACCGTTTCGCTCTCGACCGTGGTGCTCATCGCCGCAATCATGGTTCTCATGCCGGCAGTCACCCCGCGCACGGTGCCCCTCGGGGTGAGCGTGCCGGCGGCGCGCGTCGACGAGCCGGTCGTGCGCTCGGCTGTACGACGGTACCGACTCGGTGTCGCTGCGGCCTTCGTTCTCAGCGTGATCCTTGCCGCTGCACTCGCCTTTACGGCACCAGTTGCGGCGACCATCGTGCCGACCTTCGCGATGCTGCTGCTCGCGGCGGCCGCGTATGTGGTGGCGCGACGCGGCATCCGGCAGGCCAAACAGAGCGAGGGCTGGTACGACGACGTTGCCGTGCGGCTGAGCGCCGATGTCACGCCCACAGCGACGCCTCGTGCCTCGGTGCAGCCGGCGTGGTACCTGGTGTCGCTCGTACTGCTGGCCGCGACGGCGGCCGTGGGTGTTTCGGTCTATCCGCGCCTGCCGAACCCGATTCCCATTCACTGGGACGGGGCGGGACACATCAATGGTTACGCCGACAAATCCATCTGGAGCGTATTCGGCACCCTCATGATCGGGGCCGCTCTCATCGCGTTGCTCTTCGGCCTTGCCTTCCTGGTGCGCGCC
The DNA here is from genome assembly GCF_001424905.1 of Leifsonia sp. Root112D2. Lineage (NCBI taxonomy): Bacteria > Bacillati > Actinomycetota > Actinomycetes > Micrococcales > Microbacteriaceae > Leifsonia > Leifsonia sp. Root112D2. The sequence goes on from NZ_LMCU01000001.1 coordinate 2,019,393, forward strand.
ATGCCCCAGCGCATGAGCGGTGGAGGAGAGCCGCAGACCAGGGCGCTTCGAGCCCGTGTTCAGGTACATCTGGGCATGTCGCTGCTCGGTCAGCTCGCCGTGCTCGTCGTGGCGATCCTGTGCGCCACAACGCTGCTGTCGTGGCTTGCCCCCGGTAATTCAACGGCCATGACGGTGGCGCTGATCACCCTGATTGCACTGATGGTTGTCGTGCTCCTCGTCTTCATGTTCCGCTACAGTCGCGAGGTGAAAGTGCGGCCGGACCACCCCACGAAGCAGCCGGATGCCGCGGGCGCTGTTTCCACCCCGCGCACGTCGGCCTTGCGCACGTCATCCGACGCCCCCGATGACGACCGCTTCTGGAAGCTTGGCTTCTTCTACGTCAACCGCAATGACCCCGCCACGATGGTGCCCAAACGCTTCGGCGTCGGCTGGACGGTCAACCTGGGCAGCCCCGGTGGCATGGCCGCGGGCATCCTGATCGCCCTGGTCATCGTTGCCGCGATAGTCGTCGGCATCGTCGTGCCGACGCACCACCTCGGTTAGTCGGGAGCCGAGCCGCGTGCGGCTGCGGCGTAGTGCCGCGACCGCAGCGTGACCGCGATGGCGGCGAAGACTATCGAGATTCCCGAGCCGAGCAGCACCGCGAGCGTGCCCTCGTCTGTCACCTCGTGACTGCGCGCGAAGGCGAGCTCGTTCATGAGCAGCGAGACGGTGAAGCCGATGCCGCCGAGCGCGCCGACCACCGCGACATCCGCGAGCCGCAGCGCCGGCCTGTCGCGCCGGGTGGCAATGAGCGCGGCGAGCGAACCCGCGAGGGTGATACCGACGAACTTGCCGACGGGAAGGGCAACGAGAATGCCCCAGAACGCCGGGCTGAGCTCGCCGAGCCCCACCGTCGGAATGGCCACGGCGGCGGCTGCGAGAGCGAAGAGTGGCAGCACGATGGTGTTCGAATACGGTTCCAGAATGTGCATGACTCGGCCACCGGGGCGCCGGGCTATGACAAGGCCCAGAACCACGCCGGCGATGGTGGCGTGCACGCCCGAAAGGTAGGTGAACGCCCACGCCAGCGCGGCCAGCACGACCATCGCGGTGATGATGGGCCACTGTGGGCGTCGGGCGAGAATCCAGGCGGATCGCGGCTTGAGCAGGCGGCTGAGCAAGCCGAAGCCCGTCGCGGCCACGACAGCGAATCCGAGGAACGGCAACTGCACGTCCTGGGTGAAGAAGAACGCGATGATGAGAATGGCGACGAGGTCGTCGAGCACCGCAAGCGCGAGCAGAAAAACGCGAACCCGGTTCGGGATGCTGCGCCCGAAGACCGCGAGCACGCCGAGCGCGAAGGCGATATCGGTGGCGGTCGGAACCGGCCAGCCGCCCTCGTAGCCCGAACCCGTGGCGAAGAGCAGGAAGATGCCAGCTGGAACTATCACCCCGCCGAGCGCCGCGATGGCCGGCAGCGCCGCCTTGCCCGGGCTGTTCAGATCGCCGACGACGAGCTCGCGCTTGAGTTCGACCGCGACGATGAAGAAGAACATGGCGAGCAGGCCGTCGCTGATCCAGTGGGATACGGAGAGGTCGAGCCCCGTTCCGGGAATCGGTAGCTGGGTGTGCAACGCGTCGAGCATGCCCGGCCCGATAGCGGTATTGGCCAGCACCAGACCAACGACGGCTGCGGCGAGAAGCAGGCCGGCAGAGAAACGCTCCGAGCGGATGAGGGTCACGCTGGCTCGTTCGTCGGCCGGGCGTTGACGAGGCAAAGCACATGGCCGTCGGCGTCGCGCAGCACGGATTGCCGTTCGCCCCAGGGCTGGTCAGCCGGCTCGTCGACGACCGTCGCGCCGGCCGCCGCTGCGGCCTTGGTCACGGCATCGACGTCGTGCACGGCGAAGCTGGGTGCCACGCCCGCGTCGCTCGGGTGCGGCGGCCGCTGGTGCAGCAGAACGTCGATGACCGGATCCTCGGTTCTCAACATCACCAGCTCGCCCATCGCGTAGACCCGTTTCAGCCCGAGCACACTTTCGTAGAGGCGCAGCGCCCGCGGCAGATTCGAGACGGACACGGTGAGTCTGGCGAGCCGAGCGGTCATTCTCTTAGGGTATGCCACCGTCGAGACGCTCGGTCGGCCCGCTGCCCGTCTGCGGTCGGCATGCCGAGGGAGCGACATCGTGAGTGGGAGGATGGGAGCGCGACAACGGGAGGATTTCATGAGTGACGTGAGCGAAGCATCCACAGCCCCTGAGCAGGCCGCGCCCGGGCAGTCGAAGCTCGATGAGCTCATCGCCGTGACGGCGCGATTGCGGGCGCCGGGCGGATGCCCGTGGGACGCCGACCAGACGCACGCCTCGCTCGTGCAATATCTCGTCGAGGAGAGCTACGAGCTCATCGACGCGATCGAGACCGGCAGCCGCGAGGACCTGCTCGAAGAGCTCGGCGACGTGCTCTACCAGGTGCTGTTCCACGCCGACCTCGCCGCGCACACGCCGGGCGAGGAGTTCGACATTCAGGACGTTGCCGCGCAGATGACCGCGAAAATGGTGGGGCGGCATCCGCATGTCTTCGGGGACCGTAAGGCGGAGACCGCGGCGGATGTTGTGGGGTTCTGGGAGGAACTCAAGCGCGACGAGAAGCCGCACCGCACGAGCGTTCTCGACGGCATTCCGCAGGGAATGCCCGCGCTCGCGCTCGCCGACAAGCTGCTGGGCCGCGCCCACAAAGTTGGTATCCTCGATGCGGATGCCGCCGGCCCGATTTCGGTGACGAACGAGGATAAACTCGGTCCGCTGCTGCTGGCCATTGTGGCATCGGCCAAGGCGCAGGGACTCGACGCCGAGCGTGCGCTACGCACCGCGCTGCGCGGCCTGCAGCACGAGATTCGCGAGGCGGAGACGGGCCAGACGACGGATGCGGCGGATGCCGGCATCATCGGGCTTCCGGCCACCGAGGAGTAGCCGTCCCCGCGGCGACGAGCCGTGGTGTTGCGGCTCAGCGGCTCACGGGGGCGGTGCGTGCCGCCGCTTGCCAGGCGGTGAGCGTGGCGCTGCCGCCGCCGACCAGGTCGAGGCGCAGCGTGAAGGGCGCGGCGTAACCGCCGAGCACGGGGGCGATTCTTATGGATGCGACGGCGCCGTCGGCGTCGAGGCGCCCCGCTGTTCTCCAGCTCAGTACCGCCGTCGCGCTGGCGCCCGGCGCCAGAACGATCTTCGGCGGGGAAGCCGCCGGGGCCGAGGCTGACCCCGTGGGTTGCACGGCGATGTCGAGCACGGCGCCATCGGCGGAACTGAAGGAGAGCGAAGGAAAGCCGAAGGCATCGCAGGCCGTGGTGCCGGCATTCGTGAGGTAGATCGAGAGCGCACGCTGGCCGAGTGCGGCATCCGTTGAGCCTACAGTGAGGCGCGAATTCTCCGGCGTGCAGCGGTTGGGATCGGCTTCCGCAGGCGGGATCGGCGCGACTGTCTCGGTGGGTGCCGGCTGGGGAACGGCGGTGATCGACGGTGGCGGGCTGCTCGGCCGGGCGATGCCCGGCTCCACGGCGTGGTTTCGCGCCCAGGCGGCTGACTCGGCGGCGAAGGAAAGGCCACCGGCGGTGAGTGCCAGCACGAGCACGATGCCAACTCCCGCTCCGATCGCGGGGCCGGAGCGGCGTTGGAGAGGCAGAGCAGCCTGCGGCCCCCGCCGCGCGACCACAACCGCCACGAGCGCGGGCACCCAGCCGGCGAGCGCACCCCAATACGCACTCTGCACCACGTACGCCCATGGCCAGTCGGCCCCGTTGGCAATGAACGCGTGCGGAACCGCCTGCACGGCCTGGCCTATCGCCACGGCGAGGCCCGCCACGGTCGACGCGAGCACCGCGCCCAGCCAGGTACCGACGAACAGCAGGGCCCACCGATGCCGCGGCGGCGATGCGGTCGTTACCGTCGTCGTCGCGGCCACCGAGCGCGCGGCCAGCCACGCGCTGAACCCGACCCCGGCCGCCACGAGCAGGGCTGCCGTAACGCAGACGGCCACGCCCGGGGCATCCAGTGCCGTCTCCCGCCCGAAAGTCGCGGGCACCACGACGTCCACCAGCTCGCCGTGCACGGTCGAGCGAACGAAGATCAGGTACCAGTTCAGGGCGCCGGATGCCGCCCACAACGCCCCCGCAACAACGCCGGCACTCACACCGACCCGCATCACGTGCCTCACGCGACGCGGCTCCCGCGCGCGAGTCGTCGCGTGGGCGTCATCGTGCGCCGCCATGCCCAGAACAAGGCGGCAGCCGCCAGAAGCAGGTGGATGCCGACGCCGACGAACCAGCTCGGTACCGCCGCATCGTGAAGTTCGCGCGGCGTGGGGCCATACGGTCCCTCGGAGCCGTTCTGGGCGGCGAAATCGCGGCAGTAGTTGTTGGTGACGGTGCTGGCCGGAGCCTTCTGCGCCGCGCGTGCACCCGAGGAGATCGCGCTGAACAGGTTGGTCGGGTTGCCGGAGCTGTCGAAACCGCCGGGCACGGCATCCGCCAACACCACATACGGGTTGGCGGCGAGAATGCCCCAGTATCGGTCGAATCGTGACGTCTGGTAGGTGGTCACCTCGGGCGGCAGGCACACGGGGTCGATCGGGTTGCCCGTCGACTCGTCAAATTTCGGATTGTCGATGCCGATGTACGTGTTGGTCACCTCGGTGCGCGTGACGGCGCCGAGGAGGCCGAACGCGATGAGGGTGCCGACGCTGAGCGCGGCCACCACCAGATACGTTGTGACGATCGAGAACAGCGGCCGCGTGATGATGCCCGAGAGAGCGACACCGATGGCCGCGAGCAGCCCCAGTTCGACGGCCAGAATCAGGGCGGAGACCGCGATGGTCGCCACGGAGATGTTGCCGAGCACGAGCGAGATGGCGATGAACGGCAGGCTCGCCACCAGGAACACGAGCGAACTCACCCAGGCCGCGATGAACTTGCCGAGCACAAGCTGGCCGGTGGTGATGAGCGTGACCTGTGTGGTGGCCAGGGTACCGGCATCCCGCTCACCATTGATGGCGTTGCCGCTCAGCGCCGGGGTCACGAGAGTGCCGAGCAACAGCACGAAATACACGATGATCGAGTACAGCCAGCCGCCTGAACCGGTGCTACCGGAGCCGGTGGCGCTGGGATCAGTCGGGCCGAAGATATTGCTCGCCGAGGCGAGCCACAGCAGCAGTGTGACGATGGCGACGAGCAGCACAAAGATGCCGATGAGCACGTACCAGGCCACGCCCCGCACCCGCTGGCGCAGCTCGAGTCCGATGATCAGTCCGAGTCCGGAGAAGAACTTCTTCACGATGCCGTCTCCCCGTTGGCCTGCGCTCTGTTGAGGTCGAGAAAGGTGTGCTCGAGCTCGCCGACGGCGGGGGAGAAGGCGCTGATCTCCGCGCCCGCACCCACCAGCGCCCGCAGCAGCGCTGCCGCATCCGCCTCGCCGGTGACGCTGACGAGCGCACCCAGGTTATCGATGCTGATGCGCGTCGGTTCCACGCCCACGGAGGCGAGCTGTTCGGGCAGCCGCAGCCGCGTGTGATCGACGACGCGAATGCGCCACTGTCGCAGGCTCGCTCCGGCCCGGGCCACCGCATCGGCGGATGCCGTCACCCCGGCGCTCATATACACGGCAGCGTCTGCCATCTCCTCCAACTCGGCGAGCACGTGACTGGAGACCAGGATGGCCACGCCCTCACCCGCAAGCCGTCGCACGAGCGTGCGCAGATCGGCGCGGGCTGCGGGATCCAGACCGGATGCCGGCTCGTCGAGCAGCAGCACCCCCGGCCGGTGCACGAGCGCCCTGGCTAGGCTCAGGCGCTGCTTTTGTCCGCGTGAGAGAACGCGGGCGGGCTGATCGGCGAGTGGAACGAGACCGACGAGCGCTATCAGTTCCTCGGCGCGAGCGGCCGCCGATTCCTTCTCGATGCGATACATGCGCGCGGTGGTCTGAAGGGCGGTGCGCACGCTCAGGCTGCCCCAGGAACCGAGGGCGTCGGGCATCCAGCCCATGGTGCGCCGCACCGTCTCGGGGTCGGTGACGGGGTCGTGACCGCCGATCTGCACACTGCCCGCATCCGGTTGCAGCAGGCTGGCGAGCATGAGCAGCAGCGTGGTCTTGCCCGAGCCGTTGGGCCCGATGAGTGCTGTCACGGAGCCGGGCTGCACGGTCAGGGATGCGTCGCGCACGGCGTGGACGCCGCCGAAGGAGCGTGCCACGTGGCTGACGGAGATGCCCGCGTTCGCTCGATGGGTCGCTTCGTTCTCGGCAGGGGTCATATCGGATTCGGCCATGCTGGGCTCCTCGGCTCGGCGTTCTGCGAGTCTAGGCAGTCGCCCGGCACCGCGGCATCAGCCGCACGAATGACTCTCTCTTTTCAGGAAATAGGGCAGGGCGACTGGATATTCCAGCCCGGCTCCGGCAGCTCCTGAAAAAGGTCACCCGGCGATGTGCTCGGGATCGGTCTGCGTGGACGGTGTCTCCTCGGCATGGCCGCGGTGCTTCGGCATGAATGAGACGGCGATGAACATGGCAATGGCAACGGCCACGATGGCGAGGAAGACCAGGTGCATGGCGCCCGTGAGTTGCACGGGCGAGGGCGAACCGCCCCCCGTCGCATCCGTTGACGCGTTCACTATCGCCCCGAACACCGCCACGCCGATGGCGCTGCCGATCGAGCGCGCGAACATGTTGCTGCCGGTCACGACGCCGCGCTCGGACCAGTCGACGCTCGCCTGGGCGGCGATGAGCGTCGGGGCCGCCACCAGGCCCATGCCGAGCCCGATGATAATGCAGTACAGCCCCACCTGCCACAGCTGGGAGGCGCCGCCCAGCGTGAGCATCAGGGCGGTTCCGGCGAGCACGAAGACGCCGCCGATCAGACTCGTGGCGCGAAAACCGATGCGCAGGTATATTCGTCCGGCGAGAGCGGCGGATATCGGCCAGCCGACCGTCAGCGCCGCCAGGGCGAAGCCCGCGAGCAGCGCGGTGGCACCCAGTACCTCCTGGGCGAACGTCGGTACGTACGACGACAGGCCAATCACTATGACACCGACAGCGGCGGATGCGACGCTGCTGGCCACCAGCACGCGCCGACGGAACACCCACAGCGGCAGCACCGGCTGGGCAACGTGTTTCTCGACGACGATGAACACGACAAGCAGCAGTACCGCGCAGGAGAGAATACCGATGCTCCACAGCGAATTCCATGCCCACGCCTGGCCGCCCTCGAGCAGGCCCAGAATCAGCAGGGAGGTGCCGGCCGCCAGCAGTGCCGCCCCCGCGAAGTCGATCTTCTGGTTGGGGCGTAGCGCCTTCTTCTCGTGAAAGGTGCGGGCGAGCATGAAGGCGGCGATGAGACACAACGGAATATTCACGAAGAAGATCCACCGCCACGACAGGTAATCGGAGAACAGGCCGCCGAGGGTCGGCCCGACGACGGAGGAGATGCCCCACACGCTGGCCAGGTAGCCTTGCACCTTTGCCCGCTCGCGCAGCGTGTAGATGTCGCCCGCGATGGTGATGCTCATGGGCTGCACCGCGCCGGCGCCGAGGCCCTGCACGACGCGGGCCACGATGAGGGCGGGCATGCTCCACGCGAATCCGCACAGCACCGAGCCGGCCAGAAACAGGCCGATGCCGACGAACATGATGGGCTTGCGCCCGAAGATGTCGGCGAGGCGACCGTAGATCGGAACGCACACCGCCTGGGCGAGCAAATAGATCGAGAACAGCCAGGGGAACTGGCTGAAGCCGCCGAGATCCTTGACGATCGAGGGCACCGCCGTGGCGATGATGGTCGAATCGAGCGCGACCAGCGACGTCGAGAGCATGAGCGCGAGCAGAATCGGCCCGCGCTCCGAGCGGAACCCGACCGCGCCTGTCGTCTGGGCCGCCGTCATCCGTCCATCCTCGCGCAGTTCACACGGAGGACAAGTCACGGATGCCGTCTCCGTATTCCCGCACGAGACGCGCCGGTTGCTGCGCGTGGAAGAATCGAGACATGGCTCGTGATGTAACCCCTCCCCGCGGCATGCGCGACTTTCTGCCGGCCGAGAAGGCCAGGCGCGAACACGCGCTCGGCGTGATTCGGCGCAGCTTTGCGGCACACGGCTTCGACGAGATCGAGACGCCCGTCGTGGAGGACATCGCGCGACTGCATTCCGGTCTGGGTGGAGACAACGAGAAGCTCGGCTTCAGTGTGCTGCGCCGGGGACTCGACGCCGATGACCTCACGAAGGCCGCGGCGGGCGGAGACGTGCTCAGCCTCGCCGATCTCGGGCTGCGTTTCGACCTCACGGTGCCGCTCGCCCGCTTCTACGCCAGCCACCGCGCCGAGCTGCCGCCCGTCTTCCGCGCCATTCAGATCGCGCCGGTCTGGCGTGCGGAGCGGCCACAGAAGGGCCGCTACCGCCAGTTCGTGCAGTGCGACATCGACATCATCGGCGAGGCGGGCCAGCTCGCCGAGGTGGAACTCATCACGGCGACCGCTGCGGCGCTCGAGGCGCTGGGGCTCACGAACTGCACGATCAGGGTCAACGACCGTCGTATTCTCACCGGGCTGCTCGAATACTGCGGCTTTGACGAAGCGCGCTACGGGCAGGCCCTCATCTCCATCGACAAGCTCGACAAGATCGGCGCCGACGGCGTGGTCGCCGAGCTTGCCGAGCAGGGGCCGGATGCTGCCGCCGTGCTGGGCGGCATCCTCGCGGCCCTCGAACCCCACCTCGTCGACGGCATCGCCCTCACGGCCGAGGAGATCGGCCGGGTGCTGCCTGCCGGTATCGACCCGGATGCCGTTGCGGCGCTGGAATCCCTGGCCCACGCCCTCGGCTCCCTGCCGCCCGGCGTGCGCCTCACCTTCGACCCCACCCTCGTGCGCGGCATGGGTTACTACACGGGCACCATCTTCGAGATAGCGCATCCCTCCTCCGGCAGCTCGGTGGGCGGTGGCGGCCGCTACGACGGCATGATCGGGCGCTTTCTCGGCACCGAGGTGCCCGCCTGTGGTTTCTCGATCGGCTTCGAGCGGGTGGTGGACCTCATCGAGGCCGCCGATGGCTCGGCGAGCGACGCCGTAGTGCTGGTACACGACGCGGATGTTCCGCTCGCCGATCTGCTTGCGCTCAAGAGCGCCCTCATCGCCGGCGGCAGCCGCGTGCGCCTCGAGCGCCGCACCAAGAATCTCAAGGCGCTGCTCGATCGTTCGACGGCCGACGGCTACGGCTCGTTCGCGACCGTCACCGCGGATGCCGTGGGCGGCCTCAGCGGGCCAGACGCGGCATCCGCCCTGCAGTTTCGTTCGCTGTCGTAAGCGGCGAACTCGCGGCCACCCACACTCACTAGACTGGCTCGCGGATCATCCCCAAACTTCCCATCCCAAAAAACACATCAAGGAGACAGTTGTGGCTGAGATCGAGGCCGTAGGCGCCCGCGAAATTCTGGATTCCCGGGGCAACCCGACCGTTGAGGTCGAGGTCGTGCTCGAGGATGGCACCGTGAGCCGGGCGGCGGTGCCCTCGGGCGCATCCACCGGTGCATTCGAGGCCTACGAGCTGCGTGACGGCGACAAGGCGCGTTACCAGGGCAAGGGCGTGCTGAAGGCCGTCAATGCCGTGCTCGACGAGCTGGGCGAGGCGATCGAGGGCTTCGAGGCCGACGACCAGCGTCTGGTCGACGCCGCCCTCATCGAGGTCGACGGCACCGAGAACAAGAGCCGCGTGGGTGCCAACGCCATTCTCGGTGTGAGTCTCGCGGTTGCCAAGGCTGCCGCCGACTCGGCCGATCTTGCGCTGTTCCGCTACCTCGGCGGCCCGAACGCGCACACGCTGCCCGTTCCTCTCATGAACATCATCAACGGTGGCTCGCACGCCGACAACGACGTGGACATCCAGGAGTTCATGATCGTTCCGCTCGGCGCCGAGACCTTCAGCGAGGGCCTGCGCTGGGGCGTCGAGACCTACCACGCGCTCAAGGCGCTGCTGAAGTCGAAGGGCCTCTCCACCGGCCTCGGCGACGAGGGTGGCTTCGCCCCCAACCTGCCCAGCAACCGTGCAGCTCTCGACCTGATCGTCGAGGCGATCACGAACGCGGGCTTCACGCCCGGCAAGGACATCGCCCTCGCGCTCGACGCGGCGGCCACCGAGTTCTACAAGGACGGCGCTTACCACTTCGAGGGCAAGCAGCTCACGGCCGAGGAACTGGTGGCCTACTACGGCGAGCTCGTCACCGCTTACCCGCTGGTCTCGCTCGAGGACCCGCTGGAAGAAGAGGACTGGGACGGCTACGTGCACCTCACCAGTGAGATCGGTCACAAGGTGCAGATCGTCGGCGACGACCTGTTCGTCACGAACCCCGAGCGTCTGGCAAAGGGCCTCAAGCTCGGCGCCGCCAACTCGATCCTGGTCAAGGTGAACCAGATCGGCACCCTGACCGAGACGCTGGACGCCGTGGCCATGGCCCAGCGCGCCGGCTACACCGCGATTCTCTCGCACCGCTCCGGCGAGACCGAGGACACCACCATCGCCGACCTCGCCGTGGCGACGGATGCCGGCCAGATCAAGACCGGTGCCCCGGCCCGCAGCGAGCGCGTGGCCAAGTACAACCAGCTGCTGCGCATCGAGGAAGAGCTCGGCGAGGCAGCGGTCTACGCCGGCCGCAGCGCCTTCCCGCGTTTCAAGGGCTGAGGCCCGCCGCCTCGAGTCTGAACACTCGCTGAAACACCGCACGCCACGAGCGTGCCGAAGTGAAACGCGCCACGCGCAGATCGTAAGATCGAATCACTCCGGCACGCTCGTGCCGTGTACGCACCAGCACAAGCGACAGCACCAGCGACCGGGAGGGGGACGCCATGGCCAGAACGCGCAGGCGCACCGTGCCCGTCGCGCTCGCCGAGGCGCCGTCGGCGTCGGCGAACTGGGTGCGTGGCATCCGGTTCTCGGGCTTCTCGCTGCTCATGATGGGGCTGGTGCTGCTGGCCGTCGTGATTCTCGCGCCGACCCTGCACCTGCTCATCGCCCAGCGGCAGGCCATCTCCGATCTGCAGGCATCCGTCGCCCACGAGCGTGACAAGGTCAGCTCCGTCAAGGCGGAGCGCGCCCGCTGGAACGACCCGAGCTACGTGCGCTCGCAGGTGCGCGACAGGCTTTACTACGTGATGCCGGGCGAGACCAGCTATCTCATCATTGACGACCGCGCCGCCTCGGCCAAGGCCGCCGAGAAGGCGCCGGTCAGCAAGAGCATCCAGACCACCAGAACGGATTGGCTGGCGACGTTGTTCAACTCCGCCATGACGGCGGGGCTGACGGATGCGACGCCGTCGCAACTCGACGCCCCTCCCGTCACCCCTTCGTCCATCCCTACGACTCCCGCGAAGAAATAACGATGACCACGCCCCCCTTCGACGCCATCACCGAGGCGGACATCAACACGGTCTCCGCCCAGCTGGGACGGCCCGCGCGCGACGTCGTGGGCATCGCCGCGCGCTGCGTGTGCGGCGCGCCAACGGTGGTCGCAACGGCGCCGCGCCTCGCCGACGGTACGCCGTTCCCCACGCTCTATTACCTGAGCCACCCTGCTGCGACCGCCGCGCTGTCGCACCTCGAGGCGACCCAGGTGATGAACGAGTTCTCCGAGCTTTTGGCCGATGACGAGCAGCTGCGCGATGCGTACGAGACAGCTCATCGTGCCTACCTGAGCGACCGCGAGAGCATCGCCGTCGTCGATGAGATAGCGGGGATCTCGGCCGGTGGTATGCCGGTGCGCGTGAAATGCCTGCATGCGCTTGCCGCCCATGCGCTTGCCGCCGGCCCCGGCGTGAACCCGATCGGTGACCTCGCCCTCGAGCGCGCAGACTGGTCGCCCGCGGTGTGCCAGTGCCGCACCGACCCGGCCCCCTGATGAGAACCACCAGAAGAGTTCTCGCGGGGGTCACCGCGGGCCTCGTGCTCGCACTTGCCACCGTCGTTCCCGCGCAGGCCGATCAGGTGCGCGAGCTCGAGTACTGGCTAAACGACTACGGCATCACGCAGGCCTGGCAGGCCAGCCGCGGCGCAGGCGTGAAGGTGGCGATCATCGACACCGGGGTCGACGGCAGCGTGCCCGACCTGGCCGGGGCGGTCGTCGGCGGCACGGATGTCTCCGGCGTGGGTTCGGCGAACGGCCAGAAGCCGCTCGGCAACTCCGACGAATCGGCACACGGCACCTGGGTGGCGTCGCTGCTCGCGGGGAGGGGAACCGGCACGAATACCGGTGTCATGGGAGTGGCGCCGGCGGCATCCATTCTGACGGTTTCCGTCGCCCTCGGAGGCGTTCCCGGTGCGCTGAATGTCGACGAGCAGATCGCCACCGGCGTGCGCTGGGCCGTCGACCACGGAGCGTCCGTCATCAACATGTCGCTCACGCGCAACACCCTGGACTGGCCGCCGAGCTGGGACAGCGCGTTTCAATACGCCTTCGATCACGATGTGGTGATTGTGGCCGCGGCCGGCAACCGTGGTAGCGGAACGACCGAGGTCGGTGCCCCCGCGACCATTCCCGGCGTGCTCACCGTTGCCGGTGTCGACCGCAACGGCCACGCCAGTTTTGACGCCTCCTCGCAAGGCATCACGATCGGGGTCTCGGCACCGAGTGAACAGTTGGTGGGGGCGAACCCCGGCGGCGGTTATGTGCAGTGGGAGGGAACCAGCGGAGCGGCGCCCCTTGTGGCCGGCATCGTTGCGCTGGTGCGGGCCGCGCATCCGCACATGAACGCGGCGAATGTCATCGAGCGCGTCGTGAAGACAGCGAAGGCGGTCGGTTCCGTGCCGAGCCCGATCTACGGGTACGGGCTTGTCAGTGCGAACGCGGCCGTCACCGCCACCGTTCCGACGGTGAAGGCCAACCCCATGGGTGACCTGGCGGAGTGGATTCGCATCCACCGCCGAGCCCAGGCGACGGATGCGCCGAAGTCGCCGTCGTCAGCTCCGGCGGCGGCCCCCGTCGCCCTCGCGCCCGAGAACACGGTGAATGTCGCAAATCTGCTTGTTCCCCGTTGGGGGCTTGTGACAAGCGTGGGAATCCCCACGACGCTGCTGCTCTGTTTTCTTGCTCTCGTCGTGCTTGGTGCGCTCGCCGCGAGGCGGCATTTCAGGCGAGCCACCGGCAGGGAGTAGATTGATCGCATACTTTCTTTGTCTGAGGAGACTTTCAACGTGCCCAAAATCCTGATTGTCGGCGGCGGCTATGCCGGTTTCTACACCGCTTGGAAACTCGAGAAGTGGCTGCGTGCCGGTGAGGCAGAGGTCACGGTCGTCGATCCTCGCCCGTACATGACCTACCAGCCGTTCCTTCCCGAAGTGGCGGCAGGCTCGATCGAACCGCGTCACGCCGTGGTGTCACAGCGCAGGCATCTGAAGAAGACCACGGTGCTCACCGCCAAGGTGACCAACATCGACCACGCCAGGAAGTCCGCGACCATCACGCCGCCCGTCGGCGATTCGTGGGAGTTCGAGTACGACATCGTCGTGGTCACGGCCGGTGCGGTTTCGCGCACCTTCCCGATCCCGGGTGTCGCCGACGGCGCCATCGGCCTCAAGAACATTGAAGAGGCTGTGGCCATTCGTGACACGGTGCTCACGAACTTCGACAAGGCTGCGCTGCTGCCCGCGGGCCCCGAGCGCGATCGCCTGCTCACCTTCACCGTCATCGGCGGCGGCTTTGCCGGTATCGAGATCTTCGGTGAGCTGCGCTCCTTCGCAAGCTCGTTGCTCAAGCGCTACCCGCAGCTGTCGTTCGAGGACACGCACTTCCACCTCATCGAGGCGATGGGCCGCATCATGCCCGAGGTTTCGCTGCCCACGAGCCACTGGGTCATCAAGAACCTCGCACAGCGCGGCGCCGAGATTCACCTGGAGACACAGCTGACGAGCGCCGTTGACGGTGTCGTGCAGCTCTCCACCGGCGAAAGCTTCGAGACGGATCTCATCGTCTGGACCGCCGGCGTCATGGCCAACCCGGGCGTCGTGCGTCACACCGACCTCCCGATCGAAGAGCGTGGTCGCCTTACGGTGCGCGCCGATCTGCGTGTCGGCACCGAAGACAAGTTCATCCCCGACGCCTGGGGTGCCGGCGATGTGTCTGCCGTTCCCGATCTCACCGGCGGTGGTGTCGGCGGGTTCTGCGTGCCGAACGCCCAGCACGCGGTGCGCCAGGGCAAGCTGCTGGCGAAGAACCTCGTGGCCTCGATGCGTGGCGAAGAGCCCCGGCAGTATTTCCACAAGAACGCGGGAGCCGTCGCGGGCATCGGTCTCGGTGTCGGCGTGTTCCAGAAGGGCAAGCTCGGCATCAAGGGCCTGCCCGCGTGGGCCATGCACCGCGGCTACCACGGCATGGCCATGCCGAGCTGGGAGCGCAAGACTCGCGTTATCGCAGGCTGGGTGCTCAACCTCTTCCTCGACCGCGACATCGTCTCGCTCGAGGCCGTCGAGAACCCGCGCGCCGCGTTCGAGGAGTTTGCCTCGCGTCCGAAGCCGCAGGTCGAGGCGGCCAAGGAACCGGCTAAGTCTTCCGCGAAGTCGGCGGCCAAGTCGGCCAAGGAGCCGGCCAAGGCGGGAATCGCCAAGTAGCGCGTCTTTTCGTCACGCGAGCCGCGTCGGAGACCGCCTGTGGGCGGCATCCGGCGCGGTTCTGCGTTCGGCGGCGCCGGCTCGTCCCGTAGCATGGAGCGGCCGGGCCCCCATAGCCCAATTGGCAGAGGCAGGCGACTTAAAATCGCCCAAGTGTGGGTTCGAGTCCCACTGGGGGTACTCGAGGGTACGCCGCAGTTTCTCCGCGGCCGTAGTGATCGCGTTCTTCCCTGCGTTCGGAACAGAACTCGGCGGCGGCGGGCGATAGATCCTTCGTTAACGTATCGCCGGAACGGCGGGGATGTCGTCAGCGACGCGGTCGGTAGCTGTTGGTGGGGCGACCGGTCGAGCCGTACTCCAGGTGCAGCTCCACCAGGCCGCGGCGCTCCAGTTCGGTGAGGTAGCGTTGCGCCGTCGGCCTACTCATTCCCAGGGAATCTGCGACCGCCGCTGCCCCGATCGGCGCAGCTGCGTCTCGCACGACGATGAACACCTTGTGCATCGATGGGGGCAGCCGGTGGCGGAGCCCGTTGGAATTCGTTGCCCGCTGCAGTCCGTAGAGTTCATCGACGGATTCCTGGTCGGCCGAGCCCCCGATCGCGGTCTGATCGTGCCAGCTGCGGTACGCCGTCAGCTCGCGCGCGAACCGTTCGAAGCCGAATGGCTTCACGAGGTAATAGAACGCGCCGCCACGCATGGCTGCGCGAACCGTGGCGAGATCGCGCGCGGCCGTGATCACGATGCAGTCGGGTGCGTCATCGAGGGAGTGCAATGAGCGCAGCAGCGAAAGCCCGCTCTCGTCGGGCAGGTAGATATCGAGCAGCAGCAGGTCCGGCTTGAGCTCGGCGATCGAATCCCTTGCCTGTGCCGCCGTGTAGGCCTCGCCGACGCAGGTGAACCCAGAAACGCGGGAGAGTCGCTCCGCATGAATATGTGCGACGCGGAAGTCGTCATCGATGACGAGGGTGCGGATCACGATATCGCCTCGCTGTCATGGAGTGTGCGAGGGTGGCTGCCGGCCGACCGATGAGGCAGGCGCACCTCGAAGTGCCCGCCCGGTCCGGGTTCGATCGTGATGCTGCCGCCGAGCCGTCGCACGATTCGGTTGATCAGGGCGAGCCCCAGGCCTCGCCGGGCCTGCCCGCGTGGCGGCTTGGTGGAGTAACCGTCCACCAGCACGTCATGAATGTGACCGGCCGGAATGCCGGGTCCATTGTCATGCACCTCGATGCGGATGTCATCGTTGCAGCTGAGCCGAATGACCACCTCGCGAGGCCCCGGCTGCTCCATCACGGCGTCGAAGGCGTTGTCGACCAGATTGCCCACGATGGTCAGCAACACCTGCGGATCCACATCGGCCTCCTCGAAGTGCGAGTCCTCCGAAAGGGTCAGCTGCACGTCGTGCTCGCCGGCGATGGCTATCTTCGCCATCAGCAGCGCTGCGAGCTCGGGCGGAGCCACTCGCGCGCGCAATTCGTCGTTCACCGATGACGGAGTATGCGAGATCTGGTTCAGATAGCCGGTCACCTGCTCGTATTCGCCGAGTTCGATAAGCCCTGAGATCACGAAGAGTCGGTTTGCATACTCATGCTCCTGGGCGCGCAGCGCTTCGCTCAGGCCGCTGATCGCGCGAACCTCGCGAATCAGTGCTTCCGCCTCGGTTCTGTCACGCAGGGTGACGACGGCACCGACATCCCTCCCGCCCAGCAACACCGGCATGCGGTTCACCACCAGAAGCGCCTCGTCGGTGAGAAGGCTGCTGTCGACGGCCGGTATGGCGCCGGTCAGCAGGTCTCGCAATCGACCTTCGGGCATGAATTCGTTCAGCGGGTGTCCGAGCACGGGTCCTTCGAGATTCAGCAGACGCCGGGCCTCACCGTTGAGTACCGTGATGCGGCCGTGTTCGTCGAAGCCGATCATGCCTTCCCGGATGCCGTGCAACATGGCTTCGCGTTCTTGCAGCAGCGCGGCGATCGAGGCCGGTTCCAGCCCGAAGGTGATGCGCTTGATGCGTCTGGCGAGAATGATCGATCCCAGTGCTCCGATCGCCAGCACGAGGGCGGAATAGCCCGCGATAAGGGCGATGTCGCGTGCGTGGTCGGCCGATTCTGCCACCTCGAGAATGCCGACCGACACCTCGCCGATGACGGTGCGGCTCGCGTTGAAGATCGGCGCTTTGCCGTTCGCCGAACGGCCCAGACTTCCCGGATCGATGCCGACGTGCGTCTTGCCGTCGAGCACCACCACCGGTTCCTCGAGCCGTTGACCGATCAGCGCGGGGTTCGGGTGCGAGAACCGAACGCCGTTCCGGTCGGTGATGACGACATAGCTTGCCCCTGTCGCGGTGCGCACCCGCTCGGCGAAGCCGCGGATGTCATGATGGGGATCGCCCGCCTCCAGTTCGGAGCTGATCTGCGGCATCTGTGCCACCGCGGATGCCACGGCAAGCGAACGCTGCTGGTACTGCTCATCGATCGTCTGCTGGCTGATCTGCGCGAAGACGACGGCGCCGATCGCGATGGTCACGGTGAGGATGCAGAGCACCCAGACCAGGATCTGCGTGGCCAGCGGCCAGGACCGCCAGCCGGCGAACGACAACCGTGTCATCGCCTTTCCCGTCTCTTCGTGGAGTCATCGAAAGCATAATCGACCGGCCCGCGCGGAAGCCCGCGCAGGCCGGTCGATGTCGCCGCCGGGTCGGCCGGCTGCGGTCGTTGCCGAGGCGTCGACCGCCCGGTGTTCAGCCGTCCGCGCCGGCCGGCGTCGTCGTGATCGCGGTTCCCTCCAGCTTGTTTGCCGCCTGGGCGTACTTGTTGGAGAAAGTGCCGGAGATGCTGATCTTCGAAGTGTCGACACCGAGGGTCTTCTCCATGTTGAAGATCACCTTCGGGCCGCCCGCGGGCATGATGCCGTCGGGCAGGAACTGTCCCTTGTCGGTGGACAGCCCGGCGATGTACTGGGCCTTGCTGATCGTCGCGTTCTGCACGAAATCGCTGGGTAGCTTGTTCGCGATGTCGGCCGCCGAGTGCGTGTCGATCCAGTGCATCGTGGCGACCAGGGCATCAACCACCTTCTGGGCGGCATCCTGGTGAGACTTCACCCAGCTGGCCTGAGCCAGCAGTCCGGCCGCAGGCCAGTCCCCACCGAGAGCCTTGGTCGCACCGTCTGCGGTAGCGAGATCCACGGCGGTGTAGGCGAGCTTCTTCGAGGTCAGCGCGCCAACCGTCGGCTGGGTTGTCACCACACAGTCGGCGGAGCCGCGCTGTATCGCCGCGATGGCCGTGGATCCGGCACCGACGGCGAGCGTGTGATACTGCGACTTCGCGATGCCGTGCTGGGATGCCAGGAACTGGGCCAGCTCGTCGGTTCCCGATCCGAGATCGGTGACCCCGATCGTCTTGCCCTTGAAGTCGGCTGCCGAGTGCACGCCGCTTTTCGTGCCGCACATCACCCGCTCACCCGGTGCGCCGGAGAGCTGCACCAGGTTGATGACATCCTTGCCCTTCGACTGGAAGTCGACCGTGTGGATGTACCAGGCACCGGCCATGTCCACCTGGCCGGATGCCATGGCGTCCTCGGCACCGACCCCGCCGTTCTGCTCCGTCGACAGCTCGACGTTGACACCGTATTTCTTGTAGTAGCCCAGGTTCTGGGCGAGCTGGTACGGCAGGTAGATTTGCTTGTCGATACCGCCGACCATCATCTTGACGGTGGGGATGGGGACCTTGTTCCCGGCGTTGGTCGCGCTGCCGTTACTGCCGGTGCCGCTGCCGCTGCAGGCGGCGAGACCGAGCGACAGCGCTCCGGCGGCCACTACAGCGAACATCTTGCGTTTGTTCATGTGAGTGCATTCCTTTCGTTGATGCCGAGAAATTCGGCTGTTTCGTGGTGCAGATCGAGTGGTCAGATCCCCTGGATCTCCATCCGGTTCGGGGGCCTCCAGCGCAGCAGAACGCGCTCCAGCAGGGTGATGAGGTATTCGGCAACGAGTGTGACCACGGCGATGATCGCCATGCAGGCGAAGACCGTATCCGGGTCGAAGTTTCCGGAAGCCTGGGTGATGATGAGGCCGATGCCGTGCTGGGCGCCGAGCACCTCGGCCACCAGGGCGCCGATGATGGCGAAGCCGAACGCCGTGTGCATGCTGGCGATGATCCACGTCATCGCCGACGGGATGGTGACGTGGCGGGCCACCTGCAGCGGTGAGGCGCCGAGCACCCGCACGTTCGCGACCAGGTTCTGGTCGACCTCGCGCACGCCCTGGAAGGCATTGAAGAAGACCACGAAGAAGACCAGCACCGCGGCCAGCAGCACCTTCGGGAAGATGCCGAGGCCGAAGGCCACGACGAAGATCGCGCCGAGCAGGATGCGGGGGATCGAGTTGACGACCTTGATATACGGCCCGAACACCAACGCCAGATACCGGTTCGAGCCGAGCAGGATGCCGAAGATGATGCCGGCGGCCGTGCCGAGTATGAATCCGTAGAACGCCTCCTGCACGGTGTACCCCAGGTTCTCCCAAATGGAGCCGAATGCGGTGCCGACAGTGAAGAGTTTGATGAGGCTGTTCCAGATGCCCGACGGCTGGCCGTAAAAGAACTTGTCGACCCAGCCGATCGCGGTGCACAGCTGCCATCCGCCGACCACGAATACGATCACGAGGGCGCGGCCGATCCAGATCCAGGTGGTGCGTCGGCTGCGGGCGCGTCGTGCCGTCGCCCGCAGTTCGGTCTCTTGAGGAACCGCGTACGCCCCGTTCACGTTTATCGTTGCCATGGTCATGCTGCGATTCCTGTCGTTTGCTCGTATGCTCTGGTCACTTCTTCCTTGAGCGATGCCCAGATCTGTCCCTGAATCTCGAGGAAGCGCTTCTCATGGCGGATCTCCTGGACGTCGCCGCGCGGTCGAGGCAGATCGATGTCGAACACGTTCTTCACCGTGCCGGGACTGCTGGTCATGATGACTACCCGGTCGGAGAGCGCTACCGCCTCATCCAGGTCGTGGGTGATGAAGAGCACCGATGGCCGCAATTGTTCCCACAGCTGGAGGAGCTCGGTCTGCATGATCGCCTTGGTCTGCACGTCGAGAGCTCCGAACGGCTCGTCCATGAGCAGCACGCGTGGGTTGTTGATCAGCGCCGCCGCCATCGCGACGCGCTTGCGCATGCCCCCGGAGAGCTGGTGAGGGTATCGGTCTTCGAAGCCGGCCAGGCCCACTCGGCGCAGCCAGTCCAGCGCGAGCTCGGTGGCTTCACGTTTCGGCGTGCCCAGCAGCGTCGGCCCGATCATGACGTTCGCCAGCACGGTCTTCCACGGGAACAACGCATCCGCCTGGAACATGTAACTGACGCCGTCGGTGACGCCGTCGACGAGCTGGCCGCCGACCCGTACCGAGCCGCCGCTCGGGCGCTCGAGGCCGGAGACCTGGGCGAGGGTCGTGGACTTGCCACAGCCGGTTGGCCCGACTATCGCGCAGAACTGCCCGGGTTCGACCGTGAGCGTCACGTCGCGAATGGCGGTGAAGGGCTCGCCTTTCGGGGTGAGGAACCTCTTGGTCAGCTCGGAGATTTCGATACGTGCGGCGTCCTCGGCATCGTTTGATGCCACATCGGCGCGGCGGGGAGCGTGATCACTCATGCGAAGACCTCTCTGTCTTTCAGTGCAAGTGATCACCTATCGTGCGGCACGGCTCATCGTCGTGTCTCGCTTGTGCGCCATAGTGGTCGTTGTGTGCGTTGACTCACGTTGTGTGCATTGTGTGCACGCGAGACCACGGTCGCTGGCTGAGTTCGCGGGAGACTGATCAGCGGGCGGGCTCGATGTAGCGCATCCAGAGCCACGCAGCCAGGCTCACGCCGGCGAAGCCGACGCCGGCGCCGACGAGCAGAAGGCCGCCGCCACCGGAACGCCAGAGCGCGTCGACCGGCACGAGAAGCGCGAAGAACACCGTTCCTATCACGAGGCTGAGGCCGAGCCACACCGGTCGTGACCAGGCGAAGATCGCACGGCCGGCAAGTCTGCCGATCGGAACCAGGGAGACCGCGGCGGATCCGATCGAGATGATCGCCACCGCATTCGTGACCTCGGCCGCGAATCCGGCAACCGGGTTCGTCACGGCAGGGAGCATGGCCGTGAGCATCCAGGCGATCAGGCCGATTGCCGAGAGGCCCGCCAACTGGGTTGCTGCAAGGCGGCCGCGTGCGATGGTCGTTGCCGATTCGCTGACGGCCACGCCGAGCACCAGCCCGAACAACAGCGCAGGGCTCAGCTGTGTGAACCGAGAGAGCAGGGCGGTAAGCGCGACGAGAAACAGCGCACGCGGCGCAATAACGACGGATGCCGCGCCTGCACCCAGATGACCCGCACCCAGCATTCCGATCAAGGCCCACACGGCGTTGACCACGACAACGGCCATGGCGACGGCGGCCAGCAACCGCAGGTAGGCGGGTTGGTTGCTCGCGGAACTGGAGAGGGTGACCAGGGCGGCCGTGGCCACAAGAACGGTGGCTCCGACAAGCCAGCGCGGAGCCGCAGAAGTGCCGACCACGGACGGCAGCTCGGCGGACGATCGATTTCTTCCGAAGATGCCCGAGCGTGCTCGCATGCCGTTTCGTACGCGTGAGCGCGACAGCGCTCCGGCGAGCAGACGGGCAGGGAGGGCGAGCAGCAGCAACGCTACGACGGCGAGCAGCAGGGCGCGCAGCCAGCCGGGAAAGGCATCCGGCGCGATTGTCGGCGGGCTCGTGGAGGTATACGGAGTCGTCGCCAGCCACTCGGCGTTCGGACCGTCGAACTCTCCGCCGTTCGGGGGAATGACCCCGGGCGTGGGCGTCGGAGTCGGTGCTGGGGTGGCCGTATGGCTTGGGTCCGGCGCCGGTGCTACCTGCGACGGCGGCGCGACACTGCCCGGAGCGTGAGTGCCGGGAGCGTGGCTGGGCGGCTGCGTCGGAGATTTCGGCGGCGTGGTCGCCGCCGTGAACGAGAGAGTGATGGCGCTGGCTCGACTGGGGTTTCCGACGGCATCGATCTGCAGCGCGGTGACGTCATAGGATCCCGCAGGCAGTCCCTTGCCGGTGCAACTCCAGTGGCCGCTCTTCACCGTCGCCTCGCAGATGCTGCTACTGCTGAACGGAGGTTTTTTCGTGACGCTGTCGATGTTCACGGTGGCGCCGTCTTCGCCCGTGCCCGAGAAGGTCACGCGCGGCGCTGCAACCGAGTGTGTGCCGTTGCGGGGCGAGGTGATCACCGGTGCCGCGGGGGGCGTCGAATCGATGACGATCTGGGCGGTTGCGCTCTTCTCGGAGGGCGACGACGCGAACGACGCGGTCTGGCTTGCGCTCACGGTGTAGCTGTCGCTCGGGAGGCCGGTGCCGTCGCTTTGGGTCAGAAAACATGCCCACACACCCGTGGCATTGGCCTGAACCGTGCACGAGGCGGCGGCGCCTGCGGTGACCGTCACCGTCGCATCCGGGTAGGCGCCGTTGCCGCTGACCATTCCGTTGCTCGGCGATGGACCCGTGATGATCGGTGGGGTGAGTGCCGACACCGTGACGGATGCCGTCTCGGTCGCGTTACTGATGACGTTCCTGGCTATGACCCGGATGCTCTGTTGCGGCCCGCTCACGAGGGGAACGGATGCACACCCCCAGGCGGTACTCGACGATGGCGGAACGATGCAGGCGGGCTCGGTGCTGTTTGGCGGAAATACCTGGATCTCGTTTGCCGCATCGCGGGAACCCCTGACCGATGTGCTGCCGGTGGTGATCAGTTCATCCGGGTTCGGCGACGTGATGGTGGGAGTCGTCGTGCGGGCGGGGTCGTCACTGGGCGTTGGTGCGGGAGTGGCTGTTGTGGCTGCATTCTCCGCCGCCGCATCTGTCGTCGCCGTAGTGGCCGGGGGCGCCGACGCGACAGGCTCGTCAGCCCGAGCCGTGGGTGCGCCGACGGCCAGAGACAACACGACCGCCAGCACGGCGGCGCCCACAAAGAGTCCAGCCGGCATCGATGGCCGGACGGATCGAATTTCTCCTGGACGCGAACGTGAACGCGAAGCTGAACGGTGCACTCTGCGTTCTATCCCAGACGACCCCCGAACGGATGTCAACCAGACATCCCGCATTTACGGCATACTGACAAGTGGGTCATCTGTCCCACTCACAGATTCACTTCTTGCCCAGAGTCGAGCGGGAGACGTCGTGCCGATGCAGCAGCCAGCACCGTTCAGGGCGCTTCGGATCGCGCCATGACCCGCATGCGGGCAGAGGCACGGCGCGAAGCGCTGGTGGGCGCAGCCATGCGCGTGGTCGCCGAGCACGGCGTCTCGGCCGCGACGACCCGGGCAATCGTGGCGGAGGCCGGCATGTCGCTGGCGAGCTTTCACTATGCCTTCGACTCCCGCGACCAGCTCATGGTCGAACTCGTTGAACACGTCATTGCGCAGGAAGAGCGTTCGATAGCCCCCGCTCTCGAAAACCCGAGCGAAGCGATCGGACTGCGTGAAGCCATCCGCGGCGGGCTGCAGTATTACTTCGAGGCGCTGCGGGCCGACCCGCTGCGCGAGACTGCCATGTTCGAGCTGACTCACTACGCCATGCGCTCCGCCGGGATGCAACGACTCGCGCGCCGGCAATACGCCAGCTACTACGCGATGGCTTCGCACGCGCTCGCCGTCGCATCCGAGCAGAGCGGCCAGGGCTGGAGACGCCCCGTCGCCGAGCTCGCGGTGCTGCTCGTCTCGCTCACCGATGGACTCACGATGGCATGGCTGGTCAATCGCGATGACGAGGCTGCCGCAGAAATCATGGACTTTGCCGCGGATGCGATGGCGGCCTTTGCCGACCCGCACCCGACGTCAGTCCCGGAATCCGGCGCACCGGCACAACGCATAACCGAACCCACGAATGCGAGCAGGGCATGACCACAACGCAACCGGCCGCCGTCTTCGCCGAGCCGACCCGCAACGTCACCGGGCGCTGGATCGCGTTCTTCGCGGCGGCATGGCTCGGCATCTGGATGGCGCAGCTCACCCCCATTCAGTTGCTGCTGCCCCTGCAGATTCAGGCGCGGCTGCACACCGACGACTGGGTGCAGAACGTCATGGCCTTCGGCATCGTCTCGGGCATCTCGGGCGTGTGCGCGATAGTGGCATACCCCCTCACGGGCGCGCTCTCCGATCGCACCACGAGCCGGTTCGGTCGGCGTCGACCGTGGATAGCCGCCGGCACCGTGGTGTTCGCGCTCGCCCTGTTGTTGCTCGGGCTGCAGACCACCCTGCTCGGCATCGGCATCGTGTGGTGCATCGTCATCATCGGGTTTTGCATGCTCACGGCAGCGTTGACCGCGACCATCAGCGACCAGGTGCCCGTCGGCCAGCGCGGCTACGTTTCGGGCTGGCTTTCGGCTCCGCAGGCGATCGGCACCATCCTCGGCATCCTGCTGATCACGCTCATCTTCACCGACCAGGCGCTTGAGACGGTACTCGGCCAGTCACTGGCCAATCTGATCATCGCGGTTCTGCTGCTCGTGCTCGTGCTGCCTTTTCTCTTCCTGCCGGATGCCGTGCTCGCGCCCGCGGTTCGCGAGAGCCGCGAGAAGATGACGGCCCGCGGCATCCTGGAGGGCTTCTGGATCAGCCCGAAGGCCTACCCGGATTTCGGCTGGACGCTGCTGGGCCGGGTTCTGGTGAACTTCGGCAACGCCTTCGGCACGACGATGCTGCTCTACTTTCTCGAATTCGGCCTGAAACTGAAGGACGCGCAGGACGGCCTCTTGATGCTCACGCTCATCTATATGGTGTTCGTGATTCTCGCGGCCCTCGGAACCGGGCGATGGAGCGATCGGCTCGGGCGACGTAAGGTCTTCGTCTTCGTGGCCTCGGCGCTGCAGGGCATCGCGGCCCTGATGCTGGCGTTCGTGCCGGAGTTCTCCGTCGCCATGGTCGCCGCTGGCATCCTCGGCCTCGGGTACGGATGCTTTCTCTCCGTCGACCAGGCCCTGGCCACCCAGGTGCTTCCCGACCCCGCATCCCGGGGCAAGGACCTGGGAATCATGAACATCGCGACGGCCGTTCCGCAGGCCATCGCCCCGCTGCTCGGAGCGCTCGTGGTCGTCTGGCTCAGCGGCTTCACCGGCCTGTTCATCATGGCGGGCGTCTTTGCATTCGCGGGGGCGCTCGCCGTCGCCCGCGTGAAAGGAGTGCGATGACCGTGCTGGATCTGTCGAAAAAGCCGGACGCCTCGTGGCGCATCTGGGAGCATCCCGAGCGATACTGGCCGACGCTCAGCCGAGCCCTCGCCTCGATCGAGTCGCCGGTGGCCGCGCTGCACCTGGACGCATTGCGGCACAACACCCACGACATGCTGCTGCGTGCGGCAGGCAAGCCGATTCGGGTGGCATCGAAATCGGTGCGTGTGCGCAGCGTGCTGGATGCCGTGCTCGCGCTGCCCGGCTACCACGGCGTGCTCGCGTACACGCTGCCCGAGGCGTTGTGGCTTGCCGAAGGGGACGACGAGCATGCGGCGATCGAGGATGTCGTGGTTGGCTACCCGACGGCGGATCGTGCGGCGATTCTGCGTCTCGCGCACTCGGCAGAACTGGCCGCGCGGGTGACCCTCATGGTCGACTCCGTCGCCCAGCTGGACTTCATTGACGCAGTGATAGCGCCGGCACAGCGCGAGTCGATTCGCATCTGCCTCGAGCTCGACGCGTCGTGGAACGGCGGGCCGCTCGGCCACATCGGCGTGTGGCGCTCCCCGATCTTCAGCGCTGCGGATGCCCGCGCGCTCGCGGCCCGCATCGCGACCCGGTCGGGATTCAGCCTCGTCGGAATGATGGGCTACGAGGCGCAGATCGCCGGCCAGGGGGACCAGCCTGCCGGCCGCGCGGCCTGGGGTGCGACGCTGCGCTGGATGCAGAAGAAGTCCAAGGCAGAACTGGCGGAACGCCGCGGTGCGGCCGTCGCGGCCGTGCGCGAACTCGTCGACCTTGAGTTCGTCAACGGCGGCGGAACGGGTTCGCTCGAATTCACGGCGAGCGACGACTCCGTCACCGAGATCGCGGCGGGCAGCGGGCTGTTCGGCGGGCACCTCTTCGACAACTACCAGAGCTTTCGGCCAGCGCCGGCCACGGCCTTCGCGCTGTCTGTCGTGCGCAAGCCGACCCCCGAGATGGCGACGATTCTCGGTGGCGGCTGGGTGGCATCCGGACCGGCGGCCGACGACCGGCTGCCGCGCATCGTCTGGCCCGAGGGTCTGGAGATGTCGGCGCGCGAGATGGCCGGCGAGGTGCAGACTCCCGTGAGCGGGGCATCCGCTGTCAGCATGCGCGTGGGCGATCGTGTCTGGCTTCGGCACACGAAGTCGGGTGAGCTCAGCGAACATGTCAACGAGTTCCACCTGGTCGACGGCGATGTCATCGTGGATGTGCTGCCGACCTATCGCGGGGAGGGGATGGCGTTCCTGTGACGGCAACCGGGGGAGTGTGGCGCAACTGGGGGCGCAGCGAGAAGGTTCGGCCGCGACGCGTCGAACGACCCACGAGCGTCGGCGCGGTGCAGCGGGCCGTGTTGGCGGCGGCCGCGCAGGGCCTCAGCATCAAGGCGGTCGGTGCCGGGCACAGTTTCACGGGCATTGCCGTTGCCCCGGGTGTGCTGCTCGATCTCGACGGCCTGAGCGGACTCATCGCCGTTGATGCGCCGCGGCGACGCGTCACCCTGGCCGCGGGCACGCGGCTCTTTGCGCTTCCGGCGTTGTTGCGGCCGTACGGTCTGGCCCTGGAGAACATGGGCGACATCGACAGGCAGAGCATCGCCGGGGCGACGTCGACCGGCACCCACGGCACGGGCGGTTCGTTCGGCGGTCTCGCGACGCAGATTGTCGGGGCGACGTTGGTGACGGCATCCGGCGAACTGCTGCGGGTCAGCGAGAGCGAGAACGCCGAGCTTCTACCGGCCGTGCGCCTGGGGTTGGGTGCCCTGGGCATCCTGGTGGAGCTGACGCTGCAGTGCGTGCCCGCGTTCGTGCTGCACGCCGTGGAGAGACCCGAGCCGCTTGAGGCGGTCATCGACAGCTATCTGCACCGTTCGGCGGCCGAGGACCACTTCGAGTTCTACTGGTTTCCACACACCGAGACGGCGCTCACGAAGACCAACACGCGTCTTGCCGGCGATGCGCCCCGGCAGCCCCTCGGGGCCGTCGGTCGCTGGGTGGACGACGAGCTTCTCGCCAACGGCCTGTATCGGGGCGTGTGCAGCCTCGGCGTTGTCGCGCCCGGCATCGTGCCGCCGTTCAACCGGCTGGCACAGAGGCTGACAGGCAACCGCGAATTTTCGGATGCCTCCCATCGCGTGTTCGTCACCAACCGCACCGTGCGCTTTCGGGAGATGGAGTACGCGCTGCCTCGTGAAGCGGTGCCCGACGCCTTGCGCGCGGTGAAGGCGCTCATCTCCACGCGTGGCTGGCGCATCTCCTTCCCGGTGGAGGTGCGCTCCGCTGCAGCGGACGAGAACTGGCTGTCGACCGCGTATTCTCGGCCCAGCGGCTACATCGCGGTGCACCGCTACTTTCGGGAGAATCCCGGGGACTATTTTCACGCGGTCGAGGAGATCATGATGGCGCACGACGGCAGGCCGCACTGGGGCAAGATGCACTACCGTGACGCAGTGTCGCTGCGTGCCGCCTACCCGCGTTTCGACGACTTCGTCGCCGTGCGCGACAGGCTCGACCCCGAGCGGCGCTTCGCGAACCCATACCTCGAGCGGGTGCTCGGGGCATGAGTGCGCGCGACAGCCAGTGGAGGCATCGGCCCGAGGAACTCGCAGCGTTCTTGCCCGAGGGCTTCAGTGTGGGAGCGGCGACGGCCGCATTCCAGATCGAGGGGGCCGTTCGGGAGGGCGGGCGCGGAGCATCCGTCTGGGACGAGTTCACGGCGCAGCCCGGTCGCATTCTTGACGGCTCGGATGCGAGTGTCGCCACCGACCATTATCACCGCTACCGCGAAGACGTGCGGCTGCTGCGCGAGCTCGGGGTCGACACGTACCGCTTCTCGATCTCGTGGCCGCGGGTGCAGCCGGGCGGTCGTGGCGGCACGAATCGCGAGGGGGTGGCGTTCTACGATCGCCTGCTCGATGAGTTGCTTGCCGCCGGCATCCGCCCCATGGCCACGCTGTATCACTGGGATACGCCAGCCGAGCTCACAGGCGGCTGGTTGAACAGGGACACCGCCTACCGCTTTGCCGAGTATGTGTATCTGTGTGCCGAGGCATTCGGCGATCGCATCGACTCCTGGGTGACCATCAACGAGCCGGCCACGGTGACGCTCAACGGCTATGCGCTCGGTGTGCACGCGCCCGGGGCCACGCTGCTGTTCGATGCGCTTCCCAGCGCGCACCACCAGCTGCTCGGGCATGGTCTCGCGGTGCAGGCGCTGCGGGACGTCGGGGTTGCCGGCCGCATTGGCATCACCAACGTTCACTCGCCGGTCGAGCCGGCATCCGATAACGAGCAGGATGCCGCCTTTGCCGCGCTGTTCGATACGGTGCACAACCGCATCTTTGCCGATCCGGTTCTGCTGGGTCACTACCCCGAGCCGCCCGAACCGTTCGTCGATCTCTTCGCTGCGCTTGCCGAGATCGAGCCGGATGATCTGCGCACCATATCCGCGCCGCTCGACTTCTATGGGCTCAACTACTACTTCCCGTCGCGCGTCGCGGCAGGCTCCGGCGGCGTGAATTCGCCCGACGGCGAATCCGCGGCCATGAGCGCCCTGCCGTTTCACCTGGTCGGCTGGCCCGAATTCGCCACGACCGGCTTCGGCTGGCCCGTCGCGCCCGACTACCTGGGCGTGGCATTGCGCGAGCTGGGGGAGCGGTACGGCGACGCGCTGCCTCCGGTCATCATCACCGAGGGGGGCGCGAGCTATCCGGATGCCGCTGCCGCAGACGGATCCATCACCGACCGTGCGCGCATCGAATATCTCGGCGACCATCTCGTTGCAGCCCTCGAGGCGACGGCGCCGGGTGGTGTCGCCTCGGGTGTTGATCTGCGCGGTTACACCGTGTGGTCGCTGCTGGACAACTTCGAATGGGCGGCCGGCTACAGTCAGCGCTTCGGTCTCGTGCACCTTGACCTCCGCACCCAGACGCGTACCCCGAAAATGTCCTATCGCTGGCTGCAAAGCGTGCTTTCGGCCCGATAATTCACGGGGTCGCCTTTTCGCTTGTCCCCCGAAGAAGTGTCACTTTTTCGCGAACGTGGGTATTGACGGCGCCGCAGTGCGCTGAGAACATTGCTGACGCCCCTCAAAGCTGTGAAGTTACTGAGAATTACTCATCTAGCAGAGAGTTCCGATGATGATGAACCGCCTCAGCACGAGCCCCCCGCTCTCGCGTTTCGCGAAAGCCGCCACCAAGCTGGCCGGGGGAGCCGTCGTCGCGTCTCTCGTGATAGCGGGCACCACCGGTGCCATTTCCACGCAGGTCGTCGCGCAGCAGCAGTCCGTACGCAGCCAGGCGGTTTCGCACATCGACGCCAGTCATCGCGCGAGTGTCGCGTCGCTGCGCGGCGCTGTCGCCGCCGGGGCACTGAGCGCGGCACGAGACACCGCGACAGCTGAGCTCGGCCGGGCGGCGGGCATCCTGGCTTCGAGCGCGGGCAAGGCCGCGGCGCAGGGACGCGCCACGCTGAGTGCGGGTATTTCCACCGTGACGGCAACGCTCGCGAACTCCTCGGCCTACCAGGTGACGAGCGCGGTCATGTCGCTGCGCGAGAACGAGAAGGCCGTCACCGACTCGGTTACGGCCTGGCAGAAGGCCGAGGACGCGCGACTCGCCGCGGCGGCAGCGGCCCACGCGGCCGCCGTCGCGGCTCAGGAATACACGAACGCTCGCGCGTCCGCGAGTTCGACAGCGGGCTCCGCGGCGGGCTCGTCCTCGAGTTCATCGTCCTCGGCGCCTCGTGCTGTCACCCACTCGGCATCCACCGCCTACTACGCGCCCGGTGTCTCTCACACACGCCCGTCCAACGACCCGTGCGGGCCGTGTCCCGGCGCCACCCTGGTTCTCATCGAAGGCTACTGGGGCTGCCCCTGACGCTCGGCGCGTCGCTCAAGGATTCCGCCGTCTCCCGTCCGACCACGGGAGGCGGCGGTTTTACGTCGTAGGCCCTCTAAGGAATTCAGGGTGTGCGCCGGTTCAGGGTGATCGAACCAAGTGCGATGGCGCCCACTGCGAAGGCACCGATGATCAACAGCTGCCCGCCGATCCAGGCCGCGTCGTGCGAGTCGGTCGCCACGGCGTTGAGCGCGTCGATGGCGTGGGAGAGCGGCAGCCAGTCGCTGATGATGTGCAGGGCATCCGGTAGGGAATCACGCGGGAGAAAGATGCCGCCGAGCAGAATCTGTGGAAAGACGAGGGCCGGCATGAACTGCACCACCTGAAACTCGGTGCGGGCGAATGCACTCGCCAGCAGACCCATCGTGGTGCCCAGCACGGCGTCGACGACGGCCACCGCAAGCAGCAGCCAGACTGAGCCGTTGATCGTCAGACCGCACACCCACACGGCGAAGCCCACGGCCACCGCCGATTGCGCAATGGCGAGCACGGCGAAGGCCAGCGTGTAGCCGAGTATGAAATCGGCTTTGCCGAGCGGCATAGAGAGCAGCCGTTCAAGGGTTCCGGTGCGGCGCTCGCGCAGGGTTGTGATGCTCGTGACCAGGAACATCACGATAAAGGGAAACAGCGCCAGCATCGCGGGCCCGATCGTGCCGAAGACCGGGGTGTCGGTGAAGATCCAGGCGATAAGACCGATCAGCAGGCTCGGCACCACCACGAGTAACGCGAGCGTGCGGGGATCGTGTCGTACCTGGCTCAGCACTCGGCCGGCGGTGGCCAGGGTGCGCCCGGCGTTCATTCGGCACCCGCTTGTGTTGCGTGCCGCGGATGCCGGGCTATCAGCTTCAGGAACGCGCCTTCGGCATCCGTCGCACCGGTCTCTTCCAGCAGTCCAGCGGGCGTCGCGTCGGCGAGAATCTCGCCCTCGCGCATCAGCAGCAGGCGATCACAGCGGGTCGCCTCGTCCATCACATGGCTGGAGACGAGCAGGCTCGCACCGGCGGCAGCCAGCGCGGCGAAGAGATCCCAGAGTTCCACGCGTAGCACGGGATCGAGCCCCACGGTGGGCTCGTCGAGCACGAGCAGTTCGGGTGTGCCGAGCAGGGCGACGGCGAGAGAGACCCGGCTGCGCTGCCCGCCCGAGAGCTCGCCCGCCAGGCTGCCGGCAACGGTGCCCAGGTCTGTTTCGGCGATCACTCGGTCGATATCGCTCTTCGGGGCGCCGAGCACACGGCGAAAATAGGAGAGGTTCTGCCGCACCGTGAGGTCATCGTAGACGCTCGGCGACTGGGTCACGTAGCCGACGCGGTGTCGCAGCGAGCGGATGCCGGCCGGCTGCCCCAACACCGTAACGGTTCCGCCCGTCACCCTCTGCACTCCCACGATGGAGCGCATGAGTGTGGATTTGCCGCATCCGCTCGGCCCCAGCAGCCCGACGACCTGGCCGCGCGGCACCGTCAGGTTCAGCCCGTCAAGCACGGGGCGACGCCCTCGGCGCACACGGAGCCCGCGTGTTTCGACGACGACATCCGATTTATTCATCATGTGATGAATTATTCGCTTGTGACACCGGTCGTGTCAAGGGTCGGGTGATCCGTCAGGCCGAAACCGGTCAGATGCCACTGGATGACGGGCCCCACCCTCCGCACGACCTCATCGACCGGCGCGCTCGCGAGCGGCTCCACTTTCAACGCGAATCGCACGACCATGAGACCGACGATCTGGGAAGCGGCAAGGGTGGCGCGCAGTTCGGCGTCCTCGCCCCCGGCCGCCTGCGCGAGGCGAAGAAAGACCTCGCGCACCAGGAACTCCTTGAACATTCGTCGGGCGGGCCCGGTGCCGAGCGCCGCACGCAGCAAGGCCACAATGCGGGTCTGTGCCTTGGGGGAGTCGAGCTGCTCAAGCAAGAAACGCACGAGGTTCGCACCGATAGCCTCAGGCGGGCCGGCAAGCACACCCTCGAGTAGTTTGTCCGGGCGCATTGGAGCGGCCATGACCTCGGCGAAGAGCTCGGCCTTGTCGCCGAAATAGTGGTGCACGAGCGCCGCATCCACATCGGCTCTGCGTGCTATCGCGCGCAACGAGCTTGCGTCGTAGCCGTGCTCGGCGAACTCATCGGCGGCTGCTTTCACGATCTTCGATCGACCGGATGCCTCGGGCGTGCGATTCGCAGCCCGAGGCCGACCTCGCCGTCGGGGCGGCGTCGGTGCTCCCGCATCGCTCATGTTTTCGAGCCTACTGCGCACGTCGGCGCAGGGTAGTTGCTTTGAGTGTGGTGGGAACCCGGTGGGAGCGCGGTATCGCGTCGATAGTATTGAGGTCACAGTAATCTGCGCGTACTTTGCAACCAAGGAGTTCTCCATGGAATGGCTCGTCCCGGTCATCATCGTTGTCGTCATTGTGGCGATCATCGGAATCTACCTGTGGGCTACCTACAATTCCCTCGTCACGCTCAACGTTCGCGTCGACGAGGCGTGGAGTGACATCACGGTGCAACTCAAGCGGCGCGCAGATCTGATTCCCAACCTGATCGAGACCGTCAAGGGGTACGCGGCGCACGAGAAGGGCGTTTTCGAGGCCGTCACCAAGGCGCGGGCTGAGACGATTTCCGCGCAGGGGCCGGCAGACGCATCCGTCGCTGAAAACCACATGCAGAGCGCGCTGAAGAGCATCTTCGCCGTTGCCGAGGCGTATCCGCAGTTGCAGGCAAGCCAGAACTTCCTGCGCCTGCAGAGCGATCTCGTCGACACCGAAGACAAGATTCAGGCGGCGCGCCGCTTCTACAACGGCGGTGTGCGTGAGCTCAACACGAAGATCAAGGTGTTCCCGAACAATGTGTTCGCCAAGCGCCTGGGCTTCACCGAGCGGGAGTTCTTCGAGGTGGCCGACCTGGCTGCCATCGCAGAGCCGCCGCGCGTGCAGTTTTAGCATCAGGCGCCGATGTACAGGGCCATTGCGCGCAATAAGCGCAACACCGTCTTCATCATCATCTTCTTCCTGATCTTCATCGGGCTGCTCGCCTGGCTGGCGAACCTCGCATACGGTGGCGGCGGATATGGAATCTTCATCACCGTTCTGGTGATCGCGGTTCTCTACGCATGGGTGCAGTACTACTTCGCGAGTTCGCAGGCCGTCGCCATGTCGGGTGGCGTCGAGATACAGAAGGCCGACAACCCGCGGCTGTGGAACGTGGTCGAGAACCTGTCGATCACGACGGGTACCCCCATGCCCAAGGTCTACATCGTCAACGATCCCGCGCCCAACGCGTTCGCCACGGGTCGCGACCCGCAGCACGCCGTGGTTGCCGCCACCACGGGCCTGCTCGACATCATGGACGACGCCGAACTCGAGGGTGTCATGGCGCATGAGCTCGGGCATGTGCGCAACTATGACATTCGGGTCTCGATGATCGTTTTCGGCCTGGTCGTTGCCATCGGCTTCATCGCGGATATCTTTCTGCGCATGGCGTTCTTCGGTGGCCTCAGCGGCGGTCGCAACAACAACAACAATGGCGGCGGTGGCGGGGGAAACCCGATCATTCTCGTCTTCGGGCTCGCAGCCATGATCGTCGCGCCGCTGGTGGCCTCGATGGTCCAGCTGGCCGTCTCACGCCAGCGCGAGTATCTGGCGGATGCGACGAGTGCGATGACAACGCGGCATCCGGAGGGCCTCGAGCGGGCGCTGGCAAAACTCGCCGAGTACGGGCAGCCGATGAAACGCCAGAACTCGTCGATGTCGCACCTGTGGATTTCGAATCCGTTGAAGCCGAGCCTGATGGGGCGCCTGTTCAGCACCCACCCGCCGATCCCCGACCGCATCGCCCGTCTCCAGAAAATGGGCGGCAGCTTTTAAGGCTCAGCGACCGAACTGCGCGCGCAGCGCGGGTGCGAGCGTGCCGCGGTCGGCGACGGTGACCTCGCCAAGGCCCTGCCAGGCCGCGGTCGTGCGCAGCAGCGCCGCGAGTCGCTCCGCCGTCTCGGCTGGCGCGCCCGGTTCTGCCCAGACTGCCTGCACGCGCAGCACGCCGGCCTGCCTGTCGCTCTTGAGATCCACACGGCCCACGACGCGATCGTCGATGAGCAGCGGCAGCACGTAATAGCCGAAGACGCGTTTGGGCTGCGGTGTGTAGATCTCGATGCGATAGTGAAAGTCGAACATGCGCAAGGCCCGGTCGCGTTCCCACACCACGGGGTCGAACGGCGAGAGCAGCGCGGTTGCCTCGATGCGCCGCGGCAGCCGCGCATCCGGATGCAGCCACGCCGGAATCGGCTTGCCGTTCTTCTCCCAGCCGCGCACGGTCACCGGAATGAGTTCGCCGGCGTCGTGCAGTTCGCGGATGGCCGCGAGGGCCGGTGCCTTCTTGATGCGGTAATAGTCGGCAAGATCGCCGAGCGTTCCGATGCCGTGCGCGCGGGCCGAGCGGCGCAGCAACTCGCGCACGGCATCCGCCTCGGACACCTCTCGGTTGAGAATCTCGGCGGGCAGAATCTGCTCGGCCAGGGCGTAGCGGCGTTCGAAGCGGTTGCGCCCGGCGGTGGTCACCTCGCCCCAGTAGAAGAGCGTCTCAAGGCCGATCTTCACGTCGGACCAGCCCCACCACGGCCCGCGCCGCTTGTTCGCGTCGTGTTCGATCTCGCTCGCGGCGAGGGGACCCTTGTCGGCGAGCTCGGCCCGTAGCCAATCGAGCATCGGTGCATTGGAGCGCGCCCAGGTATCGCGCCCGTTCATCAGTTCGTGTCGGTAGTAGTCCATCTTCCAGCGCATGAGCGGCCACGTCTCCACCGGTATGAGCGCCGCGACATGGGCCCAGTATTCGATGTAGCGGCCGCCTCCGGTGAACGTCAGAGCGTCGAGCGCGCCCTTGTCGTAGGCGCCGAGGCGCGCGAAGGCGGGCAGATAATGGCTGCGCTCGAACACATTGACCGAGTCGATTTGCAAGAGATTGAGGCGATGCACGAGCGCGTTCAATTGTCGGGTGCCGACGGCGGGAGGATGCGGCCTGCCGAAGCCCTGCGCTGCCAGCGCCACCCTGCGTGCGAGCGCCCCCGATATCGTCTCAACCATCGCAATCGACACTAGCCGCAGCCACCGACTTTCATCCGTACGCCGCCTGTTCATGCTCCGGCTACCGGAACGCCGCTCGACGGTCGCGGCACATCCGTAGCCTTCCGATGACCGTCACTTCCGGTACCCCACTGCCCGCTCACAGCGCGGGCGGCCGGTCTGCGGTCTTTCATGGAGGAACAGTGTTCAGAATGCGTTCTGTGGCCGCGACCATCGCCGTCGCGTCCCTCGCGGCCTTCGCCCTCAGCGGCTGCGCATCCGGCCCCGCAGCGGCTGACACCGCCGGTGTCAACGCGAAGACCGCCAGCAGTGCGGAGGCCTTCGGCGGCGTCGACAAGCTCGTTGCGGCAGCCAAGAAGGAGGGCGCGCTGAACGTGATCGCCCTTCCCGAGAACTGGGCCAACTACGGCAAGATCATCGCCGCGTTCACGGACAAGTACGGCATCACGGTGAACTCGGCCAATCCCGATGGATCCAGTGCCGACGAGGTCAAGGCCGCCGACGACAACAAGGGCCAGGACACCGCGCCCGACGTCTTCGACCTGGGCGGCGCCGTCGCGCTCGCCAACACCGCGAAGTTTGCACCATACAAGGTGGCGAACTGGAGTGACATCCCCGAGGCCAATAAGGAGTCGACGGGCCTCTGGGTCAACGACTACACGGGCAGCATGTCCATCGGCTACAACTCGAAGAAGTACCCGGCGCCCACGAGCCTCGATGATCTGCTCGGATCGAAATACAAGGGCGCCGTCGCCATCAACGGTGACCCCACCCAGGTCGGTGCGGCGTTCGCGGCGGTCGGTCTTGCCACCGTGCAGAACGGCGGCAAGCTCGACGACTTTCAGCCGGGCATCGACTTCTTCGGCAAGCTGAACAAGGCCGGCAACTTTCTGACTGTCGACCCCACCCCCGCCACCATCGCCTCGGGTGAGACCGGCGTCGTCTTCGACTGGAGCTACAACAATCTGGCCGCGGCATCCACGGTCGACGGGTGGAAGGTGACCACGCTGCCCGGCACGGCATACACGAGCTACTACAACCAGGCGATCAACGCGGATGCCCCGCACCCGGCGGCGGCCCGCCTCTGGGAAGAGTTCGTGTTCAGCCCCGAGGTGCAGAACCTGTACCTAGCGGCCGGCGCGTACCCGGTGACGTTGCAGGCGCTTGAGGCATCGAAGAAGGTTGACTCGAAGGCGCTGGCGACCGTCGGCGAACTGCCGAAGGACCTGGTGACGCCCACGCAGGCTCAGACCGACGCCGCCAATACGCTTCTTGCGGCGAAATGGGCCGCGGCCATTGGCTAACTCGCATCACTCGTCAAGCGCGGTCATGGCTCTGCCATGACCGCGCTTGACGCGCCACCGCGCCCCTCGGACGCCGCAGAGCAACACTCTCATCGGCGCTCGGGGGGCGTGCTCGCCCCGAAGGTGCGACAGCGCAGGCGGCTCGGTGCCTACCTGGGTTTGATGCCGTTCGCCTTCTACGTGGTGCTCTTTCTCGCGTTGCCCACCGTGCTCGCCCTGGCGACCGGATTCTTCGACGCGTCGGGGCGGTTCACCTTTGACAACATCGCTGTCCTCGGTGATGCGGTTGTTCTGAAGACCTTTGCCAGTTCCTTCTGGATTTCCGCGCTCACCTCTGTGGTCGGCGCCGTCGTCGGCGCCCTCATCTGTTACGCACTGATAGGCACCAGGGTCGGCGGCACTCTGCGGCTCATGATCGAATCGGCCTCGAGCGTGCTCGCCCAGTTCGGTGGCGTGATGCTGGCGTTCGCGTTCATCGCGACTATCGGCATCCAGGGGCTCGTCACGGTTTCGCTCAAGCAACTCCTCGGCATCGACATCTTCTCTGACGGAGTGTGGCTGTACCAACTGCCGGGACTGATTCTGCCGTACATCTACTTTCAGGTGCCGCTCATGGTGATCACCTTTCTGCCTGCTATCGACGGCTTGAAACCGCAATGGGCCGAGGCCAACGCCACCCTCGGCGGCAGCCGACTCACGTACTGGATGCGTGTGGGCGGGCCCGTGCTCGCCCCGGCCTTTTTCGGCAGCCTGCTGCTGCTGTTCGCCAATGCCTTCTCGGCATATGCAACGGCGGCGGCGCTGATCAGCCAGGGCTCCCAGATCGTGCCGCTGCAGATTCGCGGCGCGCTCGTGAGCGAGACCATGCTCGGCCGTTCCAACGTGGCCGGTGCCCTCGCCGTGGGCATGATCGTCGTGATGGTGATTGTCATGGGTGCGTACACCCTGCTGCAGCGCCGCACCTCCCGGTGGCAGCGGTGAGCGGGTCGCGAGCGGGCATCGCGCCGTCGCCGGTGGCCCGCTGGATCATTCTTGGCCTGATCGGGGCACTCTTTGCTGTTCCGATTGTCTCGATGGGGGAGTTCACGCTGCGCGACGGGCTCTCCGGCGGACACACTTTTGCCCACTGGGCCGCGCTGTTCGCACCCGACGCCGTGGCGCGCTACGGTTCGGTCTTCACCGGTCTCGGCAATTCGATCGTGTTGGCGATGGTCACCGTCGCCATCGTGCTCTTTCTGCTGCTTCCCACCATGATCCTGGTGCAATTGCGGTTTTCGGCGCTGAGACGCGTGCTCGAGTTCGTTTGCATCGTGCCCATTACCGTGCCAGCGATAGTGCTTGTTGTGGGGCTCGCACCGGTCTACGCCGTGGTGGCTCGCGTCTTCGGCAGCTCGGTCTGGACGTTGGCCTTCGCGTACGGCATCACCGTGCTGCCGTTTGCCTATCGCACCCTGCAGGCCAATCTCGGCGCGGTCGACGTGAACACGCTCGCCGAGGCTGCCCGCTCGCTTGGCGCGAACTGGCCCACCGTGTTGCGGCGCGCGATTCTGCCCAACCTGCGCCGGGGCATCCTTGCTGCGTCGTTCATCTCGGTCGCCGTCGTACTCGGAGAATTCACTATCGCCTCCCTGCTGAGCCGACAGAATCTGCAGACCGCACTGCTCGTTGTCTCCAAGAGCGACCCGTACGTTGCGGTGATCTTCGCGCTGATGGCCCTCGCCTTCGTCTTCATACTCTTGCTGCTGCTCGGAAGGGTCGGCGCGGTAGACGGCGCGGCGCATGAGCGCAGAGTTCCCAGAAAGAAGGCCCGACAATGACCGAGACCGGTGCGGATGTCGCCCTGCGCGCCATCGTCAAGAGCTACGCGGGCCAACGTGCGCTGCACGAGTTGAGCCTCGATGTGCGACCCGGCGAGTTCGTCGCCCTGCTGGGCCCATCCGGCTGCGGCAAGACCACCGCCTTGCGGGCGGTCGCGGGCCTCGAAGACGTGGATTCCGGCACCATCACCATCGACGGCCGAGACGTGACTCGACAGCCCGCGAACAGGCGCGACCTGGGCATGGTCTTTCAGGCGTACTCGCTCTTTCCGCACCTGACCGCGGCACAGAATGTGGAATTTGGGCTTCGGATGCGTCGGGTCGCGGCGTCCGACCGCCGCGCGCGTTCCGCCGAAGCGCTTGCCATGGTGGGGCTTGACGGCTTCGGCGACCGTTTCGCGCACCAGCTCAGTGGCGGCCAGCAGCAGCGCGTCGCGCTCGCCCGGGCGCTCGTGACGCGCCCGCGGGTGCTGCTGCTCGATGAACCGCTCTCAGCGCTCGACGCGAAGGTGCGGGTGCAGCTTCGCGACGAGATTCGGCGCATCCAGAGCGAACTCGGAATCACCACCCTGTTCGTCACGCACGACCAGGAGGAGGCCCTCGCGGTCGCCGACCGCGTTGCGGTGATGCGCGCCGGCAGCATCGAGCAGATCGGCACGCCGCAGGAGCTCTACAGCGCGCCGGCCACCGCATTCGTCGCGGAGTTCATCGGTCTGAGCAACCGTGTGCAGGGAACATCTGCGGCGGGAAGGGTGAGCGTGCTGGGGCGCGAACTGCCGCTGGCGAGGGCGGATGCCGGCGTCGGGCCCGTGCACGTCTTTCTGCGCCCCGAGAACATCGAGTTCGCCACCGAGGGGATCGCGGCGACGGTCGTGCTTTCCAGTTTTCTGGGTTCGATGCGTCGGACCCGCGTGAAGCTTGAGGATGGCACGCCCCTTATGGTGCAACACAGTGCACGGCACACCCCCGTGGTCGGCGAGCGTGTGCACGTGGAACTGGGTGGCGTTCCGGTCACGGTCGCACCTGTGACGCCCAGACCGACCACCATAGACTGAGCCGATGGGGAGCAACGAGAAGACTGCGCAGGGGACTTCCGACCGCGGGCGCCGTCATTTCTTCCGGCGCGGACACGACGTGACATCCGCTGAATCATCAGTTGAACGTGCGGTGCCGCCGGGCATGCGTATTGCCGGTGCGTGGTCGTGGCGGCTGCTGGTGATAGGCGCGGTGCTGGCGGTCTTCGTCTACCTGATCATTCAATTGCGTCTGATCGTTATTCCCGTTTTTGTCGCCGTGCTCGTCGCGGCGCTGCTGGTGCCCCTGGTAGAGATGCTGCGCAGGCATCGGTGGCCGCGCTGGCTGGCCATCACCGTCAGCATGCTGGTCATGCTGGTCGTCGTCGCAGGCCTGCTGTATCTCGCGATCTTTCAGATCCGGTCGGAATACGGCCACCTCAAAGAGCAGAGCATGACGGCCTATGACGACTTTCGTAGCTGGCTCACCACGGGGCCACTGGGGCTGAGCCAGGGTCAGATCGAGCAGTATCTGGCCGACCTGGGCAAGGCGCTGCAGCAGGACAGTCAAGTGCTCATCTCGGGTGCGCTTTCCATCGGATCGACGCTCGGCCACGTGCTTGCAGGTCTGCTGATAGCCCTCTTCGCCACGCTGTTCATCCTCATCGACGGTCGGGCGATCTGGATGTGGATCGTGCGCATCTTCCCCCGGAGGGCTCGTGCCGCCATCGATGGGGCCGGCCAGGCCGGGTGGAACACGCTGCGCAGCTTCGTGAAGGTGCAGATACTCGTGGCCTCCATCGACGCGATAGGCATCGGCCTCGGTGCCTTCTTCCTTCAGCTGCCGCTGGTGATACCGATCGCCGTGCTGGTGTTCCTCGGCTCGTTCATCCCGGTCGTGGGTGCCGTGCTGACCGGCGCGCTGGCTGTCTTCATCGCGCTCATCTACAACGGCTGGGTCGCCGCACTCATCATGCTCGGCGTCGTGCTTCTCGTTCAGCAGATCGAGGGGCACATCCTACAGCCGCTCATCATGGGCTCGGCGGTCAAGGTGCATCCCCTCGCGGTGGTGCTGGTCGTGGCGGCGGGGTCGATGCTCGCCGGAATTCCCGGGGCACTCTTCGCGGTGCCGCTTGCGGCCGTGCTCAACGTGATGGTGAGCTACATCTCCAGCGGCGAGTGGCGTGCGCATCCGGTCGGAGCCTATGACGCCAGGAACCCACAACTGTGGCAGACGGTTCCGCGACCCGGTCGGATGCCGCACAAGTGATGTTCGGCATGACGCATAACCGCAGCGGCATATTTGCGACCATAAACTGAGCGGGTGGCGAATACGATTCAGAAATCCGACAAGCCGGTGGTGGGGCCCAGCCTCACCGAGATCGAGGCCGCGCGCACCATCGTTTCCCGTGTGGCCGACGTTACTCCCATGGAGAGTTCGCGTTTTCTGAGCGAGGTTCTCGGCGCACCCGTCTTTCTCAAGTGCGAGAACCTGCAGCGCACCGGTTCGTACAAGATTCGCGGCGCATACAACCGCATGGCGCAGCTGAGCGCCGAGGAGCGCTCGCGTGGCGTGGTCGCGGCCTCGGCGGGCAATCACGCCCAGGGCGTCGCATTTGCCGCCCGTGAACTGGGAATCAAGGCCACCATCTTCACGCCCCTCGGCGTAGCGCTGCCCAAGCTGCAGGCAACACGCAACTATGGGGCGGATGTCGTGCTCGGCGGCAGCACCGTCGAGGAGCCGCTGCGCGCTGCGGCCGCCTTCGCCGAAGAAACCGGCGCGGTTCTCATTCCTCCGTTCGACCACATCGACATCATCACCGGCCAGGGCACACTCGGCCTCGAGATCCTCGACCAGGTTCAGGCGATGCAGACCATCATCGTGCCCATCGGCGGCGGCGGACTCATCGCCGGGGTGGCACGTGCCGTCAAGCAGAGCGCAGCCCGAGACGGCCGCGTCGTGCGGGTCATCGGCGTGCAGGCCGAGAACGCCGCGCCCTTCCTGCCCTCGCTCGCCGCGGGGCATCCCGTCGATGTCACCGTGCATCCGACGATCGCCGACGGCATAGCGGTCGGCAGGCCGGGCGAGCTCACGTTCGACATCATCAAGAATGAGGTCGACGAGATCGTCACGGTCAGCGAGGACGACATCGCGCGCGCGCTGTTGGTGCTCCTCGAGCGCGCAAAGCTCGTGGTCGAACCGGCCGGGGCCGTTGCCGTCGCCGCGATTCTTGCGGGAAAGGTGCGCGCGAACGGCGCGACCGTCGCCATCCTCTCAGGAGGCAACATCGACCCGCTGCTCATGCAGCGCGTCATCAGCCACGGGCTGGTGGCTTCAGACCGCTACCTCAAGCTGCGCATCCTGCTGCCTGACCGCCCGGGTGAACTTGCGCGCATCTCGACTCTGGTTGCGGATGCGAACGCGAACGTCGTCGAGGTGCTGCACACCCGCTTCGGTCGCGGCTTCCAACTCAGCCAGGTAGAACTCGAACTGAGCATCGAGACGCGCGGCACCGACCACAGCCGACAGGTCGTGCAAGCGCTGCGCGATGCCGGATACGACCCGATCTTCGACTACGAGTAGGTCTCGACCTTGTCGACCTTCACGGCTATCTCTTTGCCGTTGGGCGCGAGGTAGCTGGTCTTCGCGCCCTGCTTGAGGCCCAGGATCGCTTCGCCGAGGGGGCTCTGCTCGCTGTAGACCTTCAGGTCGCTGTCGCCGGCGATCTCGCGGTTGCCGATGAGGAAGGTCGAGGTGTCGCCGGCGATCGTTGCGGTGACCAGGGTTCCGGGCTCGACAATGCCACGGCTCGTGGGTGCCTCGCTGACCGTTGCGGTACGCAGCAACTGAGTGAGCTGCACGATGCGGGCCTCGATCTTGCCCTGCTCGTCCTTGGCTGCGTGGTAGCCGCCGTTCTCCTTGAGGTCACCCTCTTCGCGGGCCTCCTCGATCTTCTTGGCGATATCGTCTCGTCCGGCCGTGCTCAGTCGTTCCAGCTCTTCCGTGAGACGGTCGAATGCATCGCGGGTCAGGAAGCTGACCTGGGTATCCTGAGACATGCTGAACTCCTTCGCGCCAGTGGCGCACGACGGGGATAAAGGCGACGCCCCGACGTGTCCGTCAGGGCGTATCGCAATAGCTTAGGCCAGCCAGCAGCGGTAAATCAATCCCGAGTTGCTCAATTCGGTGGTTCTCAGCGTCTCCGTGTGCGCGGTGACGCGCTGTGTCGTCGCCGGATACGAGAACACCTTCCAGCCCACGATGGTGAACGTCTCATTCATGGCCTCGAGAGCACAATTCACCGGGGTTCCCGGTGCCACGTTGATGCTGAAACTCACACTCACGGTGTGCGCATCAACGATGGTGTGCGCGGTATCCGTGGCCTCGAGCGAGCCCGCACCATCATCCAGTCCGGCCCAGACGACCCACGCGGTGAACACCGCCACGAACGCGAGCGCGACGCCCGCGATCCACCAGCGATCGCGGCGGGAACGGGTGCGGCTGCGGCCATACCGAGAGGCGAGTTCGTCGGTCACGACCACCGGGTCACCTGCACGGATGTCTCCCGTTCGTATCGAAAATGGGCGGGCCTTGAGCGATTAGGCTTGAACCTCAAGAATACGAGCAAAATCTGGGAGTTCGCGACCTGCTCCCCGACGCTCGTGACGGTCCGTTCGACAGGGGACGGCGAGAGAATGGTGAGCAGCCGGTGACACAGCGACTGATGGCGGTGCATGCGCATCCGGACGACGAATCGAGCAAGGGCGCGGCGACGTACGCGTACTATCGCAGCCGCGGCGTCGAGGTCATGGTGGTGACCTGCACGGGCGGAGAGCGCGGCGATGTGCTCAACGAGGAGCTCGCGCACCGGGCCATGGCCGAACGCGACCTTCCCGGCCTGCGGCGGCAGGAGATGGCCGCGGCCCAGGCCATCATGGGCGTCGATCAACGCTGGCTGGGCTACATGGATTCCGGCATGGCATCCGACGACGGCACCGTTCCGGCGAACTCCTTTGCGGACATTCCCGTCGAGATCTCGACCGAGCCGCTCGTGCGCCTCGTGCGCTCCTTTCGGCCGCACGTGATGGTCACCTACGACGAGAACGGCGGGTATCCGCACCCCGATCACATTCGCAGCCACGTGATAGGCGTCGAAGCGTACGCGGCCGCGGCTGACCCCGCCCGGTATGCGGATGCCGGAGAGCCGTGGCAGGTCTCCAAGCTGTATTACGAGCGCATCATGAACTCGCGTCGCTTCACCAGCCTGTATGAGCTACTGACCCAGCACGAGCCGGAGTCGCCCCTGATAGCCCGCATCGAAGAGATGCGCGGCTGGATGCAGGACCGCCCGTATCTGGGTACCACCCAGGTGCCTGCCGGCGAGTTCTTCCAGGCCCGTGACGATGCGCTGCGGGCACACGCGAGCCAGGTCGCGCCTGACAATCCGTTCTTCTTCTGGCCCAACGATCTGCTGCAGCGCGCCTGGCCGTTCGAGGACTACCAGCTCATCGATTCGAAGGTGGAGACGACCATGCCCGAGACCGACCTGTTCGCGGGAATCGATGCAGAGGGCGGGGCGGGCGCATGATCGCGGATGCCACGCTGCGGCTTGCCGTGCTTCTCACCCCGCACTTCGCCGCCGATACGACGCCGCCTACGCCTCCGCCGTACGAGAATCCGGATGCCGTGACGCCGGGCGCCTGGGGCTTCGCGATCTTCGCTTTCGTGGCGATTCTGGTGATTGTGCTGGCGTTCGACCTGGTGCGTCGCATCCGTCGGGTGCGTTACCGCGAGGAGATCGCCCAGAAGCTCGATGCCGAGCAGGGGGAGCCGGCCGAACGCGGCCAGCAGGCCGAGCGCGGCGATCAGGGCGCCGGCCCGTCGGCCGGGGGCTAGCTACGCGTTGAAAGCCGGGTGCAGGCTGATGATCAGTGCCGCGCTCCAGTGGCACAGGAAGGCCAGCACCGTGAGCGTGTGGAAGATCTCGTGGAAGCCGAACACGCCCGGAATCGGATTCGGGCGCTTGGCTCCATAGATCACCGCGCCGACGGTGTAGAGCACGCCACCGGCGAGCACGAGCACCATCATGGCCACGCTCGCCGCGAGCAGATCGCCGATGTAGATGAGGGCGACGAAGCCCATCGCGAGATAGACGATCACATAGAGCCAGCGCGGCGCGCCGATCCAGAAGACGCGAAAACCGATGCCGAGAAGAGCCGCCGCCCAGATCACCCAGAGCAGCACCACGCCCTTCGCCGGCGGCAGCGCAAGCACGGCCAGCGGCGTGTACGTGCCGGCGATCAGGAGAAAAATGTTCGCGTGA
Organism: Leifsonia sp. Root112D2; assembly: GCF_001424905.1. Taxonomy (NCBI): domain Bacteria; kingdom Bacillati; phylum Actinomycetota; class Actinomycetes; order Micrococcales; family Microbacteriaceae; genus Leifsonia; species Leifsonia sp. Root112D2. The sequence continues at coordinate 2,063,625 of NZ_LMCU01000001.1, forward strand.
TCGATGCGCTTGAGCAGCATTTTCGCGCGAGGCTGCCAGTTGAAGCGGTGGTAGAGCGCCGAGTTGCCGAACAACAGCATCGAGGTGAGCATGAAGACGGCCGCAGCCCACTTGGCCGGGGCGCCGTGGGCGAGCACTATCAAAACAATGCCGGCAGCGATGGCTACGGGAAAGGTTCCCGCGTGAATCCAGCCGCGCCACGTGGGCTTCAGTTCCGCAGTGGGGCCGAGGTTGGTTTCGAGAAGTGGAAGGTGCCCGGGCTCGGTTGCCTGCGCATCCTCGGACACGGAATCGGGCTGTTCACTCATGCAGTAACACTACGTGAGATGCGTTTCTTTGCGGCCGGGCGCGCTAACGTAACGGTGTGAGTATGAGCCGATCGCCGCTGGGTCGTGGCCTTCTGTACGGCCTCTACCAAAAGCGGTTGCGCCGCAGCCTGAACGCGGATGCGATGCCCTGTCACGTGGCCATGATCATCGATGGCAACCGTCGCTGGGCGCGACAGCTGGGGCTGGAGAGTGCGGCGCATGGGCACCGCGCCGGTGCGGCCAAGATGCGTGAGTTCCTGACATGGTGCGACGATCTCGGCATACAGGTTGTCACGCTGTATCTGCTCTCCTCCGACAATCTGCAGAACCGCGAGAGCGACGAGCTCTCCGACCTCATCGAGATCATCGCCGAGCTGGCCGAAGATCTCTCGCACTTTCGCGACTGGCGCGTGCAGCACGTCGGTTCGGCCGTGGGTCTGCCGGAGCCTCTCGTGGCCGCGCTGACCGCAGCCCAGGCGCGCACGGCAGTCAAGAAGGGCCTGCACGTGAACCTGGCCGTCGGCTATGGCGGGCGCAAGGAGATCACGGATGCGATGCGCAGCATCGTGGCCGCCCACATCGCCGCAGGCGGCAGCATCGAGACGCTGGCCGAGCTGCTGACCCCCGACCTGATCGGCAAGAACCTGTACACCGGGGGGCAGGCCGACCCTGATCTGGTGATCCGCACATCCGGCGAGCAGCGGCTCAGTGACTTCATGCTGTGGCAGAGCGCGCACAGCGAGTTCTATTTCGTGGAGGCGCTCGGCCCCGACCTGCGCGAGGTCGACTTTCTGCGCGCCATCCGCGACTACACGACGCGGCAGCGACGCTACGGCGGCTGATCCAGGCACGGCACGCCGCGATCGGCACCTGTCAGAATGGGAAGGGAGGTGGCGATGACCACGATCGAAGAGTTCTCTGCCGGGTTCGTGGAAGAGCCCGGATACCTTGACTACGGCAAGGTCGGGCCGCTGTCCTCTCCGGTGATCGCGGAGATCAGCGCACACGTCGAGATTGTGAGCCGGGCACGCTTCGGCAGCATCGACCGACTGGCATCCGAAGACGAGCGGATGCGGCGGGCCGTATCGGCCGCCATCGGTTTCGCCCCCGAGCAGATCGTGTTCCAGCCGAACACGAGCACCGGGCTCATGCAGGCCATGTTCGGCCTCACGGGCGGAGTGCTGCTCTCGCAGGCGGAGTTTCCGAGCGTCACCTTCGCTGCAGTGCGCGCCTCCGAGGCGATCCACGCCGTCACGCCGATCTGGCTCGAGACCGACCATGGACGCGTAACACCCGGCCAGATTCGCGAGCAGATCACGGCGACGACCACCGCCGTGGCGGTAAGCCTGGTCGACTCGCGCACGGGATACGTTGCCGACATCGACGGCATCCGTCAGGTGATAGGCGACAGGCTGCTCATCGTCGATGCGATCCAGGGGCTGGGCGTCGTTGACGCACCGTATGAGGTTGCGGACGTGGTGGCATCCGGCGGTCAGAAATGGCTGCGGGCTGGCTGGGGAAGCGGGTTTCTCGCCCTCAGCGATCGCGCCATCGAGCGCCTCACGCCGGTCACGAGCGGGTTCACGGGCACCAGCGAGAAGTACCCGTGGGACGAGGTGACGCCACCGCTGGCCGCCGCGCGGGCGTTCACCGTCAGCAATCCTGATCTGGTGGCGGAGGCACGCCTCGCCGTTGCGCTCGAAGAGGTCGTGGCTGTGGGTGTGGAGGCGATAGCAGCCGCCGTCGCGGAGGGCGTCGATCACGTGATCGACCTGGCCGACGAGTTCGCTATTCCTGTGGCGTCCTCCCGGGACGTTTCCGAGCGTGCGGGAATTGTCGTTCTGCAACCGGAGCCGCAGGAGCTCACCATTCTCGCCGCGTCGCTGTTCAACCACGGAGTGAGCGTGACGGCAGGTGCGACGAGCGTGCGTGTGAGCGTGCACGCGGCAACGAGCGCCGAGACGCTGGAGATGGTGCGCCAGTCGTTCGTGTCGTTCGCCACGGCGCGGTAGACCTTTTCGCTGGTCGAGTAGCGCTCGACGAAGGAGGGCGCGTATCGAGTCATGTCCACCCGGTCTCGATACGTCGCAAGCGGCTACTCGACCACCGACGTCCGTTCACGTAAACGTAACCCGCACTGGGCGCGTGTCGTGTCGTTGCATCCGCGCATCCGGACGTAGCGTCGAAGCATCGGGTATGGCGCCCGATCGAGACGGCCACGTAAGTTCGTTTCGCTGACATAACATGGCCGACTCGCCGAAAGAATCCGGGGCGCGAAAGCGCACGGGGTGGGAGTCGTTGTGGCCGTATCAGTAACCCGACAGCCGGCACATCACGAGGGGAACGAGACCCTGCACGGGGAATCGAACCTGGAGGAGAGCCGCGTCGAGCAAACGGAACGTACGTACGTTCTGGACACGTCCGTTCTGTTGTCAGACCCGAGTGCTCTTTTCAGGTTCGCGGAGCACGCCGTGGTCATTCCTGTGATCGTGATCTCCGAGTTGGAGGGCAAACGCAACGACCCGGAGATCGGTTATTTCGCCCGGCAGGCCCTGCGCAATCTCGACGATCTGCGGGTGAAGTACGAGCGGCTCGACTTTCCGATTCCGATCGGCGATGGCGGTTCGCTGCGGGTCGAGCTCAACCACTCCAACATGTCTGTGCTGCCGAGCGGCATGCAGCTGGGCGACAACGACTCGCGCATCCTGGCGGTGGCGCAGAACCTGGCCAACGACGGGCTCGCGGTCACGGTCGTCTCCAAGGACATGCCGCTGCGTGTCAAGGCTGCGTCCATCGGCCTGCTGGCCGAGGAGTACCGCGCCGAGCTCGCAGTCGACTCGGGCTGGACCGGCATGGCCGAGATCACGCTGGGTTCGCAGGACATGGCGGATCTGTACGACGCCGAGACCATGCAGACCCGACTCGTGAGCGAGATGCCCATCAACACCGGGCTCGTCATCCATTCGGATCGCGGATCGGCGCTCGGCCGGGTGACCGGCAAACGCGAATTCAGGCTGGTGCGCGGTGACCGCGACGTGTTCGGACTACACGGGCGCTCCGCCGAGCAGCGGCTCGCGATAGACATGCTGCTCGACCCGGAGATCGGAATTCTGTCGCTGGGAGGGCGCGCCGGAACGGGAAAGTCGGCGCTGGCACTCTGCGCCGGGCTCGAGGCCGTTCTGGAGCGTCAGCAGCACAAGAAGATCATGGTGTTCCGGCCGCTGTATGCGGTGGGTGGCCAGGAGCTCGGCTATCTGCCGGGCGACCAGGGCGAGAAGATGAACCCGTGGGGACAGGCCGTCTTCGACACGCTCGGCGCGCTGGTGTCACAGAACGTGCTCGACGAGGTGGTGGAGCGGGGCATCCTCGAGGTGCTGCCGCTCACGCACATCCGTGGTCGCTCGCTGCATGATGCGTTTGTGATAGTTGACGAGGCGCAGTCGCTGGAGCGCAACGTTCTGCTCACGGTGCTCAGTCGCGTCGGGCAGAACTCGCGCGTGGTGCTCACGCACGACGTGGCGCAGCGCGACAATCTACGCGTGGGCCGGCACGACGGTGTCGCGTCGGTGATCGAGACGCTCAAGGGACATCCGCTGTTCGGCCACGTCACGCTGACGCGTTCGGAGCGCTCGGCGATAGCGGCCCTGGTCACCGAGATGCTCGAGTCGAACGAACTCGCCTGACCCACCCGCGTTAGCCAAAACGACGGAGAAACGAGCGGATGTCGCCCTTCGGGCGCGCATCCGTGGCCATATGGCCAGTTTCTCCGTCGTTTTGGTGGCTGCCGCGGGAGGTCTGTTGTTCACCTCGGGGGCAGGTTGAGGCTGATCCAGCGCTCGGCGGCGCGCTCGCGTGCCAAGCGAGTGAGGTACTGCTCGTGTCGGCTGGCGCGTCGCTCGCGGGACTCGATAGCGCGCGTGCGGCGACCCCACATGATGAGGGCCATGCCGAGGTGCAGCGCGGCGCGGTCGAGAAGCGCCACTCGGCGCTCGGGCCGCGTGTGCAGCGCGGGAACCGGTTGGGGCGGGTGATCGTGACGATCGGAAGTGGTCGACACGGGACGGATGAGACTGGTATTCATGATCGGCATTCCCTAAGGACGTGTGACGGCCAGCCGGCGCCCGCGTGCGCGGTCGTCAACGGCTGGCCGCAGCGTGCGGCAGAAGGCGAGCGAAAGTTGATCGCTCGCTGAGAGACGGATGCCCGAAATCTCGGGTAGCGTCTGGAGGCTCAGCAGAGACTCTGGGCGAGGGCGTCGTGAGCGTCGCAACCGTGGTTATCGGCGGCGAGGACTTCTAACGAAGCAGAAGCAAAACCGACCGATCAGGCGGTGAAGACGCCGACGAGGCCGGCGGTGGTGCTGAAGATATCTGGATCAATTCGAACAAACACGCTGGCTCCTTTCGTCGTTTGGCGCGATTTACACGGTAGCGGTACGCGAGCTGCGGGCGCAAGAGGAAACGCCGAATTGGCGCCGCTAACGAAGAAAGTCGCCGCGCGTCGAGGCCATTGTGGGCGCCTGTGGAGAACTCTGACGAGCATGGGCGCGAGTCGCTAGCCTGCGTGAATGGTTTTCGTTGTGGACGAGGCGCCTCGATTGCGTGTGCGGCTGGCGTGGCAGCTGCCGCTCACGCTGGTTCTCGGGGTGCTTGCCGTGCTGTGTGTGGGCATCCGACCGGCTCTCATCGTGCCGTTGTACCTCGTCGTTGTGACGGGGGAGCTGTGCCGCGTCGACATCGCGGAGCACCGACTGCCGAACGTCCTCGTGCTGCCCGGCTATGGCTTCGCGGCTGTCGCGCTGGTGTGGCAGTGGGCATCCGGTGGGGGTCCGCCATGGACCGGCCTGGCAGCAGGAGCGGCATGGTTCGCGTTCCTGCTGCTCATGAACCTGGCAGGCGGCATGGGCATGGGCGATGTGAAGCTGGCGGGTGTTCTGGGCCTGGGCCTCGGCATGCTCGGGGTCGTGCCCGCGATAGCCGGCATCGTCATCGGCTTCCTGGCCGGGGGAGCGGCAGGTCTCGTCGCGCTCGTGTCGCCGGGTGCCGGCCTGCTGCGGCGCATTCCATTCGGCCCGTTCCTGTTACTCGGATTCTGGGCATCCGTGGCGCTCGCCGGCTGGCTACGGATTTAGGCGCGGCAACGGGCTCCCCGCGAGCTATGCCTGCGGGGGCTTCGTCATCGAGAGCACGTCGAGAGCCTTGTCCAGCTGTTCGAGCGTCACCTCACCACGCTCCACGAAGCCCAGGTCGATGACGGCCTGGCGAATCGTCACACCATCGGCGACCGCGTGCTTGGCGATCTTGGCCGCGGCCTCGTAACCGATCACCTTGTTCAGCGGCGTCACGATCGACGGCGACGATTCGGCCAGTGCCCGGGCGCGCTCGATGTTTGCCTCAAGGCCTGCGATGGTCTTGTCGGCCAGCGCGCGCGAGGAATTCGTGAGCAGCCGAATCGACTCCAGCAGTGCGGTACCCATCACCGGAATCGCCACGTTCAGTTCGAATGAGCCGGATGCCCCGCTCCAGGCGATACTCGCATCGTTGCCAATCACGCGCGACGCCACCTGCAGCACGGCCTCGGGAATGACCGGATTCACCTTGCCCGGCATGATCGACGAGCCCGGCTGCAGGTCGGGAATGTGCAACTCACCGAGCCCGGTGTTCGGCCCCGAACCCATCCAGCGCAGGTCGTTGCAGATCTTGGTGAGGCTCACGGCTATGACGCGGAGCGCACCGGATGCCTCCACGAGCGCATCGCGGTTCGCCTGCGCCTCGAAGTGGTTGCGTGCCTCCGTGATCGGCAGCTCGGTCTCCTCCGTGAGCAGCTGGATGACCAGCTGCGGGAAGCCGGCGGGCGTGTTGATGCCCGTGCCGACGGCCGTTCCGCCGAGGGGCACCTCGGCGACCCGGTGCAGCGCGGACTGAACCCGCTCGATGCCGAGACGAATCTGTGCGGCGTAGCCGCCGAACTCTTGCCCGAGTGTCACCGGCGTGGCATCCATGAGGTGCGTGCGACCCGACTTGACGGCCGTGGCCCACAGTTCGGCCTTCTCCTCGAGCGCGACGGCCAGGTGGTCGAGCGCGGGCACGAGGTCGTCGATGAGTGCGCCCGTCACGGCGATGTGCACCGAGGTCGGGAACACATCGTTCGAGGACTGCGAGGCATTCACGTGATCGTTCGGGTGAACCGGGCTGCCGAGCCGACGCGAGGCGAGGGTGGCCAGCACCTCGTTCATGTTCATGTTCGACGAGGTGCCGCTGCCGGTCTGGTAGACGTCGATGGGGAACTCGGTGTCGTATGCGCCGGTGACGACCTCGTCGGCGCTGGCGGCGATGGCATCCGCGATGCCCTGATCGAGTACACCGAGCCGAGCGTTCGCGAGCGCGGCCGACTTCTTGATGCGAGCCAGCGCGGCGATCTGCGCCGACTCCAGCACCGAACCCGAGATGGGAAAGTTCTCGACGGCACGCTGGGTCTGCGCGCCGTACAGCGCGCTGGCGGGCACGCGCACCTCACCCATGGTGTCGTGCTCGATGCGGTACTCGGCGTTCGGCGTCGTGTTCACGCGATGTGATCCTTTGCTTTCAATGAGGAGGTGTTCGTGGCGGTTTCGTTAACGGTGAGAGCCAGGAGGCGGAGCCTCACGTGAGCCCGACGACGACGTCGGGAACCACGCGCCCTTCGACGAGCCGGTAGTTGGCTCCCACGATAGCCAATTTTCCGCTGGCGACAGCGTCACTGATCATCTCTGATTCGCTCACCAGCCCGGCGACGGTGTCACGCAGGTGCTCACGCCCGACGTCTGCCGCATTCACCGATGCGGCATCGATCTCTTCGCTGGCAGAAGCCCCGGCGACGCGGCGCACGGCGGGCACGATCGGCGCGATGAGGCCGGCGATGTGTGGGGGGAGCGGAGTCGCATCCGGTGCCTGTGAGTCGATGGCGGCGCGCACGGCCCCGCACGAGTCGTGCCCGAGTACGAGCACGAGCGGCACCTGCAGAATGCCCACGGCGTATTCGATCGAGCCGAGTGCGGAATCGGAGATGACCTGCCCCGCATTGCGGATCACGAAGGCATCGCCGATCCCCAAGTCGAAGATGATCTCGGCGGCCAAACGCGAATCGCTGCAACCGAAGATCGCCGCAACGGGGTACTGGCGGCTGGCGAGTTCCTCACGTCGCCCGGCGTCCTGGTGCGGATGCCGCGGAGACCCGGCAATGAAGCGCTCGTTGCCAAGCTGCAGTTCCGCCCAGGCTTCCCGTGGTGTAAGCGACGTTGGGGTACTCACTTCGATGATTCTCCATTCGTGTTCGAACTGTTCATGGTGCGTAACTGCGCGGTGACGGCGCCGGCGACGGTGTCAATCTCCTGCGGATTCGCCGTGCCGAACACGACGAAGGTACTGTGTGCGAACTCGGTCGTCAGCGCGTATTTCACATTGCCCTGGTCGGTCGAAGCCTGTCGATTGTCGTAGATGGTCCATTGCACGCCGTCGATGACGGTGGTTCCGGATGCCAGTGAGCGATTCACCTGATCGGCCAGCCAGCTCGAATTGGCATTGAATCCCTGGGTGACCCCCACGAATTGTTTCGCGGGGCTGATGAGGCCGATGTACCAGTCGTCGATGCCGTCGGCCGTCTTGGTGTGCAGCACGGCCGAGTTGGAGACCCACTTTTCAGGCAGCTTCGGAGTCACGAGTGGATCGGCTTCGGTGCCTTGTGCCAGGCCCGCGATGGTCGCATAGTCGACCGCGGGTGCGGCAACAGGCTCCCCGCGGGGAACGATCAGAACAATGACTACCACAATGGCGAGGGTGGCCAGCAGGGAGAGAACCAGGTTGTTGACGGTCTGCCTGGTGCGGTGATTGCGGGAATCCTGCGCCTTGCGCGCCGCGGTCTCTTCGGGCGTCTCAGGCCGACCGAGCTCCGCGACGACGGCAGGCTGCGCGCTGCGATCCCTGCTCATTCGGCTGTACTCATGCGACGGTTTTCATTCCGGCACTGTTCATTCCGGCACTGTTCATTCGGCAGTCTCGGCGGCGGCATCCGCATCGGAGGCGGCGACACGGGCGGCGTCGAGCCGGGCCTTGGCCCCGATCAGCCATTCTTCGCAGCGACTGGCGAGGGCTTCGCCGCGTTCCCACAATGCCAGGGACTCCTCGAGCGTCGACGAACCCTGCTCAAGCTCGCCGACGACACGAATCAGCTCGTCTCGGGCCTGCTCGTAGCTGAGCTCGGCGGTGTCGGATGGGGTGGGCATGGCATCCATTCTATTTGCGTTTGGCTGGCTGTTTGGCGGGCTTGTCTGGGTGACGGGCGCCGGCCGAGACGGCATCGAGCGTTCCGGATGCGAGCGTGAGCGTGAGCGGAGCCCCCTTCGGCGCATCGGCAGCGGCCCGCAGCACGTGGCCATCGGGCGATTGCGCGATGGCGTAACCGCGATCGAGCGTTGCCTGTGGCGAGAGCGCGCGCAACTGGGCGCGCAGCTCGCTCGTGCGGGTGCTCGCCTTCTCGAGAACGCGGGTGACAAGCTCTGTGCCGCGGTCGAGGTAGCGGCCGAGTTCCTCGGCGCGGGAGTCGACGATCCAGCTCGAGTTCGTCAACACGGGGCGGGAGCGCAGCTGCTCGAGGCGGTCGATCTCGGTGTTCAGCATGCCGCTGAGTCGCAGGCCGAGGCGCGCGCGGGCCTGTTGCACCCGCAGCAGCTCCTCCGCGACATCGGGAACGACCCGTTTGGCGGCATCCGTCGGGGTGGATGCACGCAGGTCGGCGACCTCGTCGAGCAACGGTCGATCCGCCTCGTGCCCGATCGCACTGACGATGGGGGTGGAGCAGGCGGCAGCGGTGCGCACGAGCGATTCGTCGCTGAAGCCGAGCAGATTCTGAAAGTCTCCGCCGCCACGGGCCACGATGATCACATCGACCTCGGGGTCGGCGTCGAGCGTGCGCAGCGCCGCCGTGACATCGCCCACGACTCGTTCGCCCTGCACCGCCGTGTGAACGGTGCGGAATCGCACCGCCGGCCAGCGCAACTGCGCGTTGCGCTTGACGTCTTTCTCGGCGTCGGAGTCTTTGCCGGTGATCAGGCCGATGCAGTGCGGCAAAAACGGCAGCCGTTTCTTGCGTTCAAGCGCGAACAACCCCTCGGATGCCAGCTGGGTGCGCAGTCGTTCCAGTCGCTCCAGCAGGTCGCCGAGCCCGACATGCCGCATTTCGAACACCTGCATGGTGAGAGTGCCGCCCTTGACCCAGTAATTGGGTTTGACGAGCGCCACCACGCGGTCGCCCTGCTTGAGATCTTCTGGAAGCTTGCCGCGCACGGATGACCAGATGGTGAAGCTCACGGTGGCCTCGGCATCCACGTCTTTGAGTTTGCCGTAGACGTTGCCGCCGGAGCCGCCCCACTGGGTGATCTCACCCTCCACCCACGCGGTGCCGAGGCGGTCGATGTAGCCCTTGATCTTGGCCGAGAGCAGACCGACCGGCCAGGGCGCGTCGACCGTGGACGGGGCATCCGTCATGTGCTTTTCCTCCCACCGTGTGCTCAGTGCTCCCGGCTTAGACTGGCTGGGTGAGCGACACAACGATCAGCCTTCCCACACCGAGAATTCCGGGTGCGCGAGGCCAGCTTCAGGATACCCCGGTGGTCGGACACAAGCGGGTGCTGCTGGCGGCACCGCGCGGCTACTGCGCCGGCGTGGATCGCGCCGTGATTGCGGTGGAAAAGGCGCTCGAACACTACGGCGCACCGGTTTATGTGCGCAAACAGATTGTGCATAACATTCATGTCGTCTCCACCCTGGAGAAGCAGGGAGCGATCTTCGTCGATGAGGTCGACGAGGTGCCGCCGGGCGCCCACATCGTCTTCAGCGCGCACGGGGTCTCGCCTGCCGTTGTCTCGGCCGCTGCCGACCGCGGTCTGCTCGCCATCGATGCCACCTGCCCGCTGGTCACCAAGGTGCACCGCGAGGCCGTGCGTTTCGCCCGGGACGACTTCGAGATTCTGCTCATCGGCCACGAGGGCCACGAAGAGGTCGAAGGCACCGCGGGCGAGGCCCCGAACCACGTGACACTCGTCGGCAGCCCGGATGATGTGGCCACGCTTGAGGTGCGCGACCCCGAAAAGGTGGTGTGGCTCTCGCAGACCACGCTGAGCGTCGACGAGACCATGGAGACCGTGCGTCGCCTGCGCGACCGCTTTCCGAAGCTGCAGGACCCGCCCAGCGACGACATCTGTTATGCGACCCAGAACCGTCAGGTGGCGATCAAGAAGGTTGCCGAGGAGGCGGATGTCGTCATCGTTGTCGGGTCAGCCAACTCGTCCAACTCGGTGCGTCTGGTCGAGGTTGCGCTGGAGAACGGGGCGAAGGCCGCGTACCGCGTCGACTATGCCAGCGAGGTGAAGCAGGAGTGGCTCGATGGGGCGGCGACCGTCGGCGTGACCAGCGGAGCATCCGTGCCCGAGGTTCTCGTGCGTGAACTGCTGGAGGAACTCGCCGGGGCCGGTTACACCGATGTGCAGCCTGTGAAGACGGCCGAGGAGGACCTCATGTTCTCGCTGCCCAAGGAGCTGCGCCGCGATATCACCGGCAAGCAGGATGCGCGGGCCCTCGGGGGTCGTGGCCGGTCGTGAACGACGAGCGCCCGCGCCCGCAATACGGCGAGTATGCCAGCCCCGAAGACCAGCGGGCACACGTTCGTGACCCGCATGCCAACCCGCACTATCAGCCGCCCGAATCGGCGTCGATCCCGAGCGACAGCACTCCACGGGGCGACGTGGTGCGGTCGGATGCCCCGGGCACGGCCCCGACGTCGTCTCACCAGGCGCAGACATCCGGTGTCGCGAAACGCCCCGCGCGCCTCTGGGACCGATCGCTCACCTGGGTGCTGATCGCCATGGGCCTGCTGAACCTGGCCCTGTCGGTGTCGTCGTACCTCAACATGGCGCCGGCGCTTCAAGGCGCTTACACACAATTAGGCATCGGCCACTTCGGGGCGTCGGACATTGCCGCGCCGGCGGGCATCGCCCTCACTATCGTGCAGGCCGTGATCTGGGTGGCGACCGCCGCGCTCGCCAGACTCTCCCTGCGTCGGGGCCGGCTGAGCTTCTGGATTCCGCTCGTCGGAGCGCTCGTGTCGTACATCGCGCTGGTCGCCGTGCTGCTGATAGTCGTGTTCAACGACCCGGCGTTCACGGCGTTTGTAAGCACCTCGGCCTCGCACTCCTGACGGCATAAGCGCGAGGGCGCCCCGGCCGCATGACCGGGGCGCCCTTGCGATGACGGCTGTGCGTCAGTCAGTTGCCGGAGTGGCCGGCCGATCCGAGCTGCTGGGTGGCCTCGATGACGCGCTGGGCCATGCCGGTCTCGGCGACCTTGCCCCAGGCGCGCGGGTCGTAGACCTTCTTGTTGCCGACCTCGCCGTCGATCTTGAACACGCCGTCGTAGTTCTTCAGCATGTAGTCGGCGATGGTGCGGGTGAAGGCGTACTGCGTGTCGGTGTCGATGTTCATCTTGATGACGCCGTTGGAGACAGCCTCGGTGATCTCCTCGGCGGTCGAGCCCGATCCGCCGTGGAAGACGAGGTCGAGCGGCTTCGGACCGTCGCCGAACTTCTCGGCGATGCCGGCCTGGATCTCCCCAAGCAGCTCGGGGCGCAGCTTGACGTTGCCCGGCTTGTACACGCCGTGCACATTGCCGAAGGTGAGGGCGGCCATGTAGCGACCGTTGTCGCCCAGCCCGAGGGCCTCGACGGCCTTCGTGACATCGCCGACCGTCGTGTAGAGCGCGTCGTTGGTACCCTCGTGCTGGACACCGTCCTCCTCGCCGCCGACCACACCGATCTCGACCTCGAGAATGGCGTTGATTGCCCGGGTGCGCTTCAGCATTTCCTGCGCGATTTCGAGGTTTTCGACGAGAGGAACCGCGGATCCGTCCCACATGTGGGACTGGAAGATCGGGTTGCGACCGGCCTTCACCTCTTCCTCGCTGGCCGCGATAAGCGGCAGCACGAAGTCTTCGAGTGCGGGCTTGGGGCAGTGGTCGGTGTGCAGCGCAACGGTGACCGGGTAGTTCTTGGCGACCTCTGTCACGAACTTCGCGAAGGCGATGGCGCCGGTGGCGCGTGCCTTCACGGTCTGGCCGGCGAAGTAATCGGCACCACCGGTGGTCACCTGGATGATTCCATCGCTTCCGGCCTCGCTCAGCCCCTGCAGAACCGAGTTGATCGTCTGCGACGACGACACATTGAATGCGGGGTAAGCGAAGCCCCTGCTCTTGGCCTTATCCAGCATTTCCGCGTACTGGTCGGGTGTTGCGACGGGCATGAGCTCTCCTTGGGTGACGTTGATTCGCCTGCGAGTCTATCGGAGGCCCCGGTAGGATGAGGGCGTCGGTCAGGTGAGGCGAACAAGCCCCGGGCCGCGTCGCCGAAGCAGTCGAAACCCCAACCGGGAGGACCCGCGTGACCAATTCAGAAGCGTCTTCGTTGTACCTGCACCCCGACCGCAACCTGGCCATGGAACTAGTGCGGGCGACGGAGGCGGCGGCCATCCGTTCGGCACCGTGGATCGGCCGTGGCGACAAGAATGCGGCCGACGGCGCGGCAGTGGATGCGATGCGCGCGTTCCTGGGAACGGTCAACTTCGACGGCGTGATTGTGATCGGCGAGGGCGAGAAAGATCACGCGCCCATGCTCTTCAACGGCGAGCATGTCGGCAACGGTCGCGGTCCGGCCTGTGACATCGCGGTGGACCCCATCGACGGAACCTCGCTGACCGCCGCCGGGCGGCAGAACGCACTGTCGGTCATCGCGGTCTCCGACCAGGGCAGCATGTACGACCCGTCCGCCGTGTTCTACATGAACAAAATCGTGTGCGGACCGGAGGGCATCGGGGTCGTCGACATTCGCAAGCCGATCGCCGAGAACATCCGGGCGCTGGCCAAGGCGAAGGGCAAAGACATCGGCGACATTCGCGTGGCGGTGCTGGACCGGCCCCGGCATGTCGGCCTGATCGACGAGATTCACGCGGCGGGGGCAGGCACGCGCCTGCTGCTCGACGGAGACGTGGCCGGCGGCATCAACGCGGCCCGCTACGACTCATACATCGACATGTGTGTCGGGGTGGGCGGAACGCCGGAAGGCATCATCACGGCGTGTGCGGTGAAGGCGCTCGGCGGCCTCATTCAGGGCCAGTTGCTGCCGAAGGACGACGACGAGAAGCAGCGGGCGATCGACGCCGGTCATGATCTGACTCGCGTGCTCGACGGCAACGATCTGGTGAAGGGCGACAACACCTATTTCGTCGCGACCGGCGTCACCAACGGTGAACTGGTACGCGGTGTGCAGCGCAAGGGGCCGATCCTCCGCACCGAGTCGGTGGTGCTGCGTTCCAAGTCGGGCACCATTCGCCGGGTCGAGGCCGACCACCTCGTGGAGAAGTGGCAGTAGAGCGGCGTTAATCGCGCGCGTCTGCCGAAGCGGGAGGCGCATCGGCCGCGTCGAGCGCATCGAGTTCGCCCACGAGTTCGAACGCGGTCAGCTCGCGCGGCGTCTCCTCGATGCCCTCGAGCGGGCCAATCACCTTGGACTCGTCGAGGGCGTTGAGTTTGCGCGCCGACGGCAGCACCTGGCGCTCCAGCGAGCCGACGAATTTGTTGTAGTCGTTGACGGTTCCCTTGATGGAACGGCCGAGCTTGTCGACGTGCGCGGCGGTGGTGGCGATGCGCGAGTAGAGCTCGCGGCTCAGGTCGAACAGGATTTTGGCGTCCTGGGTGAGCACATCCTGCTGCCAGCTGAAGGCGACGGTCTTCAGCACCGACCAGAGTGTCACGGGTGAGGCGAGCGCGACCCGCTTGCCAAAGGCGAACTCCATGATCGACGGATCGGCCTCCATCGCGGAGGAGACGAGCGACTCGCTGGGAATGAAGGCGATGACCAGCTCGGGGGAGGCATCCAACCCCTGCCAATACGCCTTGCTGCCGAGCGTGGTGATGTGGTCGCGCACGGCCTTGACGTGCTGCTTGAGATAGACCTCGCGCTGGGCGCCCTCGGCACCGGTCGCCGTCGCCGGAATCTGGCTGGCCTCCAGAAAGGCGTTGAACGGCACCTTTGCATCGACCGCGATGCTCTTGCCTGCGGGCAGGTGCACCACCATGTCGGGGCGGCCGGCGCCGGCATCCGAGGTGATACTCGACTGCACGTCGAAGTCGACCCGCTCGATGAGGCCGGCGGCCTCCACGACGCTGCGCAGCTGCGTTTCGCCCCACACTCCGCGCGTGCTGTTCGATCGCAGCGCGGCCGCGAGGGTCTCTGCTGTGCTGCGCAGTCGCTCTTCCGATTCCGTGGCACTGCGCAATTGCTGGGTCAGTTCTCCGTGCTGCTGGCTGCGCTGGGTCTCCAACTCGGTGACCTTGCTCTGCATGTTCTGTAGAGACTCGCGTACCGGCGCGAGCGCCTGAAGCACCTTGCTCTCGGCGCGTTCGCGTTCGGCGCGCTCGGCCTGCTCGGCGCGTTGGCGCTCGGTGAGCTCGCGGTATTGCTCCTGCTGGCCCCGAATCTGCTCTTTGAGCGCATCTGCCGTGGCGATCACGCCGGCAAGCTCTGCGTTCAGCTGGGAACGGATGCCCGCCTCCTCGGCACGCACCTCGGCCAGCGCGGCGGCGTGTCTGGCCTCCACGACCGCAGGATTCTCCAAGGCTGAGGCGCTGCCCGCACGCCGACGTGCGAGCACTATCGCTGTCACGAGCGCACCGATGGCGGCCCCGGCGACGAGACCGATGATGAGGAGGAGTGCTTCCATACCCCTAGTGTGTCAGCGGCCGCAGACAGTGGCTGCCGACACCGCTCGCCATCAGGCGGCGGAACCGGTGATGCGCTCGGCCCCGATGTGCCCCAGCTTCACGGATGCTGCCGCGGCGAGCTCGGTGACCGTGCCGGCACCATAGCGCTTCGCCGCGTGCACGATGATGGCCGCGCACGCCTCGGAATCGGCGAGTGCGTTGTGGTGCTGAAAATCCTCGAAACCGGCGGCCATCGCTGCCACCGGCAGCCGATACGACTCCAGGTTGTAGGTTTTGCGAGCTACCTGCAGGCTGCACAGATAGTCGAAGTCGGGGCAGGCGAGGCCGGTGGCCGTGCAGCCGCCGCGGATCACGCCGGTGTCGAAGCCCGCGTTGTGGGCGACCAGGGCGTCGCCGTCGGCGAAGGCGACCAGATCGGGAAGCTGGGCCTGCCAGCTGAGCGCGCCCGCGACATCCGCAGCCCTGATGCCGTGGATGCGTGTGTTCCACTCCACGAACTCGTCGTGACCGGCGGGCGGCTGGATGAGCCAGTATGCGCTGTCGACGACGCGGCCGTCGCGCACCTTCACCAGCCCGACCGAGCAGGCGGAGGCACTGCTGGAGTTGGCGGTCTCGAAGTCGATGGCGGTGAAATCCAATGGCACCGTTTCATCGTCTCACGCCTCGCTGACACGAAGCGTGCGCCACGTCGGTGGTGTGCGCTTGACTGGTTCTTGCACGCGAACGACCGCGGCTCAGCAAAGAGGAGTTCCCATGTTCCTTGGTCTCAGAACAGTCATCTACCCGGCGCCCGACCTCGACGCCGCCAAGAAATGGTGGAGCGAACTGCTCGGAATCGAGCCCTATTTCGACGAACCCTTCTTCGTGGGTTTCAGCCCGGGCGGCTATGAGCTCGGACTCGACCCGAACGCCGATCCCGCCGCGGGACCGCGCACGTACTGGGGCGTGCGCAACATCGAAGAGGCGTCGTCGAAGCTCATCGTGCTCGGCAGCACGCCCGATGAGATCGTGTCGGAGGTCGGTGACGGCATCAAGATCGGCACCTTTCGTAGCCCGTCCGGCGACATCGTGGGTGTGATCGAGAATCCGGTCTTCGAGCTCGCGCCGGTCGAGGCATCCGGTGAGGGCACCGGGCTCTGAACGCTCGCGGTCGCATCCCGGCTGAGGGCGTTGCGGCCCGCGGATAGACTTGGTGCCCGTGGCTCTCACTATCGCAATCGTCGGACTCCCCAATGTGGGCAAGTCCACCCTCTTCAACGCCCTCACCAAGAACTCGGTGCTCGCCGCGAACTACCCGTTCGCCACGATCGAGCCGAACGTGGGGGTCGTGAACCTGCCCGATGAGCGGCTCGCTGTGCTCGCCGGCATCTTCGGCAGCGAGCGTATTCTGCCCGCCCCGGTGTCGTTCGTCGACATCGCCGGCATCGTCAAGGGTGCCAGCGAGGGGGAGGGGCTCGGCAATAAGTTCCTCGCGAACATTCGTGAAGCGGATGCGATAGCGCAGGTCATCCGTGGATTCAGCGATGCGGATGTCGTGCACGTCGACGGCGCCGTGAACCCGGCATCCGACATGGAGACCATCAACACCGAGCTCATCCTTGCTGACCTGCAGACGCTCTCGAAGGCCGTGGAGCGGTATGAGAAAGAGGTCAAGACCAAGCGCGCCGAGCCGATCGTGCTCGAGACCGCGAAGGCGGCGACGGCGTGGCTCAACGACGGCAAGCCGCTGAGTTCGAACGCGAAGCTCGACCTCGAGCCGATCCGTGAGCTGGGGCTGCTGACGGCCAAGCCGTTCATCTACGTGTTCAACGTGGACGAGGAGATACTCGGCGACGCGGCGAAGCTCGACGAGCTGGCCGCGCTGGTTGCCCCGGCGAAGGCCGTTTTTCTCGACGCGAAGCTCGAGAGCGAGCTCATCGAACTGGATGCCGAGGACGCGGCGGAACTGCTCGCATCCACCGGCCAGGAGGAGAGCGGGCTCGACCAGCTTGCCCGCATCGGCTTCGCCACGCTCGGCCTGCAGACCTACCTCACCGCCGGGCCGAAAGAGACGCGCGCCTGGACGATCCACCAGGGCTGGAAGGCCCCGCAGGCCGCCGGCGTGATCCACACCGACTTCGAGAAGGGCTTCATCAAGGCCGAGGTCATCTCCTTCGACGACCTCGTCGAGACCGGCTCGATTCACGAGGCGCGTGCCCACGGCAAAGCCCGCATCGAGGGCAAGGACTACGTCATGCAAGACGGCGACGTGGTGGAGTTCCGCTTCAACGTCTGATGCGGGGCTTCGCAGGACAGGGCGACGGCTGCTCTCACGCGACCGGTTGCGACCAAAGCGTTCTGGCTGTCGCTAAGGCCATATCACGCGATATAATCAGACCATGGTGAATCCAGTTCGAGCGCTTCGCGAGGCTGCCGGTCTGAGCCAGGCAGAGCTTGCGCGACGGTCAGGGGTTGCTCAGCCCAATGTTGCCGCCTACGAGGCTGGGCGGCGCAGCGTCTCGGCCGAGATGCTCGATCGCCTGCGGACGGCCGCGCGACCACTGCCTCATGATGCGCTCGCTGCGCGCAGTGCCGACCTTGTCAGACTTGCGGGCCGGTATGGCTTCGACAATGTCCGAGTCTTCGGCTCCGCGGCTCGCCGCACAGACGGTCCTGGCAGCGATCTGGACATCCTGGTCACCCGGTCGCCCGGCACCGGGTTGCTCACGATCGCGGCGTTCGCTGCGGAAGCGAGCGAGCTACTCGGTGTCGAGGTCGATGTGGTGACCGACGGCGGTCTGCATGCCGATCATGAGATTTTGGCGACGGCTGTCGCGGTATGAATGAGCGGGATGCTGCGGCTCTGACGGAGATCGTCCGTCTGTGCAGCGTCGGGGCGAATCTCGTGGCACGCGGTGATGAGTGGCACCTCGGGGACCCCGACAACGTGCCGGGTCTGGCGGCAGAGTCACTGATCATCAAGATCGGCGAGAATGTGGCTCGTCTGAGCAACGCCACGACCGACCGGCACCCCGAAGTGCCATGGTCGTTGATCAAGCGGATGCGGGACCGTTTGGCGCACCACTACGAGGGCACCGACTACGGAGCGGTCTGGGACACGATGATCGTCGACCTGCCGACGATCAGCAGATACATCCAGTCGCTCTCAGCAAGGTGAGCCCGCCCGTGGCGGAAAAACGAGATCGTGCATGGCAAGCGCGGGATCATGGCGGACACTGCCGTGCGACTCAGCCGAGCGCAACGCGCTTGTCGAGCAGCTCGCGGCGATCACTCCGCTGAAGGTCGCATGAGCGACTGGCGCTCGGACCGTGTCGGCTCTGCCCACGAGGGGATGAACCCGACTGTGCTTGCTGAACTGGACGCTGCCTTCGCAGTGATCGGCGATGTCCAATGGCTTCCCGGATATACTCGCTCGCGCTGACGAAGGCCTCCGGCGTCGATCGGCTCTCTGATCTGCCGCGGCTGGAACGCCTCCGGTATCTTGCCGACGTCGACCCGCTCGCGACAGCAGTGGAGAGCGTCCGCTCTCGGTTGGATGACGCCTTCCGACGCATGAATGTGGAGATCCTCGGCAACACGGATGCGTTCCTTCACGCGCACATTTGGCCACGCTATTCGTGGGAGCCTGCAGAGCTGGCCGGCAAGCCGGTGCGGTTGTATCCGGCTCAATTACTGGCACGATCCGGCTCTGGAGCTCGGCCCTGCGCACGATCACCTTCGCTCTGAGCTTGCCGCAGAGATTATTCGACTGCGAAACGTGGTGGACTTCCGCTTCAACGTGTAGCCGCGTTTCGGTTCAACGCCTGGTCGGAGTTCTCTTCGGGTGACACTGAGTCCGGGCTGAACCTGCGGGCGACCCTCGGCGGGCGAATCCCAGTAGTTGAGGCGCGTCGCGTGACCGGCGATTACTCAGGTGCACCGTCTCCGCACATTCTGCGTTTCGGGTGACTTCTCCACAATCGCTGGGGTTTTGTCCAGGGGCGCGTTGCTCGCACGACAGGATCGATGCATGGGAATCAGATACTACGCGTACGCCTTTGACGCTGACATGACCGCACGTGCGCAGGCCGACCCGAGGAGTTTCATCAATGACGATCCGCTTGCGGACGCATGGGGCATGCCCCATGGCGCGCAAATCGCGGTGACTAACTTTGAACAATCGGTGCCCAAGACCGACATGCTGTATCTCGACAAAGCATGGTCAGGGTTGCAAGCGATGACGCGCCCCAGCGCGACGGATCGTCGGCCACGACCTGCGTACCGGATGTTCGAAGGGCAGGTCACGATGCACGAAAATGGTTGGATCCCGTGGGTGCGAGCCCTGTCGCCGGAGGAGGTCCTTGAGATCGCCGAGGATCTCGCCGATCTGCAGCACACTGTGCAGGACGATAAGAGAAATGACCGCGACGACCGATACGTGCTCGACTTCCTGAATCGAGCTGTGGAGTTCGTAACGGGTGTGGCTGCGTCTAATCGGGGATTCGCCTACCTGATCGGCTGACGGTGAAGCATTCGCCGACTCATGATATCGTGACTGATATCATGCGAGGAGGTGATCGCCCCATGGCGTCGATTATCGTCCGTGGACTCGATGAGTGGGTCAAGGAGCAACTCGCGGCGCAGGCGAAACAGCACGGGCGTTCTATGGAGGCTGAGGCTCGTGACATTCTGACCCAGGCCGCACGCAGACCGCACATCGGGCTGGCGCTCATGCGAGCCGCTCAGCAGGTGGGTGGTATCGATGACCTTGTGGTTCCGCAACGCAACGACACCGCACGAGCGGTGGACTTCGAGTGATAGTTCTCGACACGAATGTCATTTCGGAGGTTGTCCGTTCGGTCCCGAATGATCGTGTTGTCGCGTGGCTTGAAGCGCTCACCAGTGAGGTCGCGATCACTGCGGTGACGCTCGCTGAGCTGCTGGCGGGCGTGGGCCGGCTCCCTGATGGCCGGCGAAAGGCCGAGTTGTCCGCTCGCATTGCAGCCGCAATCGAGCCCTTTCGCGGTACCCGTTCAATTCTGGCCTTCGACGACACGGCAGCTGCTTACTACGCTGATGTCCTCCTCGCACGAGAGGCGGCCGGGCGTCCGATCAGTACAGCTGACGCGCAGATCGCTGCGATCTGCCTCGCGCACGACGCGACTTGCGCGACTCGAGACGTCAGAGATTTCTCGCATACCGAGGTCGACCTGCTCGATCCGTGGTCTGACTGAAGCTAAACTCCCAAGCGGTGTCGTCGTGTCGTAGCGGTGACGGGTGCGCATGCAGAGGTTGTTCCGTGCTGGAACGCGGTGGCGATGCTCTCCGATTATCCGTCTGACACCGTGCCAACCTGCTTCGCAGGCACGCCAACGACGATTGCCCGCGCGGGCACGTCCTTGGTGACGACAGCTCCTGCGCCCACTACGGCTCCGTCGCCGATCGTCACACCCGGCAGCACCGTCACGTTGGCCCCGAACCACACGCCCCGGCCGATCACGACACGTGCCGGGTGCATGTCAGCCCGTCGGCTCGGCGCCATGTCGTGGTTCAGCGTCGTGATGACGGCGTTGTGACCGATGAGGGAGCCATCGCCGATATCGATACCACCCTGGTCCTGGAACCGGCAGCCACTGTTGACGAACACATCTTCACCGAAACGGATATTCTTGCCGAAATCGGCGCTGAAAGGTGGGAAGAGCTGGAACGACTCGGGGACTTTGCGCCCGGTCAGCTCGCTCATCAGGGACCGCACCTCATCGGGAGAGTGGTAGCGCCCGTTGAGCTCAGCCGTGATGCGCAGCGACTCCTGGCTCGTGGCGCGCATAGCCGCGTGGTGCGGCGAACCTCCGGGGATCGTCTCCCCGGCGTTCAGGGCTATCAGAAGGGCATCGAGTCCATGAATTTCAGCCATACCGTCCACGGTATCGCGCCGTTGACGGCGCTTGGGCTGGGCACCTGGTGTTGTTCGGCTACGGAAGGTCGCGGAGTTTCGCTATTCCTGGGCCTCGTTCGCGAATCGGGCCCGGGCTGCTTCGCTGATCGGTGTGAAGAAGTTGATCAGGTTGCCATCCGGATCCCTGACGAGGAGCGAACGGTTGCCCCAGGGCATGTCCGTCGGCTCATTGATGAACACGTCGACGACATCCTGAAGAGCCGTGTAGCTCGCGTCGACGTCGTCGACGAGGAAGTCCAAGGTGACGCTGCGATTCGCGCGAGCCTCGGCGGCATTGTCTCCGAGCAACGGCACCGTGGCAGTGCTCGCGATGGCTAGCGTGCCGGATGGTGTGCGAAGCTCGGCGAACAGCGGGTGAAGCCGCTCGACGGTGATTCCGGTGACTGTTTCGTAGAACGCGACGAGCGCGTCGACGTCGTCGGTGATGATGCGGGTGGCTGCCAATTGCATTGCCGTCTCCTTTTGTTGTGAACGTGAATGTGGCCCACGAACCTGGCCACGGACACGACGGTAGCGGCCATACCGGGCGAAAACTGCCCGGTATGTAAGCAAAGATGGGTGTCATGGCCGACACGACCGCGCGAGCGTTGCAGTTGCTTGAGCTGCTGCAGTCCGCGCAGTTGCGCACTGTTGCCGAGCTGGCAGAATGCCTCGGCGTCGACGAGCGGACTGTTCGCAGAGATGTGGCGCGACTGTTCGGTCTGGGAGTGCCCGTCGAGACGCTGCGAGGGCGCTACGGCGGTTATCGGCTCGCGCCCGGCCAGCGCGTCCTCCCGCTCATGTTCAGCAATGAGGAGGTAGTCGCGGTCTTTCTTGGGCTTGCCCGTGCGCAGGCGGCAGCACGCGAACCGGGGATTGCCGCGCAGACCGCCCTGTCCAAGATCAAACGAGCGTTGCCGACTGCTGATGCGAAGCGGATCGACACGCTGCTCGGGGTGATGACACGCACCTCCCAGCACGGGGGAGTCGCTCCCGACCCTGCCGTGATGCTGACCTTGGCGGAGGCCGTGAACCTTCGACACGTCCTCCACCTGCGCTACCTCAGCGGCGACGGTGTCCCGTCGCGGCGCACGATCCACCCGTATGGCCTGGTCGCGCACTCGGACCGGTGGTATCTCGTCGCGTTCGACACGGATAAGCAGGAGGAACGTACGTTCCGGGTAGATCGGATTCGAACGGCTCGGTCGATACGCGGAACCTTCGCGCCGCCGCAGCAACTCGACGTGGAAGGTCACCTCCTCGACCTCTTCGCCGATGCGGACTATCGATGGAAGGTCGTGCTGCGCATTCGAGAGACCGAGGATCACATCCGGGGACATCTGCCGCCCAGTGTGGCTCGACTCGAAAGACTGGACCGCGCGGCCGACCGGGGGCGCGAAGACGCCCTGCCCTGGCATCGCGCCGAGATCCATGCCGAGAACCTCGATTGGCTTCCTTCCGTCATTGCGGCTCTCGACTGCGAGGTGGTGATCGATCGCCCCGACGAACTCCGAAACCGGGTGAGGGCTGCAGCGACGAGGATGCTTCACGCGGCCGGCGACTCAGCTGACTGAATACGCGACGATTTTTGGTCACACGCGGTATAAAGAGCAAGGGCCCCTCCGTCTGTAGCAGCACGGCGGTCTGGTTGAATCTCGTCGCCGTTTTGGATCTGAAGGAGCCACCGATGCTGAACGATGAACAACGTCGTCGGCCGCGTTCGGGATTTCGGCGCGTCGTGGGTGCGTTGGCAATTGCGATTCCGCTGATCGCCTCTGTGTCCGGATGCGCCGCAGGAGCGGCAACGAACGCAGGTGCAACGCCCGCATCGGCCATCCCCGCGAACAGTCAGACGCCGTCTTCGACGCCGACGCCCACACCGACCGTCGTCTCTTCCGATCCCGCGACGTGGACGATCGACTTCGATGGGGTTGGACCGTTCAGCTTAGGTGGTTCGGTCTCAGCCGCGAAGAACCGTGTCGGTCCTGCGTACACGCTCAGACCGGCGGAATCCTGTCCGAACCCCGCGATGTCGATCTTCGCGTCCCCTGCCCATCCGACCCTCTGGGTGGCGGCTGACGTAAGCGGCTCGGACGAGATCAAGTCCGTTTTCGTCGGGGGAGACGCATCCATC
Source organism: Leifsonia sp. Root112D2 (assembly GCF_001424905.1). Taxonomy (NCBI): domain Bacteria; kingdom Bacillati; phylum Actinomycetota; class Actinomycetes; order Micrococcales; family Microbacteriaceae; genus Leifsonia; species Leifsonia sp. Root112D2. Next base: position 2,086,782 of record NZ_LMCU01000001.1, read on the forward strand.
GATGTTCGCGCAGACGGTTCGCCCCAAACCGATCGAGGCGTCGGAGTCGGGACACCGGTTGCGCAATTGACAACGGAATACCCGTCGGCCGTGCTCGACTCCGATGCACACTACGGACCCGTCTATATCCTGGACGACCCAGCGAATGCGTCAGACCCTCAACGCGATCGACATGTTCTGTTCGGTACCAGGGATAACGTCGTGACCGCTGTCTCCGTTCAAAGCGGTACTAAGTACGCCGCTGAATTCTGCGGTTGAACGGCGACGTGGTGGCGTTCCGTTTCAAAGGGCGACCTCTGGTGGAGGGAAACGCAGCGTCGCGCGCAGGCCGCTCGGGTCAGCGACCCTGACGCTTCTTATACGGCTTTGGCTTCCCCTTCACGATGGGGGCACGGCCCTTTCCCTTCGAGGCTTTCGCCTTGCCGCCAGCGTTCGCCGCGGGTTTCTCGGCGGGAGCGGGCGTTGCTGCGATCTCCTCCCTGGCCTCGTGAAGAAAAAGAATTCCGACCTTGGTCAGTTGGGTTTCACCGTTCCGGGTGAAGAGCGGGTGCCCGATCTCGGTTTCGAGTTTCTCGATCGATGAGTAGAGGGAAGCGAGCGGGATGTTGAGGGCGTCCGCGGCACGCGGGAAGTGCAACTCCTCGGCAACTGCGACGAAACGTCGAAGCAGGGTGATGTTCACGGGGAGCCTTTCGTCGGTGCGCGCGAATCGCGACCGGTCTACAGGTTACGTGAGTCGGTCGACAGATCACCCCGCTTTCGCAGCGCACCCTTTCCGCGGCGTGGGTGCGTTGCGAAAGCCGGGTGATCTGGGACCGCAAGCGCTGGCGCGCGCGGGTCAGCGGCGGGAGCGCTCCGCGAGCCACTCCAGGGCGGCGACGGCGCCGGTGAGTACCGAGATATGGCCGTCGCCGGGGGAGAGGCGCAGCTCGGCGCCGGGGATGTGACGGGCGAGCCAATCGCCGTGTGCGGCGGGCACGATGCGGTCGAGCCCGCCATGCAGCAGCAGCGTCGGCGCGACGATGTCGGCCGGGTTGCATCCCCAAGGTGTGACATAGGCGATGTCGTCGTCAATCTGCCCGTACGGTCCCGACTCCAGGCCGCGGCCTGCCACCGTTCCGAGCCAGCCCCAGTCCCCGCCGAGTGCTGCCATGTCGGCTGCCGTGAACTCCGGGTCGTATTCCACACCGGATGCCTCGAACCGCGCCTTAGCCTCGCGCCCCTCGCCGGCCGCGAGCAGAGCCGCCCGGCCGGAATCGATCATGCCCGCGAACCAGTGCAGCCCCTCCGCGTCGAATGGCGCAAGGGCCGCCCCTGTCACCACGCCCAGCACTCGCTCGGGCAGCAGCGCGGCACAGGCCAGCGCGTGTGGGCCGCCTCCGGAGTGCCCCATGACCGCGAAGCGCTCGAAAGCGAGCGCATCGGCGACGGCGGCAACGTCAGAGGCCGCCGACGCGATGGTGCGACCGGCGTGCGGACTCGATCCGCCATAGCCCGGACGATCGTATGACACCCAGCGAATGCCGAGCCGGTCGGCGGCGGCGAACAACGGCGCGGGCGGAGAGCCAACATTGGGTGTGCCGTGATGCCAGAAAACGACGAGATCGCCGACACTCTCGGTGTCATATGTGTGCAGTGTGCGACCGTCATTCAGCACAAGGTCGAGCTCTTTCATCGTGCGCCCCCTTCGGCACTCGTCTCACAGAGTAGCCAAGCGGGCGTCGCGCCGCCCTTTGGCAAGAGGGTTGCGTAAAGCGCGGTCAATCGCTCAGTCGAAATGCTCAGTTGTTGGTTGCGTATTGACCCCTCTGCGTGGGCGCCATACTCTCAATCAACACAATTACGAAGTGTGGTTGCGTATTAGAGATCTGCCGAGGAAGGCGCCCACTGTGACACAGTTGTCTGAGTTCGATGAGGTCGAGAGCGCGGCGATTCGTCAGCGCAATCTTGATGCGTGCATTCGGGCACTGCGCCCCGCCTCAGAGCTCACACTCACCGAGATCGCCAGGGCCACTGGGCTCTCCCGCCCGACCGTCGGCGCGATTCTCGGTGGACTGGTCGACACCGGGCTGGTCGTCGAGCGCCGCGGCGCCTCGAGCCAGCGTGGCGGCGCCGGACGCCCCGCACGCGGATTCGCGATAGAGGCTGAGTTCCGCTTCGTCGTCGGCGTCGACCTCGGCATTGACACAGTGACGGCCGTCGTCAGCGACCTCGTCGGGCAGATCCGCAACGCGGTCGATCTGCCGGTTCCACTCGGAATCGACCCGTTCGATCGCCTGGAACTCGTCAGTGAAGCCATCGAACAGCTGCTTCGTCCACTCGGCATCGAGAGTTCCCGCCTCGCCGCGGTCGGCGTGGCGGTAACCGGCATCGTGGATGACCGCGGCCGCGTGGTGCTGGCCACGCGCGTACCGGCGTGGTCCGGCGTCGACATCGCCGCGCGCATCCGGCGTCAACTGGGCGTGCCCGTCGTTCTGGAGAACGACGTCAACATGGCGGCCGTGGCCGAACATCACTCCGGCGCGGCGCGCTTCGCCAACGACGTGGTCTTCGTCAACGTGGGCGAGGCCGTGAGCACGGCACTGATTCTCGGCGGCAGGTTGCATCGAGGCCACAACTTCGCGGCCGGTGAGCTGGGCAGCCTCTCGGGCACGACACTGCGTGAGGATGTCTCTCCCGCCGCCATCGACAGGCGGTCGCTGCTCGCGCGCGCCGACGGTGGCGACTCCGCATCCGAGGCGATCGTCGACGAATACGTGCAGCGCATCGCCCAGGGCATTGCCACCGCGAGCGTGGTGATAGACCCCGACCTTCTCGTGATCGGGGGCGCACTGACCGGCGCGGAGGATTCGCTGCTGACGCGCATCCGGGCCCGGGTGGGCGGCACGGTGCTGCGCATCACCCCGCCGATGATCGTCTCGACCACTCTGGGAACCCGCGGCGTGGCCATCGGTGCGCTACTGCGCGCCCACGATCTCGCGGCGCAGCAGCTGACGGGAAGCAGCTCACTCGAGCCACCCGTACTGAGCGTTCATGCTGTCGACGGCGTGAACGAGGAGACCTCGGGGCGACGAGCGCCGTTGGCCGCACGCATCAGCCGGCTCGCCGAGCGATCGAGAGCGGATGCCCCGCTCGCCTCCCCCACGGCGCTCGTCGCACCACGGACTCCCCGGCGCGCGCAGGCGGCGATAACAGACGCGGAGTTGCGGGTCGCGGTCGTGGGTGTCGGGATGCGCAGTGAGCTGGCCGGCTGGATCGACCGCCCGGGATCGGGCGCACGACTCACGGTCGCCGTCGACGTGAATCCGGCGGCCCGATCCCGGGCGGCCAAACTCTTCGGTACCGACGTCGAGTTTCGAGAGGATCACCGCACGCTGACAACCTCCGACGTGGATGCCGCCATCGTCGTGACTCCTGACGACACGCATGCCGCCGTCGCCATCGACCTGCTGCGGGCGGGCATCGCCGTGTATCTCGAGAAACCGCTCGCCATCTCCATCGACGACGCCGACGAGATTCTGCGCGTCGCCGAGCAGACCGGCTCGAAGCTCTACATCGGGCACAACATGCGGCACATGGCCGTGGTTCGGCTCATGCGCGACATCATCGCGCGCGGCGAGATCGGCGAGGTGAAGTCGGTCTGGTGCCGGCATTTCGTGGGCAACGGCGGCGACTACTACTTCAAGGACTGGCACGCGGATCGCGCGCGCTCTAATGGCCTGCTGCTGCAGAAGGGCGCGCACGACATCGACGTGATCCACTGGCTGGCCGGCTCATATACGCGCGATGTCGTGGCCATGGGCGATCTGAGCCTGTACGGCAGCATCACCGACCGCGAGGATCGCTCGGGGCAGCTGATGGACGACTGGTTCTCGCTCGACAACTGGCCGCCTCTGAGCCAGTCGGGGCTCAACCCGGTGGTCGATGTCGAAGACACGTCGATGATGCTGATGCGTCTCGACTCCGGTGTTCTGGCCAGCTACGAGCAGTGCCACTTCACTCCGGATTACTGGCGCAACTACACCGTGATAGGCACGGAAGGCCGCCTGGAGAACTTCGGCGATGACGACGGTGGCGTTGTGCGGGTGTGGAACTCGCGCACCACCTTCGATGCGGCAGGAGACCGCAGCTATCCCATCGTGGGCGAGCTCGACGGTCACGGTGACGCCGACCAGCTCACCGTGCAGGAGTTCCTCGATTTCGTTCGTCTGGACACGACAACCGAGACCTCGCCGGTGGGCGCGCGCTACGCGGTCGCTGCCGCGGTCGCTGCGACCGAATCGCTGCGCGACGGCTCGGCTCCTCGCGTTGTTGCGCCACTGGAAGAAGAGCTTGAAACGTACTTCGAACGGAATCAGGAGCGGCCGAAGACGACCGAATCAGTCCTGAGCACCGTCGAAGCTGCCCCCACAGCCGCCATCCGGCGGCACCCCTCGAAAGGACACAGCAATGAGTAAATTATCCTCGGTCACGCGCACCAAGCGGGGCCGTCTTGCCGCCAGCGTCGTCGGCGTTCTCGGAGCCGTCGCGCTGCTCGCCGGATGCAGTTCAGGCGCCGGCGGTACAGCATCCGGCAGTTCGGATGCCTACAAACCGCCGGCCAAGAGCCTCGCGGCGAACATCACCTATGCGCTCTGGGATCAGACGCAGGTGAAGGCGATCGATGCCAATCTGAAGGAATTCAACAAGGAATACCCGAAGATCAAGGTCAATGTCGACGTCACCCCGTGGGGTGACTACTGGACGAAGCTGCAGACCGAAGCATCCAGCAACACGCTTCCCGACCTGTTCTGGCTGAACGGGCCGAACTTTCAGCTCTACGCCGGCAACGGCAAGGTTGAGCCCCTCACTTCCGTCGTAAAGGGCGGCTACATCAAGCTGAGCGACTACCCCAAGGCGCTCGTCGAGATGTACTCCCTGAACGGAACCCAATACGGGGTGCCGAAAGATTTCGACACGATAGGCCTCTGGTACAACAAGGCCATTTTCGCCGAGGCCGGCGTCGAGGTGCCGAGCGACAGCTGGACCTGGAGCGATTTCCAGAGTGCCGCAGCGACGATCTCGAAGAAGCTCGCGAGCAAGGGCATCTACGGGGCTGCGGGCGGCATGGACGGCCAGACCACCTACTACAACACGATCTTCCAGGCCGGTGGCAGCGTGCTCTCGGCCGACGGCAAGACGTCGACATACGACAGCGCTGCAACCGAGAAGGGCATCCAGTTCTGGACCGATCTGATCGCCTCCAAGGGCTCGCCATCCATGAAGCAGCTGACCGACACCGCAGCAGACCAGTGGTTCGTCTCCGGCAAGCTGGCCATGTTCTACGGTGGCGACTGGGCCCGCAGTGAGATCGCCGCGTCGCCGATCGCCAAGAACGTCGACGTGGCACCGTTGCCCGCCGGCGAGAAGAAGGCCACGGTCATCCACGGTGTCTCTAACGTCGTCGCGGCCTCGAGCAAGAACAAGCAGGCCGCTCAAGCGCTGCAGGTCTTCCTCGCCAGCAAGGCCGCCCAGCAGCAGCAGGGCGATATGGGCGCGGTCATTCCCGCGTTCAATGGCACCCAGGATGCCTTCGCCAAGTCGATGCCGGGCGTCAACCTCCAGGTGTTCCTCGATGAGCTCGCCTACTCGGTGCCGCTGCCGATTTCCAAGAACACGGCGGCATGGAATGCGTTCGAGACCACGCTGCTGCCGGAGGCGTTCTCGGGATCCAAGCCCGTTGGCGACGTGCTGAAGGACCTCACAACCCAGATGAACGGCGCATTGGCCAAGGGATGAGTACCACCTCCACCCGTATCCGCTCCGTCTCGCCGGTGACTAGCCGGCGGGGCGGGGCTGCGGCCCGCAATGACGGTATCTGGCCCTGGATCTTCGTGCTGCCGCTGGTCGCCGGCGTCGCCCTGTTCTATCTGTGGCCCATTCTTCAGACCGCCTTCTTCTCATTCACCACGTGGGGCGTCTTCGGCGGTGCCACGTGGAGCGGGTTGGACAATTACGCGCGGCTAGTGACGGATCCGCAGCTCTACCAGGCGCTGGGCAACACGCTGATTTACACCGCGATCGTGCTGCTCGGCGTTCCTATCGCCGTGTGGCTCGCGAGCCTCATCAACACCCCCGGTCTGCGATTCGCCGCGTTCTACCGCGTGCTGTACTTTCTGCCGTACGTGGCCATGCCCACGGCCATCGCGCTGGTGTGGCGCATCATCTTCAACGGCGACTTCGGCATTCTCAACTACGCCCTCTCGCTCGTGGGAATTGACGGTCCCTACTGGATCAGCACCCCGGGTTTCGCTCTCATTGCCGTCTCGATAGTGGGACTCTGGTCATCCCTCGGCTTCTCGATGATCATTCTCGGTGCAGGGCTCAAGAATATTCCGCCCGAGTTATATGAGGCGGCCGAACTCGACGGTGCGAGCCGCTCGCGCCAGTTCCGCTCCGTGACGGTTCCGCTGCTGAGCCCGAGCATCTTCTTCGTGCTGATCATCACCACCATCTCGAGTTTCCAGCTGTTCGACCTGCTGTACGCACTGCTCGGCAGTAAGAATCCGATCATGCCGAAGACCGCCTCGCTGGTCTTCTACTTCTACAGCCAGGGCTTCATCAGCAATGACAAGGGATACGCCGCCGCGATAGCCATCTTCATCTTCCTGCTGATCGGGCTGGTCACGATTCTGCAATTCCGCCTTCAACGACGCTGGGTGACCAATGACTAGTACAGCGACCCGCCCGCCCATGGTGCGCAGCACGCGTCCGGATGCCGCGGGCCGATCCGGGCGGCGCCCCTCGCGTCGCCCTGGTGCCCCGCGCGGCGGCTCCCACGCCCTGGTGCATGTGATCCTGGCCGTCGGCGGCCTCATCATGGCGTTCCCGTTCATCTGGCAGATCATCATGTCGCTCTCCACCAACGCCGAAGTGCAGAGCGTGGTGCCCACGTTCTGGCCGTCGGAGCTGCAGTGGCAGAACTACGCCGACGTGTTCGAACGGTTGCCGTTTGTCTCGCAACTGTGGACATCCGTGCTCATCACGGTGATTCGCACCGCGGCGCAGATCGTGCTCTGCACCATGGCCGGCTACGCCTTTGCGCGGATGCGCTTCTTCGGGCGCACGGCGCTGCTCGCCATCGTGCTGTCGATTCTGCTGGTTCCCTCGCAGGCCTACCTGATCTCGCAGTACCAGATCGTGCAGGGCTTCGGATGGCTGAACACGGTTCTCGGGCTCGTCGCGCCGGGGCTCTTCAGCGCATTCGGCACGTTCCTGATGCGCACAGCGTTCCTCAACCTGCCGGCCGAACTCGAGGAGGCAGCACGCATCGACGGCGCCTCACCGTTCCAGACGTTCTGGCGCATCATGCTGCCGCTCGCCAGGCCGAGCATCAGCGTTCTGGCCATCACGACGGTGCTGTTCTCCTGGAACGAGCTACTCTGGCCGCTCGTGGTCTCGACCTACTCGAACATGATGCCGCTCTCCGCGGGTCTCGCCACGCTTGCCGGCGACGTCACGGTGAACTACCCGGTGCTTATGGCGGCCAGCCTGCTCGCGATGGCACCGGTACTGATCACCTTCATCGTGCTGCAGCGCCGGGTGATCGACGGCCTGGCGTCGTCCGGGCTGAAGTAGGGGCAAGCTGTTCAGGGCGTGACCACGATCTTGCCGCCGAGCGTGCTGCCGCTTTCCGTCTCGAGCAGGTGATGCGCCTCGGCCGCGCGGCTGAGCGGCAGGCGCGGCCCGATTCGAGTGGCGATGCCGCGAGCGGCGAAAAGCGCGTTGAGGGCATCCGCTGCCTCGCGCAGTTCGCCGACTGTCGCGTTCGTGATGGCGAAGCCCCGAATGCTGACGTCGCGGGTGTACATCGCACCAATGGGCAGCGGCGTGGTTGCCGTCAGCCCGGCGGAGACAATGATTCGACCCCCGGTCTTCATGAGCGGCACGGCGTCGATCAGGTTCTGCCGTCCGGCACAGTCCCAGTACAGTGACAGGCCGGTGGGCGTCTGCGCGGCAAGCGAAGCGGTCAGGCCGGATGAGCGCGAATCGAGCACGGTCTCGGCCCCGCACGAGCGAACCCAATCGGCATCTGCCGCCGAGGCGGCCGCCACGACCCGCGCGCCCAGGCTGGTAGCGAGCTGCACGGCGGCAGAGCCGACCGCCCCGCCCGCCCCACCGATGAAGATCGTGTCACCGGAGGCCAGCCCGCCCTCCCGACACAGCCCGAGATGGGCGGTCGCCACGCTGTGTAGCACGCTCACCGCCTGGGCGGCCTCGACACCGGGCGGCAGCGGGTAGACCCGTTCCGCCGGCGCGGCGACAAGCTCGCTGAACGAACCCTGACGGCCGTGATGGCCGAGGCTGTTGCACCAGACCTGATCGCCGGGCGTGAACCGTGTGACTTCAGTACCGACCGCCACCACCGTGCCCACGACGTCGCGACCGACCACGAACGGAAACGTCATCGGCGTTCGATATGCGCCGGAGCGCACGAACAGGTCGACGTGGTTGACCGCCATCGCCTCCGACCGAATGAGCACGTCCCCGTCGGCAAGCCTCGGCACAGGCAGCAACCCGTAACGGATGCTCTCGGCCGGCCCCAGCTCGTCGACGAATGCTGCGTGCATGGTGGTCGGCAGCGAGATGCTCACCGTTACATTCTGGTACTCGCCGGCGCCGCGGATCTCGCACCGCCGCATCCGGTTAGCACGCCCCGACGGGTAGGCTCGAGGAGGCCCACGCGGCCGCATGATCGACCGGGAGGCTGAGGGCGCGAGAGGTGGTCTGGTTTCGGCGTCGACGCGGTGAGCGCAAGCATGCGATGAGGCCGTTCGACGTCTCGGCACTTCCCGAGCTGGTGCAGCCCAGCTTGGCGAGCGCGGTCGATGAGGGTCTGATGCTCGCCGAATATTCGAGCCGCATCTCGCTCAAGAACAGCATCGAGATCGGGGTGCTGACCGGTGACGCCGCCTACGCCGCCGAGGATTATGCGCGGATGGCACGTGTGGTGCTCGAGGCGCTCGCCGAGGAGTCGGCAGTCGCCGCCGAGCATGTCGCCCGGCAGCGCAAGTGGGCGGTGTACATGGAGGGCAAGCCGCAGCACGTGCACGACTACCACCCGGTCGACGGCGCGAATCTGCGGCGTCGTGAGGAGCTCTCCCTCGCCATGGCCGAGCGGCTGCGCGAACGTCGTGACGATGCCGAATACGTGGCGGGCCTTGTCGAACGCGCTCGCGGCGATGCCTGGCACGAGATAGCGCGAGCCATCGAGGAGTCGCTCGACCGCTCGAATCTGCCGCGCGACGCGAACTACGAACGCGAACGCGACCAGCGGATGCGACTGCTCGTTACCGAGGATCTGGCGCGTTTGCGAGACTCCGCACCCCGGGCATCCGGCAAATAGAATGGCCGGGATGCGGCGAACGGCGCCGTCTCCCGGACGAGTGAAGCGACGTACCCGGAACGACAAGACGACGCTCTCACGGAGGTTGTCATGGGTCAGGTCATTCAGGTCGTCGGGTCGCTGCTGGTTCTCGCCGGATTCGCGCTGGCCCAGTGGGGCATCCTGAACCTCAAATCGCTGCGCTACTTAGTGCTGAACACCGTCGGTTCCGCGGTGCTGGCGGTCAACGCGATCTACGAGGCGCAGTGGGGCTTTCTGCTGCTCGAGGGAGTGTGGGCGATCGTCTCGGCGATCAGCCTGGTTGCGGTGTTGCGCGGTCGCGCGCGTGAGGCACGCTAACGTCACGAGTCTGGTGAACATCCGCACCCGCATCATTTGATGCTAAATTTGATGCAGGAGGTCTGAGCATGCGCACGACGGTGACTCTGGAAGACGAACTGGTGGCGAAGGCCGCCGAGCTGACCGGCACGATCGAGAAGTCCGCACTGGTGCGTCTGGGCCTGGAGGCGTTGATCCAGCAGGAGAGCGCTCGGCGATTGGCCCTGCTCGGCGGAAGCGACGCGAAGGCAACAGCCGCACCGAGGCGCCGTAACGCCGCGTGATCTCGATGATTCTCGTCGACACCTCGGTGTGGATCGACCATCTGCATCATGCCGAAGCGGAGTTGGTCGACCTGCTTGACCGCAGCCTTGTCGTCCAGCACTCCGTGGTGATCGGTGAGCTTTCGTTGGGCTCCCTGCGCAGCCGCGCCGATGTTCTGCGTCTGCTCGCGAATCTGCCGGTGACGTCGGCGGCCACGCATGACGAGGTGATGTATCTCGTCGAGCAGCACAGGCTGTTCGGGCGGGGTTTGAGCCTCGTCGACGCGCACCTGCTGGCCTCAGCTCTGGTGACGCCGGGTACAGGAATCTGGACACGGGACAAGCGGCTGCACGCGGCGGCAGCGCGCCTGAAGCTCGCCTACGACCCGCTGGCTCGCTGAGCCGGTCTGGCCCTCATCTCACGGTGTGGCGACATGCCACGGACCTCCGTGCCTATAGTCGCGTTGCCATTCGACCGGCGGCGGCAAGTTTTCTGCCGGCCGTCGTGAGATAGCCGAGCGCCGTCAGGTGCGCGGCGTCGTAATCTGCCGCGACCGCCTCCCAGTCAGGAATCAGCCAGGTGCCGTCATGCCCGGTGACGCGCCACCAATCGTGGCGTTTCTCCAGACTCACATCCAACGGATACCGGGCGACTGAGCAATTCTTCGAACAGCTCGCCGTCGGAAGGATGGATGGCGGCGTTGTGCACGAGGGGCCAGGTTGACGGCATCGCGGTGGCGATGAGGCTCAGGCAGAGTCGTCGCCCGCGAGGCCCGCTCAGCAGATCCTCGTATTCGCCCATCGTGGAATCGTATCGTTGCGTCGCTTTCTGGATTCAGCTGAGAGGGCGGGTACCGATCACGACGGACGCGCTCAGCTCGTCGTCGGTCATCACCTGCGGCGTCAGCCCGTAACTCGCGAAGATCTCGGCGGTGACGGGGGCCTGGCGTCTGCTGGTCTCGATCAGCACGCATCCGCCCGGCCTGAGCCACGCCGATGCCTGCGCGGCCACGCGGCGTTGCACGTCCAGCCCGTCGGCGCCCCCGTCGAGGGTGACTCGGGGCTCGTGAATGCGCGCCTCGGGAGGCATCATCGCTATCTCCTCGCTCGGCACGTATGGCGCGTTGACGGCGAGGATGTCGACGGTGCCGCGCAGGGCATCCGGGAGCGGTTCGTACAGGTCGCCCTCGAACACCTGCCCGCCGAGCGGCTCGATGTTGCGGCGGGCGCAGCGCACCGCAGCGGCCTCGATGTCGGCGGCGTACAGCCGAATGCCCGGCACGGATGCCGCCAGCGCCGTGCCGACGGCGCCGGATCCGCAGCAGAGATCGACGACCACAGACCCCGAACGTGCGAGCGCGGCCGCCTGCGCCACGAGAAACGCGGTGCGGCGTCGGGGAACGAAGACGCCGTGTTCAACGATGATGCGCAGCCCGCAGAATTCCGCCCAGCCCAGGATCGGCTCGAGCGGCAGCCCGGATGCGCGCCGCCGAACCATGTCGGTGAGCTCGGCGGGCGTGCGCGCAGCCGAGACCAGCAGCGCTGCCTCGTCTTCGGCGAACACGCATCCGGCGGCACGAAGCGTCGCGACGACAGCGGATTCCGAGAGAGAAGAGACCATCGACCATCTCCTCCTCGGTATCGCTCCAGTGGGAGCACCGATTCTAGCGGGCCATTGCGCTCGCGGCCGAGGCGCCAGCCGCCGGCGCTCACTAGAATTCCAGAGTGAGTTTCGTTGAGGTGCTGAGCATCATTGTCGCCTGCGCTGCCCTGCTCGTTGCGCTGATTGCGGTGGTACGAGGCAAGGGAGCCGAGAACGCGGCCGAGGAGGCCCGCACGCGAGCGGACGAGGCGCTTGCGCACTCCAACGCCGCAGCCGAAGCGGCATCGTCGGCTGTCGCGACGGCGGCCGACGCCCTTCAGCGGGCGGCAACGGCGGCACAATCCGCCTCGGCTGCCATGAAGACGGCGGGCGATGCGGATGCCTCGGCTCACGCCGCCGAGAACCTGGCGGAACGCGCGCAGGCCCAGGCGACGCAGGCCGTTGAGCGCGCGGCGGCCGCGACGGAGGAGGCCGCGCTTGCCGGGCGGCGGGTGAGCGAGGTCGCTCCAGCCGCGTCAGCACCGGATGGCGAGGTGCGCTGGGAGTGTGAGCGACTGCGCGGTGCCGACTGGGTGGCTCGCAACGTGGGCTCGGTCATTGCGCATGCGGCGCTCGTGAGTGACGCGAGCCGACCGCCCAAATACGTCAGGCCCGACGAGGTCATTCCCCGTGATGTGCAGCCCGGCGATCACCTTCCATTTCGGGCGAGCTCAGACAGCGCCGTTCGCTCGCCGAGGATTCGTCTCACCTGGAGCGACGACGAAGGCACCGCGCAGGCTCATGAGTTGACGCTCGTCATGAACTGACCACACCGTCAGTGCGCGGCGGGCGCGCCCTCGGGCATATCGGCCGGCTTGCGAATGAAGAAGGCAGCCACGACGGCGACGAGGAAGATGATCGCCCCGGCGAGGAACGCGCTGCGAACGCCGCCGGCCACGGCAGCAGCATCCGATGCCCCGTTGGCCGTGAGCGTTGCCGCCTGGGCAGACATGATCGTCACGAAGAGCGCCGTTCCCGCGGCGCCGGCAACCTGTTGCACGGTGCCGACTATCGCGCTCGCGTGCGAGTAGAACTTCGGCTGCACCGACCCGAGCGCTCCCGTGAACAGCGGGGTGAACAGCAGGGCGAGGCCGAGGCTGAGCGTGACGTGCGCGGCCAGCAGCAGGCCGGCGGGCGTGTGATCGGTCACGAAGGTGAGAGCCCACAGCACGGCGCTGACGATGATAGAGCCGGGCACGAGCAGCACTATCGGCTGGAAGCGGTCGTAGAGACGGCCGACGAACGGCGCGAGCACACCCATGAGCAGACCGCCCGGCAACAGCAGCAGGCCGATCTCGACCGGTTGCATGCCCAGCGCCTGCTGCATGTAGATGGGCAGCAGGATGATGGTGCCGAAGAGCGCGATCATGCTCGCCACCATCATGGCGATCGAAATCGTGAAGGTGGGGGAGCGGAACGGCCGCAGATCCAGCAGTGCCCTCTCACGACGTTGCAGCCGCAGCTGTCGCAGGATGAAGGCGGCAAGGCCGACAACGCCGACGCTGAGAGAGATCCACATGGGCATCGCGGCTGCGGCCTGGGCGCCGGCGGAGGAACCGGCCTCGGCACCCGCGCCGATGTTGCTGAGCCCGTAGACCAGACCGGCGAAACCGAATGCCGAAAGAATCACGCTGGTGACATCGATGGGCGTCTTGCGCGGCTCGGTGACGTTCTCCACCTTGCGGATGCCGATGACCAGCATCACGACGGCGATCGGCAAAACGATCCAGAACATCCACCGCCACGTGAGCGTGTTGAGGATGATGCCCGAAATGGTCGGGCCGATGGCGGGCGCGACGGAGATCACGATGGAGACGTTGCCCATGGTTCTGCCGCGTCGCGCCGGGGGTACGAGAGTCATGATCGTCGTCATCAGCAACGGCATCATGATAGCCGTGCCGCTGGCCTGTACGACGCGGGCGGCGAGCAGCACCTCGAAGCCGGGCGCGAGCGCCGCGGTGAGCGTGCCCGCCGAGAACAGCGTCATGGCAGCGATAAAGAGAGAGCGGGTACTGAAGCGTTGCAGCAGGAACCCGGTGATGGGGATAACGACGGCCATCGTGAGCATGAATGCCGTCGACAACCACTGCACGGCGCGGGCATCGATCTTGAGGTCGATCATGAGCTCGCGCAGCGCGACACTCATGATGGTCTCGTTGAGAATCACCACGAATGCCGCGGAAAGAAGCAACCAGATGACGCGCGAGTTGCGGCGCGCGTGCGGGTCGATGATCTCGGCGGATTGCCCGGTGTTGTGCTCAGCCATCGTCTCCGTGGAGGAGGCGGTTGTGTCGGTCACGAGAGAGCTCCTGTCGGCGGCCGTGTGGGCAACGCCGTAGTCATGAGAAGTGTGGTGAGGAAAAGTCGATAAGAGAGCAAACCGAGGTGGGGATCGGGCTATTCCGACACGGGAAAACTTTCCAGAAGAAAGACTATGCGACGCCTCTGACATTCCGAATGAACTGCCAGCGAACCGTGACCGAACTCGACTCTGTGGTCTCAGCGACCGAGCGTCGAGACGGCGGCGACCGCCTCACGAACGGATGCCGCGACCGGCGTCAATTGCTCGCCCGTCACATCCGCAGACCAGGAGAACCGTACAGCGGTCTGAGCCACCTGTTCCGGGTAGCCGAGCGCCACGAGCACGTGGGAAGCCTCGTCGCTGCCGGCCGCGCATGCCGAACCGCTCGAGCTCACGACGCCGCGCTCCTCCAGTTGCAGCAACACCGATTCCCCGCTCGTGCCGGGGAAGACGAAGGATGCCGTTGCGGGCAACCGCAGGCTCGGATGCCCGGTCAGTTCCGCGTCGGGAACCGACGCCAGTACGGCTGAGATGAAAGTGTCACGCGCCGCCATCGCGCGCGCCGCGTTCTCGACCCGGTCGCGTTCGGCCAGCCGGGCTGCCGTGGCCAGTGCGACGGCACCCGCCACGTTCTCGGTGCCGGAACGACGCCCGCGCTCCTGCCCGCCGCCGTGCAGCACCGGCTCGAGGGGGATGCGCCCGCGCACGAACAACGCGCCGATGCCTTTCGGGGCGCCGATCTTGTGACCGGAGACGCTCAACGCATCCACGCCGAGGGTCTTCGCCGACACATCCAGCCAGCCCGCTGCCTGCACCGCATCCGTGTGGAAGGGCACGCCGGCCGCGCGTGCGACGGCCGCGAGCTCGACGATCGGCTGCACCGTGCCGACCTCGTTGTTGGCGTATATCACGGTGGCGAGGGTCGTGTCTTCGCGCAGCACGGATGCCAGCTCGTGCGGCTCCACCAACCCCGTGCGATCGACGCCGAGAAACGTGACCTCGAAGTCGTGCTCGCGCCGCAGGTAGTCGACCGATTCGAGAACGGCCTCGTGCTCGATCGGGGTCGTCACGATGTGGCGACCGCGCGGGTTCGCCAGCGCCATACCCTTGATGGCAAGGTTGTCGGCCTCGGTTCCGCCCGAGGTGAAGACCACCTCGCCGGGGCGGCATCCGAGCCAGGATGCGACGGTCGCGCGCGCATCGGCCAGCGCGCGCGCCGCCGATTCACCGACCGTGTGGTGGCTGGACGGGTTGCCGAAGTCGCCCGTCAGATACGGCCACATCGCCTCGAGCACCTCTCGGCGCACGGCCGTAGTTGCGGCCGAATCGAGGTAGATCATCGCGCTGCGGTCACATCCACGTCGAGGCCGAGGTCGAGCGAGCGCACGCTGTGCGTGAGCGCGCCCACCGAAATCACGTCGACGCCCGTTGCGGCTATCGCGGCGACCGTGTTGAGGTTGACGTTGCCGCTCGCCTCCACAATCGCGCGCCCGGCGATGAGGGCGACGCCCTCGCGCAGCTCGTCGAGGCTGAAGTTGTCCAGCATGATCGTGTCGACGCCGGCGGCGAGCACGGGCTCGATCTGGTCGATGCGGTCGACCTCCACCTCGAGGTGCGTCGTGTGCGAGAGCTGCGCGCGCACCGCACGCAGCGCATCCGTCACGCTGAGCCCTCCGTGCGCGGTGAGCACCGCGAGGTGGTTGTCCTTGGCCATCACGGCATCCGAGAGCGAGTAGCGGTGATTGTGGCCGCCGCCGCTGGCGACGGCGTGCCGCTCGAAGGCGCGCAGCCCCGGGGTGGTCTTGCGGGTGTCGACGATGCGCGCCTTCGTGCCCGCGGCAAGCGCCACATACTGCGCCGTGAGTGTGGCGATGCCGCTCATGCGCTGCACCAGGTTGAGGGCAACGCGCTCGGCCTGCAGCACGCTGCGGGCCGGTCCGGTGACGGATGCGAGCACCGCACCCTTCTCGAACGCCTCACCGTCGGCGATGTGCAGGGCCGTTTCGGTCGTCGCATCCGCCGCCGTCATGGTGGCCGCGAACACGCCACCGCCGCTGAAGACGCCGGGCTCGCGTGCCACGAGATTCGCGGTCGCGCGCGCCTCGGCGGGAATGAGCAGCTGTGAGGTGATGTCGCCCCACGGCGCGTCCTCGGTGAGGGCGGCGCGCACGACGGTGTCGATGATCTGGGGGGTCAGCATGGCACGGGCACCTCTCTGGCCCACGCAAGATGGCGGGCGAAGTCGTCGGATGTGGCCGGGTAGTCGGAGCGGAAGTGCGCGCCACGCGATTCGCGACGTTCGAGCGCGGCGCTCACGAGCAGCCGGGCCAGGTCGAGCAGGTTGGCGTCTTCGCGCTGGGCGATGCTCACGCCTGAAGCGGTGGCGGATGCCGCGTCCGCGGCGCTCCACCCGGCCAGCGTCTGCGCTGCCTCCTCCAGACCACCGCCCGAGCGGTGCACGCCCGCGAACCGCCACATCAGCTGCTGCAAGCTGGCTCGATCCACGACTTCGGCATTTCCGCTGGTCGAGTAACGAGCGCCAGCGAGTGTATCGAGACCTGGTGACGAGGTCTCGATACGCCGCAAGCGGCTACTCGACCACCGGGGATCATTCGCCAGTTGCGTTGCCGCCCGATGCGCGAAGACCACCGACTCGAGCAGCGAGTTCGACGCCAGCCGGTTCGCCCCGTGCGCTCCCGTGCAGGCGACTTCACCCACCGCATACAGCCCGGCAAGAGAGGTACGCCCCCACGTGTCGGTGGCAACCCCGCCCATCCAGTAATGCGCGGCGGGCGTGACAGGAATCCCCTCGCGCGCCCAGTCGAGCCCTGCCGCACGACCGGCGGCGTCAATCGTGGGAAAGCGCGAGGTGAGAAAATCGGCGCCGAGCCGCGTGGCATCCAGCAGCACAGGGGTGCCGCCCTGAGCCGCCATCTCCACGGCGATGCCACGGGCGACCACGTCGCGCGGGGCGAGTTCAGCGTCGGGGTGCACGTCGAGCATGAAGCGCTCGCCGACTGCGTTGCGCAGCACGGCACCCTCACCGCGCACCGCCTCGGAGACGAGAAAGTTGCCGGGGATCGCCAGCGCCGTCGGGTGGAATTGGTAGAACTCGAGGTCGGCCATGCGCGCCCCCGCGCGCCAGGCGGCGGCCGCGCCGTCACCGGTCGTCACCGCCGGGTTCGTCGTGTGTGCATAAAGCTGCCCGGCCCCGCCCGACGCGAGAATCACGGCATCCGCGTACAACGCCTCGCTCTCGCCCTCGCGCAGAACCTCGATCCCGACCACACGCCCGTCGTCCACGATCAGCTCACTCACGAAGGCGTGTTCCAGAATGCGGGCGGCGGATGCGCGCACCGCGCGCACGAGCGCCGTCTCGATGGCGGCTCCCGTCGCATCCCCTCCCGCGTGCAGCACGCGTGCGTGCGAGTGCGCCGCCTCGAGGCCTCGGGCGAGTGCCCCGCCGGAGCGGTCGAACTCTACGCCGAAGCGGATCAGGTCGCGGATGCGTTCCGGGCCCTCCGAACACAGCGCCTCGACGGCCTCGAGCACGTTCAGCCCGGCGCCGGCGCGCAGCGTGTCGGCCACGTGCTCGGCCACGCTGTCGTCGTCGAAGATGGCGGCCGCGATGCCACCCTGCGCGTAGAGCGTGTTGCTCTCGCTCAGCCGCGCCTTTGTCACGAGCGTGACCTCGTGCGTGGCGCTCGCCGTGAGCGCCGCAACGAGGCCGGCGATGCCGCTGCCGACAACGATGACGCTCGGCCGGGTGCCTGCCATGCCCAGACCACTCATGCTCAGGCCGCCGAGATCGAGGCGAGGGTGCTGCCGGGCTTGGCCGCCAGCATCCGCTCGAGGGCTACCCGCGCAGGCTCGGCCACGTCGGCCGGCACGGTGATGCGGTTGAGCACCTCGCCGCGCACGAGCCCCTCGAGCACCCAGGCGAGGTACCCGGGGTGAATGCGGTACATCGTGGAGCACGGGCATACCACCGGGTCGAGGCAGAAGATCGTGTGTTCGGGGTACTCGGCGGCCAGGCGCTGCACCATGTTGATCTCGGTGCCGATGGCGAAGGTCGAGCCGGCTGGCGCCGCGGCGACCGCCTTCTGAATGTAGTCGGTCGAGCCCGACTCGTCGGCGGCATCCACCGTCTCCATCGGGCACTCGGGGTGCACTATCACGCGCACGCCGGGAAAGTCGATGCGAGCCTGTTCGATCTGCGCGGGCGTGAAGCGCTTGTGCACCGAGCAGAAACCCTGCCAGAGGATCACCTGCGCATCCTGCAACACGGATGCGTCGTTGCCGCCGAGCGGCCGGCTTCCGTTCCAGAGCGGCATCGCCTCAAGCGGCACGCCCATGGCCTTCGCCGTGTTGCGACCCAGGTGCTGGTCGGGAAAGAACAGCACGCGCTGCCCGCGCTGGAACGCCCACTCGAGCACCGTGGCGGCGTTCGAGGAGGTGCACACGATGCCGCCGTGCTCGCCGCAGAAACCCTTGAGCGCGGCGGAGGAATTCATGTAGGTGACGGGGATGACGGGAACGCGGCCGTCGGCATCCGGCTCGGTGCCGTAGAGTTCCTCGAGCTGCTCCCAGCACTCGGTCACCGAGTCGATGTCGGCCATGTCGGCCATGGAGCAGCCGGCGGCGAGGTTGGGCAGAATCACCGCCTGCTCGGGCCTGGAGAGCAGATCGGCGGTCTCGGCCATGAAGTGCACCCCGCAGAAGACGATGGCCTCCACCTCGCTCTTAGCCTGGGCCGCGTTGGCGAGCTGAAAGGAGTCGCCCACGTAGTCGGCGTACTGCACGACCTCGTCACGCTGGTAGAAGTGGCCGAGCACGACGACGCGATCGCCGAGAGTCTGCTTTGCCTCATGGATGCGACGCGCCAACTCATCCTTGCTCGCGGTGCGGTACTCCTCCGGCAACTCGCCCTGACGCGGGGAGCCGATGGGCAGCGTGTCGCCCATCGAGGCGCCGGGGCCGTATCCGGGCTCTTTCGCGTCGAACTCCCACGGTGCCTCCACGAGCTCGGGGGTGCAGATCTCGCCGTCGGTCTCGCCATCGGCGATGAGCTCGATTCTCGTGTCGACGGATGCGATGGTGGCGCTCATGGTTCTCTTCTTTTCTCGGTGAGGGCCGACGCGAGCGGGCCCTGATCGGCCAGGTCGATGGCGGTGTTGTATCGGTAGAGACGCGGGGGGCGGTGCTTCGTGCCGGTGAGGTGCGTTCCGGTGGCGACCACGGCATCCGATGCCTCGATGCTGCGGCGAAAGTTGGCCGGGTCAAGCGCCCTGCCGAGCACGGCCTCGTGCACCTCGCGTAGCTGGGCGAGGGTGAAGGTCTCGCCGAGAAAGGCGTGCGCGATGCGGCTGTATTCCATCTTGGTGCGCAGCCGCCAGAGGGCGTATTCGACGATGAGGTTGTGGTCGAAGGCGAGCTGCGGCAGGGAATCGGCAGCGAGCCAGCGCACATTCTGCCCCTCGCTCACCTGGGCCGCCTCGTCGGAGCGCACGAGCGCCCAGTAGACGATGGAGACGACGCGCTTGTCGGGGGAGCGGTCGAGCTCGCCGAAGGCGTAGAGCTGCTCGAGGTAGCGCGGGGCCAGGCGGGTGGTCTCGCCGAGTGTGCGGGCTGCGGCGCCGGCGAGATCCTCGTTGGCCGCGAGCGGTCCGCCGGGCAGTGCCCACCGGCCGTCATATGGTTCGCGGATGCGACGCACGAGCGGCAGCCACACGGTCGGCAGCCCGGATGCCTCATCCCGTCTCAGCGCGAAGATCACCGTCGAGACCGCGAGCGAGACGCCCTGCTCCGTGCGCGCAGTCGGCCCCGTGGCCGGCTTGCGGGCATCCACGGTGTTCATGCGCACCCTCTCACACAGGTTAGGGTCAGGATGACCCTAAGACAACCTCCATCTTAGTGTCGTTCTGACCTGAACCTCCAATTGGCATCACACGGCACGTCGCGGAGGTGCGCGAGATTCACCAATATGCGGATGTACCGGCCGACATGCCGCCTCGGCAGCCCGCACACCCGGCGTGTCCGCCTGGCATCCGCAGCTTCGCGAAACAGACGCCGCGGCGGACGAGAGGATCGGCGCGAAGAACCCGAGCCGTACCGGATGCCGCGCGCTAGACTGACAGCGCGCCTCGGCGCAGCTGGGCACAACTGAACATCGGGCCTCACGATCGATGCGGGAGAGCCGAAAGCGCGTGAAGCGTGGACGGCACCGAAGGAGCAATCCTCCCCGACAATCTCTCAGGTATGCGTACCGCATCGAACGGGCCACTCTGGAAAGTGGATCTGCGCAACAGGTGTATTCAACGCGAGATCCCGCCGATGGTGAAAGGTGTCGCACGCGGCGCCGAAGCTCTCAGGCCACATGACAGAGGGGGAGTTCTTGAGGGCGTCTGCCGACGCTCGTCATGATCTATTCCGGGCACCGTTGCCCGGGGAGACCTGGAGAACTCATGTCCGATCCATCGCCCGCAGCGCCCCCGTCGCCTGAGCCTCGTTTGTCACCCCTGCATGCTGCCCATGTGGCGGCCGGCGCCTCGTTCACCGACTTCGTCGGATGGCAGATGCCCGTGCGGTACAGCGGCGACCTCGCCGAGCATCACGCGGTGCGCACCACGGCGGGCCTTTTCGACCTCTCGCACATGGCCGAAATCCTCGTGATCGGCAAGGATGCCGGCGTCGCGCTCGACTACGCCCTGGCCGGCTCCATCTCGAGTCTCGAGACGGGTCGCGCCGCATACAGCCTGCTGCTCTCCGCATCCGGTGGCATCATCGACGATCTCGTGGTCTACCGCACGGGCGAGGACCGCTTCATGGTGGTCGCGAACGCCGCCAACCGCGAGATAGTCGCCGCCGAGTTGCACACGCGCACGAGTGCCTTCGATGCCGAATCGTTCGACGAGAGCGACGACATCGCCCTTGTCGCCATCCAGGGGCCCGCTTCGCTGGGCATTCTGCGAGAGCTGCCGAATCTCGCGATCGAGGGCGGGCATCCGGATGGCGAGGACGTGGCCGGGGTATTGGGGGCGCTGCGCTACTACCGCGCGGTCTCGGCGCTGCTCGAGGGGCACCCATTGCTGATCGCCCGCACCGGCTACACGGGCGAAGACGGTTTCGAGCTCTACCTGGCGCCCGAGCAGGCTCCCGCCCTGTGGGATGCCCTGCTGGAGCTCGGTGCCGACCGAGGCCTCGTGCCTGCCGGTCTCGCCAGTCGCGACACGCTGCGGCTCGAGGCGGGCATGCCGCTCTACGGCCACGAGCTCGGCCTTCAGATCATGCCGGCTCAGACCGGCCTGGGCAGGGTGGTTGCGCTCGACAAGCCGGTGGATTTCGTGGGCCGCGCCGCAAGCGAAGACGGCCCGGCAGCGGATGCCCCGGTGCTGGTCGGCCTCGCCGGCGACGGCAGGCGCGCCGCCCGCGCCGGGTACCCCGTCTTCCCGGCCGAGTCGACCGTCCCCATCGGCACCGTCACCTCGGGCGCGCTCTCGCCGACCCTCGGCCACCCCGTCGCGATGGCCTACGTGGCTCCGGCATACGCGAGGGCGGGCACCCGGCTGGCCGTCGACATCCGCGGCACCAAGCTCCCCTTCACCGTCGTCACGCTCCCGTTCTACAGCAGAAAGAAGAACTGATCATGGCCGTTCCCGAGGACCGCAACTACACCGCCGAGCACGAATGGGTGCGTTTCGACGGTGACACCGCCACCGTGGGCATCACGGCGTACGCCGCCGACAAGCTGGGCGACGTGGTTTTCGTCGAGCTGCCTGCCGTCGGCAGCACCGCCGTCGCCGGCAAGGTCGTGGGTGAGATCGAGTCGACCAAGTCGGTCGGCGAGATCTTCGCCCCGCTGAATGGCACCATCGCCGAGATCAACGACGCGGTAGTGGATGCGCCCGAGCTGGTCAACGGCGACCCGTTCGAGGCGGGCTGGCTCGTGAAGATCACGGTGCACGGCGGCGGTGCCGACGTGCCTGGGATGCTCAGCGCGGAGCAGTACACCGCTCTGGTCGGCGAGTAATCGCCGTGGCAGCGCCGTTCTCTTCCCGCCACATCGGCACGGATGCCGCCGCCCAGTCGGCCATGCTGGCCGTGCTCGGCTACGACACGGTCGACGAGCTCATGGAGGCGGCCGTTCCCGCATCCATACGTTCCGGCGACGACATCACGCTGGGGCTGCCTTCCGCGGCGACCGAGTCGGAGGCGCTCGCTGAACTGCGCGAGCTCGCCGCGAAGAACAGCGTGCGGCGCTCCATGATCGGACTCGGCTACTGCGGCACTATCACGCCGGCGGTCATCAAGCGCAACGTGCTTGAGAACCCCAGCTGGTACACGGCATACACGCCGTATCAGCCTGAGATCTCTCAGGGCCGCCTCGAGGCCCTCATCAACTTTCAGACCATGGTCGCCGATCTCACCGGGCTCGACATCGCCAACGCGTCCATGCTCGACGAGGGCACCGCGGTGGTCGAGGGCATGCTGCTGGCCCGCCGTGCCTCGAAGTCGGCATCGAATGTGTTTCTCGTCGACGCGGATGCCCTGCCCCAGACCAAGGCGCTGCTCGCCACCCGCGCATCCGCCGTCGGCATCGAACTGCACGAGACCGCATACGATCTCGACCCCACAACTGTCGATATGGATGTCTTCGGTGCCTTTATCCAGTACCCCGGCGCATCCGGCCGTCTCTGGAATCCGTCTGCGGTGATCGACGCGGTCAAGGCGCAGGGTGGCCTCACGGTCATCGCCGCCGACCTGCTTGCGCTCGCCCTCATCGCCAGCCCCGGGGAGCTTGGCGCCGACATCGCCGTCGGCACCAGCCAGCGCTTCGGCGTGCCCATGGGTTTCGGCGGCCCGCACGCCGGCTACATGGCGGTGCGTACGGGCCTCGAGCGGCAACTGCCCGGCCGCCTCGTCGGTGTGAGCCAGGATGCCGCGGGCAAGCCCGCCTATCGCCTCACCCTGCAGACGCGAGAGCAGCACATCCGCCGCGAGAAGGCCACGAGCAACATTTGCACGGCGCAGGTGCTGCTGGCCATCATGGCCGGCATGTACGCCGTTTATCACGGGCCGAGCGGCCTGCGGTCGATAGCGGCCCGGGTCGCGACCCACGCCTCGATGCTGCGGGATTACCTTCTCGAAGCCGGCGCCGAGATCGTGCATGACCACTTCTTCGACACTCTCCTCGTTCGCGTGCCAGGGCGTGCGCACAGCGTTGTCGAACGCGCCCGCGAACTGAACATCCTGCTCTGGGCGGTGGATGCCGACACCGTGAGCGTCTCATGCGATGAGACGACGACCCACTCTGACATTCACACCGTGGCGCGCGCATTCGGAGGGCCGGACTCGCGCTCATTCGCGTTCATCGCCCGTGAGCGGCTGAACATCCCGGAGGCGCTGCAGCGCACGAGCGCGTATCTCACGCACCCGGTCTTCACCACGCATCATTCGGAGACAAACATGATGCGCTATCTCAAGTTCCTCGCCGACAAGGACTACGCGCTCGACCGCGGCATGATCCCGCTCGGCAGCTGCACCATGAAGCTGAACGCGGCTGCTGAGATGGAGGCCGTCAGCTGGCCCGAATTCGCGAACGTGCACCCGTTCGCCCCCGCCGATGACGTGCGCGGCTACCTCGAGCTCATCGACCAGCTCGAGCGCTGGCTGGCGGAGGTCACCGGGTACGACTCCGTCTCCCTGCAGCCGAACGCGGGCAGCCAGGGTGAGCTCGCCGGGCTGCTGGCCATCCGCGGTTACCACCGCTCGCGCGGAGACGAGAAACGCACCGTCTGCCTGATTCCGTCCAGCGCGCACGGCACGAACGCGGCATCCGCTGTTCTCGCTGGTATGAACGTCGTCGTGGTCGCCTGCGACGAACTCGGCAATGTAGATGTTGCGGATCTGCGTGCGAAGATCGCCGAGCACGCCGACACCCTCGCCGCCCTCATGGTGACGTACCCGTCGACTCACGGTGTGTACGAACACGAGATCATGACCATCACGAATGCCGTTCACGACGCGGGCGGGCAGGTCTACGTCGACGGTGCCAATCTGAACGCGCTGCTGGGCTACGCGCGCTTCGGTGACTTCGGCGGTGACGTGAGCCACCTCAACCTGCACAAGACCTTCTGCATCCCGCACGGTGGCGGCGGCCCGGGCGTCGGCCCGGTCGCTGCCAAGGCGCACTTGGCGCAGTTCCTGCCCGGCCACCCCTTTGCACAGCCGGTCCCTGAGCCTGCGGTCCCTGAGATTGCCGAAGGGACTGCCGGTACGAGCGGCCCGCGCTCGACCGGAGCGGTCTCATCCGCTCCCTACGGCAGCCCAGGCATCCTTCCCATCAGCTGGGCGTACGTGCGGCTGATGGGGGTCGAGGGCCTCAGGCAGGCCACCGGATCGGCCGTGCTTGCCGCCAACTACATCGCCTCGCGCCTGCGCCCCTACTATCCCGTGCTCTACTCGGGCGAGAACGGTCTCGTCGCTCACGAGTGCATCCTCGATCTGCGCCCACTGACGGCGGCCACCGGAGTGAGCGTCGACGACGTGGCCAAACGCCTCATCGACTACGGCTTTCACGCGCCCACCATGAGCTTCCCCGTGCCGGGCACGCTCATGGTCGAGCCCACCGAAAGCGAGGATCTGCCCGAGCTCGACCGCTTCATCGCCGCGATGATCGCCATCAAATCCGAGGCGGATGCCGTCGCCGCCGGCGCCTGGCCGGCCAGCGACAACCCACTCACCGGCGCACCGCACACGGCCGAGAGCGTGATAGTGGGGGAGTGGCAACACGCGTACACGCGCGAGCAGGCCGTGTACCCGATGCCGTCGCTCATCCGCAACAAATACTGGCCACCCGTGCGGCGCGTCGATCAGGCGTGGGGTGACCGCAACCTCTTTTGTGCCTGCCCGCCCCCGGAGGCCTTCGCGTAGCCCGCGCTATTTTGCGCCGAAGAGGGCTGGCCACCAGGCCACGGCGAGTGGGTAGCCCACGAACGAGAGAACGTCGAGCAGGGTGTGAGTGATCACGAGCGGCATCGTGCGCCCCCACCGCGTGTAGCACCAGCCGAACACCACGCCCATGGCCATATTGCCGAAGAACGGCCCGATGCCCTGGTACAGGTGGTAGCTGCCGCGCACCGCTGCGCTGGCGACGATCATCGTCCACTTCGAGAAGCCGAGCTGGGCGAGGCGGGTGAACAGGTAGCCCACCATGATGATCTCTTCCTGCAAACCGGCACCGAGCGCCGAGAACACGAGGATCGGGATCGTCCACCAGTGGCTGTCTAGGGGCGAGGCGACCACCGCGACCGTGATGCCGAGTAGCCGACCGCCGGCATACAGCGCCAGCCCCGGGATGCCGATGACCAGCAGTAGACCGCCGCCAGCCCGCAGGTCGCGCCCGGGTCTGCTGAAGTCCAGCCCAATGCGTCGGAACGCGCTGTGTCCGGGGCGCCAGAGCAGGTAGATGACGAGCGCCACAGCGAACAACTCGAAGAAGATGCCCAGAAACTGGTAGGTGAAATCGAGCCATTCATTGGTGCTTTGCGAGCCGTTGATTGTCGCCGACTGGTCCGACAGCGGAGCCTTCGCCGTGAGGCGCACGATGATCGAAATGATCGAATACACCGCGGATGCCCCGAGCGAGAGACCGAGAACTATCGCGATCTCCCACCACAACCGCGCCCGCGCCGCCCTGTCGTCGACAACGCGAGGCACGGCATCCGAACTATCGGTCATGGGGGAATCCTGCCATCTTTCACGCCCCGCTGAGAGGCCGCCGAACAATCTCAGGGGCGATGTGTTCTAGGGTCGAAGATGACGATGCGGCAGGCAGCACCCGCAGCACAACCCGGCCGCCGTTCATCGCACCACACTCCCGGCACCCACAGCACAGCACCCACAGCACGTTCGACGAGGAGACACGTGAGGCTCAGACGACTCGCCGTGTTCTCGTCGATGGTGGCGATCGCTGCCATCGCGCTCGCGGGATGCGCGGCACCGACACCACGCATCGTGGAAGGATCCCGCCTCACCATCGCCGTGCCCGGGCCGTTCACGAGCGCCAACAGCACGACCTCCCTCGGCACGAACACCGCCAACGAGGCGGTGGCCGAGCTCACCGCCAGCAGCTTCTCGCGCGAGAACGGCGTCGGCGCGTTGGTGAACAATGCTTCCTTCGGCAGCGTGCAGAAGGTCTCAGACAACCCGTTGAAGGTCAAATACACGCTCAGTGAGAAGGCCGTCTGGAGCGATGGGGTGGCCGTGGATGCCTCGGACCTGCTGCTCGCCTGGGCAGCAAACAGCGGTGCGCTCAACACCGTGGCCGCCAAACGCGACGCGGATGGCACTGTCACGAATCAGGACGCGCTGAACAAAGGCGTCTATTTCGACTCGAATGCGGCCGGCAGCGGCCTGAACCTGGTCACGCAGCTACCGAAGATCAGCGACGACAATCGCGCCATCACGCTCACCTTTACGCATCCGTTCGCCGATTGGGAGCGCGTCTTCCCCGAGCAGCTCATTGCCGCGCACGTGGTGATGCAGCACGCGATGCCCGCCCGAAAATACTCGGCGGATGCCGCGAAGCGCGCGCTGGTCACCGCGGTGCAGAACGACGATGCCGGCGCGCTCAATCCGGTCTCGATCTTCTGGAATCACGGCTTCGACATGACCAACCTGCCGAGCGATGGCTCGCTGCTGGTGTCGAGCGGTCCCTACGTGGTGACGGGGGCGAAAGAGAACGACTCGGTCACGCTCACCGCCAATGAACACTTCGCCGCGGGGCCGCTCCCGCGCGTGCAGACGATCACGCTGCGTCTCATCTCCGATCCGCTTGAGCGTGCAAAGGCCCTCGCCGCCGGTGACGTCGACATGATGACGGCGGATGCGACTGCGCCACTTCTCGCCGCGCTGCACGACGCGAAGAACGTGACCCTGCTGCACAGCCCGGCAAGCGCCTACGAACATCTCGACCTGTCATTCGCTTCGGGCGGCCCGTTCGATCCCAAGGCTTGGGGCGGCGATGCCTCCCGTGCGCGCAAGGCGCGCGAGGCCTTTTTGCTCACCGTGCCACGAGCCGCGATGCTCGACACTCTCGTCAAGCCGCTGCAGCCGAAGCCCGCCGTGCGTGATTCGTTCATGAGCGTGCCGGGTGCCGATGCATACGACGACATCGTCGACGGCAACGATTCGTCCAGGTACGCCGCCGTGAACCTGGTGCGTGCGCGCAGCCTGCTCGCGAGTATCGGTGCCACGAAGCCTCTTACCGTGCGGCTGCTGTATCCCGCGTCGGACGCGCTGCGCTCCGCCGAGTTCGCGCAGATCGTGGCGAGTGCCGCCCAGGCGGGATTCCGGGTGACGGATGCCTCGAGCGCTGGCTGGAAGCAGCGTCTGGGGGACTCCAGCTACGACGCCGCGCTCTTCGCCTGGGATGCGGGCGACGCGAGCGTGAACGCATCCGAATCGATCTTCGGCACCGACGGAGCCCGAAACCTCAACGCGTTCAGCAACCCGAACATGGATGCGCTGTTCGAGCAGCTCGATGCGGAGTACAGCGCCGACAAACGGAAGGCCCTCATGACGCAGGTGGAGAAGCAACTCTTCGACGATGCATACGGTCTTCCGCTCTACCAACTGCCCAGTGTGACGGCGGTCGACTCGACGGTGATTTCGGGAGTCGGGGCTCAACCGGCGCTGAGCATGCTGCTTGGCGAATACGCCGACTGGAAGCCGTCAGCGTCGTCCCCCGCGCCGCGATGACGTTTCGCGTGGCTGGGCTGAGTCTTCTTCAGATTTTTGCTCGAAGCGCTCGATTTGCTCATATGAGCAGCATCAGACGCAAGATTTCGCCATCTTAGTTACCAGTGTGTAACGTTTTGCAGCGTAGTTTTGCGAGAGGGCACGCACGTACTTAGTGTCTTCTTTATCGACTGCGGATGCGGCATTACAAGTGTCGAGCCCGTTTGCATAATCTCCCAGGAGGAAAATTGAAAATCAGACGAATTGCGGTAGCCGCCGCACTGGTGGGCGCTGGTGCCCTGGTGCTCTCCGGCTGTTCCGCACCGAAGTCTTCGGAGTTGTCCAAGAGCACCTCCGTTACGGTCATGTGGAATCAGCCGTTCTACTCGTACAACCACAACTCGTCGACGGGCAACAACGTCACGAACGCGAACATCAACTACATGACGAACTCGTGGTTCAACTACTACGACAACAAGTCGAAGCTGATCAACGACCCCTCGTTCGGAACCATCAAGAAGGTCTCGGACGACCCGCTGACGGTCAAGTACACGATCAAAAAGGGCGTCACCTGGTCTGACGGAACGCCGGTGAACGCAGCCGACATCATGCTGGCCTGGGTTGC
The DNA here is from genome assembly GCF_001424905.1 of Leifsonia sp. Root112D2. Taxonomy (NCBI): domain Bacteria; kingdom Bacillati; phylum Actinomycetota; class Actinomycetes; order Micrococcales; family Microbacteriaceae; genus Leifsonia; species Leifsonia sp. Root112D2. The sequence goes on from NZ_LMCU01000001.1 coordinate 2,115,057, forward strand.
TCAGTCCGGTGCGCTCAACGACGCCAACGCCAAGCCGAAGACCGACGACAACGGCAACATCACCAACCAGGACCAGCTGGTCAGCCAGAACCTCGTGTACTTCAACGCTGCAGCGCTTGGTTCCGGTCTGGCCAATGCGCCCGCCGTGCCGACCATCAGCGACGACGGACAGTCGCTGACCGTTGTCTACAAGACTCCGGATGTCGGCTGGGAGATCAACATGACCTCCGATCTGCCGGCTCACGCCATCATGGAGGAGACAGACCCGTCGCTCACCGACGCCACCAAGGCGAAGGATGCGCTGGTCAAGGCCGTTCAGACCGACGACAAGGCCGTACTGGCCAAGGTCGCGGCCAAGTGGAACACCGCGTTCGACATGTCGGCCAACCTCCCGACCGACAAGAAGCTGTACCTTTCCGACGGCCCGTACGTGATCAATGGCCTGAAGAAGGACCAGTACATCACCATGACGCAGAACCCGAAGTACACGGGCGACCACAAGCCGTCCATCAAGAACGTCACGGTGCGCTTCATTCCTGACGCCCTTGCTTCAGTTCAGGCCCTGCAGAACGGCGAGGTGTCGATCATCCAGCCGCAGTCCACGCAGGATGTGTTGAAGGCGCTCAAGAAGATCAAGAACGTCAAGACGTCCAACATCGGTGCATCCACCTATGAGCACGTCGACCTGACAACGAACAACAAGGGTCCGTTCGACCCGGCCGCATACGGTGGAGACGCCGCGAAGGCCAAGCTCGTGCGCCAGGCGTTCCTGCTCACGGTTCCGCGCCAGCAGATTCTCGACCAGCTCATCAAGCCGCTGAACCCGAACGCCGTGCTCGACGATTCGCAGACGCAGCTGCCGGGAACCCCCGACTATGACGCCATGATCAAGGCGAACGACTCGTCGCAGTACGACAAGGTCGACATCGCCAAGGCCAAGACACTGTTGGCTCAGGCCGGCGTGAAGACCCCGGTCGACGTGAAGTTCATGTACGACAACACGAACCCACGTCGTGTCAACGAGTTCGCTCTCACGCAGGCGTCGGCCAAGCTGGCTGGCTTCAACGTGGTCGACAAGGGTAACAAGGACTGGTCGTCGCTGCTCGGCAACAAGAGCTACGACGCCATCGTGTTTGCCTGGCAGAACACCGGTACGAACGTGACCCAGGCTCAGGCGACGTTCCAGGGCGGCGGAGGAAACAACTTCACCGGCTACGACAACGCGCAGGTCAACGACCTCTGGAAGCAGATCGCGGGCGAGCTGGACCCCAGCAAGCAGCAGGATCTGCTGCGCCAGATGGAGAAGATCGTGTACAACGACGCGTACGGCGTGACGCTGTATCAGTTCCCGCAGATCACCGCGTGGAGCAGCAAGATCGAGAACGTCTCTGACGCTCCGTTGTCTCCGACCTACTACTGGAACTTCTGGGAGTGGAAGACGAAGTAGTCACGAGGAAGTAGACTCGCGCTCGGGTGCCGGTCCTATGGGGCCGGCACCCGACACCTTTGATGGCTCCTGTCCTAGGTTGGACGTTTTTCTATGCTCAGTTTCATTCTCCGACGACTCGGCATCGGCCTCGTCGTTCTCGTTGTCGCCTCGTATTTGATGTACCTGCTCACCGCATACTCCGGTGATCCTCTCGCTGATTTGCGAGCCAGCACCGCGCCGAACAAGGTTCAGCTGATGGAGGCACGCTCCCAGCTGCTCAACCTGGATGTTCCGCCGTATCTGCGGTACTTCATCTGGCTCGGCGGCGTACTCAAAGTCTTCATCGGACAGTTCACCCTCGGCGTCGATCCCACCAATGCCCAGGTGACCACTCAGCTGGGCGCGGCAATGACGTCGACCCTGCAGCTGATCACCCTCTCCGAGTTCATCGGCCTGTTCATCGGTGTCGTCATCGGCATCACCACTGCGCTGCGGCAGTACTCCGGATACGACTACTCGGTGACGTTCATGTCGTTCCTGTTCTTTTCCCTTCCCGTCTTCTGGCTTGCGGCCATGCTCAAGCAGTACGTGGCCATCGGCTTCAACGATTTTCTCGGGGACCCGCAGATACCCATACCGTTGATCATCGCTCTGGCGGCGATCAGCGCGTTCCTCTGGCAGGGCATCGTCGGTGGTCCCTGGCGCAAGCGCCTCGTCACCGCCGGCGTCTCCGGCATCGCCACCCTCGCCATTCTCTGGTACCTGGTGAGCAGCGACTGGTTCAGCAATCCGAGCCTTGGACCGGTCGTCTGTGCCGGCATGGGCGTGGGTATCGCCTTCATCGTGACAGCGCTGTCGACGGGCATCAAGGATCGTCGTGCACTGTATTCCTCCCTGGTCACGGTGGCCGTCGGTATGGCGCTCTACTACCCGCTTCAGTACATTTATGTCGGTGCCAGCGTGTGGACGATCCTCGTCCTCGCCGTCGTCGCCGTCGGCGTCGGCGTTCTGGTCGGCTGGCTGTTCCGCGGCCCCGACCGATGGCGCTCGGCGCGCACCGCCGCCATCACGGCCGTTGGGCTCGGGTTTATCTTTGTGATCGACCGGGCGATGGGTTCCTGGCAGGTCTACGCGACCAGCAGCTACGTGAACAACCGGCCCATCGCCACCATCGGCTCGAGCACACCGCAACTGGATGGCGACTTCTGGATCTCCATGCTCGACACCTATTCGCACCTGCTGCTGCCGACGCTCTGTCTGGTGCTGGTGAGCCTGGCGAGTTACTCACGGTACTCCCGGTCGAGCACCCTTGAGGTGATGAACCAGGACTACATTCGCACCGCGCGCGCCAAGGGGCTTACCGAGCGCACCGTGGTGATGCGACACGCCTTCCGCAACACGCTGATCCCCGTCACCACCCTCCTGACGCTCGACATCGGTGCCCTCATCGGTGGCGCGGTCATCACCGAGCGGGTGTTCGGCTGGAGCGGCATGGGGGCGATGTTTATCAACGGCCTCTACAAGGTCGACGTCAATTCGGTCATGGGCTTCTTCCTCGTGACCGGGGCGACGGTGATCGTCTTCAACATCATCGCGGACGTGCTGTATTCGGCACTTGACCCACGGATTCGAGTCTCCTGATGACTGACATGAACAACAACACCCCAGACCCCGATCACGTGGGCCCGGTGCCTGCGGTGGATCATGAGCCGGGCGCCGCTGGTGACGTTGTGGCAGGTGACCTGACCTCGATTGAGGCCCGCGAGGTTGCGGGGCTCAGCCAGGGCCGCATCGTGTTGCGCCGTTTTGTGCGCAACCGGGCCGCGATCGTTGCGCTGGTGGTCTTCCTGCTCACGGCGCTGCTCGCCTTCAGCTCGGTGGGGATCGACGCCTTCGGCATTAGAATTCCGGGCTGGTGGAAGTGGGGCTGGACTTCGCCGCTGCCCCCGGTCAACGGTGGTAATCCCACGCTCTCGCTGTGGCCGTTCTCGCTGGGCGAGCACCCGTTCGGTCAGGATCCTGTCGGCCGCGACATGTTCGCCAACGTGATGCGCGGAACGCAGCAGTCCCTGATGGTCATCGTGGTCATCGGCATCGTCGCGACATTCATTGGCGTCGTGCTCGGTGCGCTCGCGGGCTACTACCGCAAATTCACAGACTCGATCATCATGCGCATCACGGATGTCGTTCTGATCATTCCGGTGCTGGTCATCGGCGCGGTCGTCGGCTCGATGTCACAGAACATCGGCCTGGACATCGGCTCCTTCGGGCTGGCGCTGTTTCTGGCGTTCGTCGTCTGGCCGAGCCTGGCCCGGTTCGTGCGCGCAGAGTTCCTCTCGCTGCGCGAACGTGAATTCGTGGATGCCGCACGCATGGCCGGTGCGGGAGACGCGCGCATCATCTTCCGTCACATCCTGCCGAACGCGGTGGGAGTCATCATCGTGAACGCCACGCTGCTGATGGCGGCGGCGATTCTGATCGAGACCTCGCTCGACTACCTCGGTGTCGGGGTGAGGGCTCCCGACACCTCGCTCGGTCTGCTGATCAGCCAGTATCAGGATGCGTTCAGCACCAGCCCCTGGCTGTTCTGGTGGCCCGGCCTGTTCATTATCATCATCGCGCTCAGTATCAACTTCATCGGGGACGGGCTGCGCGACGCGTTCGACCCGCGCCAGAAGCGCAAGGTCGGTCGCAAGGTCAAGGCGCAGGCCGGCGTCGTCACAGAAGCGACGGCCGGTCTGCCATCGTGATGCTAGTAACCCGCAGCGCTGGCGAGAACAAGAACGACGAGTGCGGCGAGAATCGCCAGACGCACCCAGTGCGTTCGCACACGCGGGTGCTCATGTTCTGCTCGAGCTTCGTCGAGAAAGCCTCCATCGCGAAGGGCCTCCCATTGGTGACGGATGGCCGCGGCGGCGGCTCCGGAGTCCGAGGTGGGAATGTCGCCGGGGCGGATCGCTCCGGCGAGGTACGAGCTCTCGGGAAGATGCTTCAGCTCTCCACGACTCTGCCGCATCGCGGTGTGGCGACCGGGGGCGGCCGCCGCCCACGCGGTGAAGCGACGATCCCTGGTGTGTATCTCGAGCGCCCATTTGGTGTCGATGCGCACGATCTGCGCCCATTCGAGGCGAATCTCACGGGTGGGGTTGTCTATGACGACCTCGCCGGGGGAGACGCGCACGGTCGGTGCCCAGAAGGCGAACCAGCCCACATAGCCGATCAGGGCGGGCAGGGCGGCATAGGGCAGCATGCCTTGCACCCCGAGCTGCACGGTGCCGGCGGTCAGAACGCCTATCGCGAACAGAATCATCACGGCAGCGATGAGCTTGCCGCTGAGCGGGCGCAGGATGGCTTCGTCGAGCATGTACCCATCGTGGCAGATGTGGCTTCGGACGGGCTGCGCGTGGTTGCCGCCGTGAGCCCCGCATTGACACTGAACGAGAATGAAACAGACAGGATGAACAGACGATGAGCGACCGGGAGCAAACCGCACCAACGCCCCAGGCCGACGGCGGAGCCGTTCTGGAGGTCTCAGGGCTCAACGTGGACTTCTGGGTCGAGGGAGAGTGGTACCCCGCGGCAATAGACGTCGGCTACACCCTTGAACCCGGCCGTGTGCTGGCGATCGTCGGTGAGTCCGGCTCGGGCAAGAGCACGAGCTCGATGGCGATGTTGGGGTTGCTGCCCGACAACGCCCGGGTCAGCGGCAGTGTCAGGCTCAAGGGCAAGGAGATCCTGGGGCTTCCTCCGGCCAAGCTGCGCGATGTGCGCGGCAACGAGATAGCCATGATCTTCCAGGAGCCGATGACGGCCCTGAACCCCGTTTATACGATCGGCTTTCAGCTTGTCGAGGCCGTGCGGATCCACCTCGATGTCGGGCCCCATGAGGCCCGGGAGCGGGCCATGGAGCTGCTCGCCCTCGTGGGCATCCCCGATCCGGAGACGTCGTTCACGAAGTACCCGCACCAGCTCTCCGGTGGTCAGCGCCAGCGCGTGATGATCGCCCAGGCGCTCTCCTGTGACCCTGCACTGCTCATCGCGGACGAGCCGACGACCGCGCTCGACGTGACGGTGCAGGCGGAGATTCTCGAGCTGCTGCGTGACCTGCACACCCGACTCAACTCGGGCATCGTATTGATCACGCACGACATGGGCGTCGTCGCCGACCTGGCCGACGACATCGTGGTGATGAAGAACGGTCGCATTCTCGAACGCGGCACGGTTCGCGACGTCTTCCACAACGCACAGCATCCGTACACGAAGGAACTGCTCGCTGCGGTGCCACATCTCGGCGTCACGAGCAGCGAGGTGGAGCCGGGCACGGTCGCGGAGCACCGGGAGGAGCCCACCCTTGCGCTGCACGATGTGGTGGTGGAGTACCCCAGCCGACGCGGCGTTCCGGCGTTCCGCGCCGTCGACACGGTGAGCCTGGAGATCTATCCGTCAGAGATCGTCGGGCTCGTCGGCGAGTCCGGCTCGGGCAAGACCACTCTCGGCCGCGCTGCTACCGGGCTGCTTCCCATCACTTCGGGGAGCCTGTCGATCAACGGTCATGACATGGTCTCCATTCGTCATAAGGAGCTGCGGGAGCTGCGGCGCAAGATCGGATTCGTGTTTCAGGATCCGGGTTCGTCACTGAACCCACGCCTGCCGATCGGACAGTCGATCGGAGAGCCGATTCTCCTGACTGAGAAACTCAAGGGACAGGGGCTGCAGGATCGGGTCAGCCAACTTCTCGATTCGGTCGAGCTGTCGCGAACCTTCCGCAACCGTTACCCGCACGAGCTCTCCGGTGGCCAGCGCCAGCGCGTGGGCATCGCGCGGGCTCTCGCTCTAGGGCCCGACCTGCTCGTCGCCGACGAGCCGACCTCGGCGCTCGACGTCTCGGTTCAGGCGCGGTTCCTCGAACTACTGCACGAGCTGCAGGAGAAGCTGAAGTTCGCCTGCCTGTTCATCAGCCACGATCTCGCCGTCGTCGACCAGATGGCCCATCGCATCGCCGTGATGTACAAGGGTGTGCTGGTCGAGCAGGGCACGAGTGACGAGATTCTGCGTGCGCCGAAAGACCCGTACACGCAGCGGCTCATCGCCGCGATCCCGGTGCCCGATCCCGACTCCCAGGCAGAGCGGCGCCAGCTGCGCACCGAGCAGCTGCGACTCGACGGTCTGGCCTGATTCGGCCGGCTAAGGCCGCACTCCGGGCCGTATTGAGATGACGCGACGCGGCTGTGCGCTTCGACAAGGTAGAATTGCTGGGTGAGTTCGGTCTTTGACCGCATCCTTCTCTCACCGCAGCCATTCTCCGCCGACGTTGACGCTCGTTCGGTATGCCTGCTCCTTCACGACTTACAAGGACTTTTTCATGGCTCTCGCCCACCGCACTGACCTCCGTAATGTGGCCATCGTCGCTCACGTCGACCACGGCAAGACCACCCTCGTCGACGCCATGCTCCGGCAGACGGACTCCTTCTCCTCCCACGAGCACGTGGAGGAGCGTGCGATGGACTCCAACGAGCTCGAGCGCGAGAAGGGCATCACCATCCTCGCCAAGAACACGGCGGTCTCGTACAAAGGCATCCACGCCGGCGCACACGGCAGTGGCGGCCCGATCACCATCAACGTGATCGACACCCCCGGTCACGCCGACTTCGGCGGCGAGGTCGAGCGCGGTCTCAGCATGGTCGACGGTGTTGTGCTCCTCGTCGACGCGAGCGAGGGCCCGCTGCCGCAGACCCGCTTCGTGCTGCGCAAGGCCCTCGAGGCCAAGCTGCCCGTTATCCTCCTGGTCAACAAGACCGACCGACCGGATGCTCGCATCGACGAGGTGGTTGCCGAGAGCCAGGACCTGCTTCTCGGACTCGCCAGTGACCTTTCCGACGACGTGCCCGATCTCGATCTCGATGCCATTCTCGATGTGCCTGTTGTGTACGCATCCGGTCGCAACGGTGCGGCGAGCCTGAACAAGCCTGCGAATGGCGAGTTGCCCGACAACGGCGACCTTGAGCCGCTGTTCGAGGCGATTCTCGAGCACATTCCTGCACCGGCATACGACGACGAGGCCCCGCTGCAGGCGCACGTCACCAACCTCGACGCCTCGCCGTTCCTCGGCCGCCTTGCCCTGCTGCGCGTCTTCAACGGCACGCTGAAGAAGGGGCAGACGGTTGCGTGGGTGCGTCACGACGGCGATGTGCACAATGTGCGCGTCACCGAGCTCATGATCACCAAGGCCCTGGACCGCTACCCCGCCGAGAGCGCGGGCCCCGGCGACATCGTGGCCGTCGCCGGATTCGCCGACATCATGATCGGCGACACCCTGGCCGACCCGGATGACGTACGGCCGCTGCCGGCCATCCACGTCGATGAGCCGGCCATCTCGATGACTATCGGCACCAACACCTCGCCCCTGGTCGGCAAGGTCAAGGGCCACAAGCTCACCGCGCGCATGGTGAAGGACCGCCTCGACCGCGAACTCGTCGGAAACGTCTCGCTGAAGATCGTCGACATCGGAAACCCGGCGGCCTGGGAGGTGCAGGGCCGAGGCGAACTTGCGCTCGCCATCCTGGTCGAGCAGATGCGTCGTGAAGGCTACGAGCTCACCGTCGGCAAGCCCCAGGTGGTCACCAAGCGCGTCGACGGCAAGGTGCACGAGCCCTACGAGCACCTCACGATCGACGCGCCCGAGGAGTACCTCGGCGCCATTACCCAGCTGCTCGCGGCGCGCAAGGGCCGCATGGACAACATGGCCAACCACGGCACCGGCTGGGTGCGCATGGAGTTCATCATTCCGTCGCGCGGTCTCATCGGCTTCCGCACCGAGTTCCTCACGACCACCCGCGGTACCGGCATCGCCAACGCCATTTCACACGGCTATGACGAGTGGGCAGGCTCGATCGTCACGCGCAACAACGGTTCCATCGTTGCCGACCGTTCGGGTGTTGTCACGCCGTTCGCCATCATCGCCCTGCAGGAGCGCATGACGTTCTTCGTGAACCCGACCGAAGAGGTCTACGAGGGCATGGTGATCGGCGAGAACTCGCGCGCCGACGACATGGATGTGAACATCACCAAGGAGAAGAAGCTGACGAACATGCGTCAGTCCACCTCCGACACCTTCGAGTCGATGACGCCGTCGCGTCAGCTGACGCTGGAGGAGAGCCTCGAGTTCGCCCGTGAAGACGAGTGCGTCGAGGTCACCCCCGAGATGGTGCGCATTCGCAAGGTCGAGCTCGACGCTCACTCGCGTGCCCGTGCCACCGCCCGCCTCAAGAAGCAGGACGCGTAGCCCGCCACCACGCCGGTTGAGGAGCGCGACGAAGGAGCGCGTCTCGAAACCAGCGCGCGCGGGTTTCGAGACGAGGCCTCGTTCCTCGACCTCTCCTCAACCTGCAGAAGTGGGCAGCGCGCTCAGGCGAAGAGGCCTTCGCCGACGTAGCCGCCTGAGCGGGCGCCCGGGGGCACCGCGAAGACGGCGGAGCCGACGTGACGAATGTATTCGTTCATGGCGTCGTGGCCGGCGAGTCTCTGTTGGATAGGGATGAACTGCGTGCGAGGGTCGCGGTTGAACGCGATGAAAAACAGGCCGGCGTTGAGGCGACCGAGCTCGTCGTTGCCGTCGACGAAGTTGTAGCCGCGGCGCAGCAGTTCGGCGCCCTTGTTCTGATCCGGATGCGCCAGGCGCACGTGCGCCGCGGCATCGATTGCCGGTGAACCCAGCACGGTCTGTTTGTGAAAATTCGGTGCCGTGAACTCGGTGCCGCCCGAAAGCGGCGCCCCCTCGCCCTTGTCGCGGCCGAACACGCGCTCCTGTTCGCGCAACGACTGCCTGTCCCACGTCTCTATGGTCATGCGAATCTTGCGGGCGACCAGATACGAGCCCCCGGCCATCCAGTCGCTGCCGTCGGAGGCATCCGCCCACACCTGGGCGTCGACATCCGCGGTGTCCTCGGCCTTGATGTTGGCCGTGCCATCTTTGAAGCCGAAAAGGTTGCGCGGCGTCTGCTGGCCGCGCGTTGTCGACGAGGTGCGGCCGAAGCCCAGCTGGGACCAGCGAATGGATGCCCGACCGAAGGCAATGCGGCTCAGGTTGCGAATCGCGTGCACGGCAACCTGCGGGTCATCGCTGCAGGCCTGGATGCACAGATCGCCTCCCGTAAGCGCCGCATCGAGCATGTCGCCGGAGAAGTGCGGCAGGTCGACGAGGGCCTCGGGGCGCCGCGCGGCCAGACCGAAGCGGTCGGCGCCCTCGGTCGTGCGAAAAAGGGTGGCCCCGAAACCGAAGGTGACGGTGAGACCGGCAGGAGGAAGATCCAGCGCCTCCCCGGTGTCGTCAGGAGGAGCGTCGTACGGGCCGCCTGCCGGCGCGTAATGACCGGCGCTCTTGCCGGCGGTCATCCGGGCCGCGGCGTAGCTCCAGTCCTTCAGAAGACCGATGAGCTCCGCGCGATCCGTTGTGGTCACATCGAATGCGGCGAAGTGTAGGCGATCCTGTGCGGCGGTCACGATGCCGGACTGGTGCATGCCGAAGAAGGGATACACCGTGCCGCTACCCGCCGCAGTCGCGCCCAGCGCAGTGCGGTCGAGCGTGATGCCCGCGGCCACTCCAATCACGCCGGCACCCAGACCGACGCCGGCGAGCCCGAGGAGGCCCCTGCGGGAGAGGCCGGTCTCAGGTTCGTCGTTCGACGTGACTTCTGCCATTAACCCTCGCCGACAACGACGGCGGTGAGCTGGCTGAGCGGCTCGCTGAGGGCGTTGACGCCGTTGGAGAGGCTCTTGACCTCGGCCGTGCTGAGGTCGTTGTAGAAGGTGAAACCCTTCTCGAGGCTGCCGTACGCGGCGAGCTGCTTTTCGAGGCTGGCGAAGCGCGCGTCGATCTGCTTCACGAGCGACGGGTTCTTCGACGAGGCGATGTCGCGCACGCCCTCGTAGGCCACGCGGGCACCCTCGAGGTTGGCTTGGAAATCCCACAGGTCTGTGTGCGACCAAATTTCCTCTTCGCCCGTGATCTTGCCGTTCGCCACCTCGTCGAGCAGGCCGATGGCGCCGTTGGAGATCGCGTCGAGCGACACGGAGTAGCTCTTCGCGTGCACGGCATCGTAGAGCTGCTGGGTGTTCACGGTGAGCTTGTCGGCGAAGCTCGTGCGCTCAGCCTTTGTGAGAGCAACGTATGTGGTGCCGCTGTTCTGCGCGGGGGCCGGCGGCCACAGGTCCTTCTCGATGCGGTGCCAGCCGGTCCAGGTCTCGCCCTCGGCCACATCGGCCTCGCGAAAGTCGAGTTCAGGGTCGAGATCACCGAACGACTCGGCGACCGGCTCGATGCGCTCGTAGTTGGCGCGGGCGGTGGGGTAGAGCGAACGTGCGGTGTCGTCGTCGCCGGCGAGGTAGGCATTTGTGAACGCCTTCGTTGCCGTCAGCAGGCGACCGCTCTGATCTTTGACGTAGGCGATGTAGTTGGTTGCGGCGGCTTCGCCCTGCTGCGTGAGGTCACCGGCGAGCTTCACGCTCGTACCCGAATCCGTCACGGTGAATGCGGCCTTGCCCACCCCGTCGCCGACCATGCCGGGCTTGCACACCGTGTAGTAGCTGCCCGGTTTGGCTTGCACGGTGAGCTGGCGTTTGACGCCGGGGGTGACATTCTCTACCTCGCCGACGATGCGCAGACCGTCCTCAGCGAGCACATAGAACTCGGTGACCTTGTCGCTCGAGTTGCTCACGCTGAAGTGGATGGTGCCGCTGGGCGCGCTTGCGGCCGAAAGGGTGCATGCGCTCGCGCTGCTGTTCACCGTGACGGACGCCGCGCCGTTCGTGCTGCTGTTGGCGACGCATCCGCTGAGGGCGAGCGCGGCCAGTGCCGCAACCGTGACGGTGCTGAGCATGCGGGGTTTCATGGATCTCCTCGGGCGTGGTTCAGTCAAGGTCGGTGGGATTCGGTCACGACGGTCAGCCGATGGGCGCGGATGCGGCCACGGGCGTAGAGCCGGTCGCTGCGGGCGCGGTCTTCGGGGCAGGGCGTGAGCGACGCGAGAGCGTGACGAAGGCGGTCAGCGTCGGAACGACGTACAGCACCCAGACCACGGCCTGCAGCCACGTCGTTGCGGGGGTGAAGTTCACCGTGCCCTTGAGTAGCGTTCCGTACCAGCTATCGGGTGGCACGATGCCGCTTACATCGAACGCGAGGGAGTAGAGCCCGGGCAGGATTCCTGCCTCCTGCAGATCGTGCACACCGTAGGCGAGCACCCCGGCGGCCACTATCACGAGGATGCCGCCCGTCCAGGTGAAGAAGCGCGACAAGTTGATACGCAGCATGCCCTTGTAGATCAGCCAGCCCAGCACGACGGCGGTGAGGATGCCGAGCGCGGCGCCCAGCAGCGGGAACGTCGACTGGCCGGTCGCTTGGACGGCGGTCCAGATGAACAGGGCCGTCTCGACGCCCTCGCGGCCCACGGCGAGGAACGCGACGAACACGAGCCCCCACGCGGCCCCGACCAGATGGCGGTCGACGTGCTGCTGCAACTGGCCCTTGAGATTGCGCGCCGTGCGCAGCATCCAGAACACCATCCAGGTGACGAAGGCCGTCGCCACGATGGAGAGACTGCCACCGATGGCCTCCTGGGCCTCGAAGGTGAGCCCGTACGTTCCGAAGGTGAGCAGTGCGCCCACCGAGAGCGACAGCAGCACGGCGAGGGCAACCCCGAGCCAGAGCCGGCGCAGCACGTCTCGGCGCTCGATCTTGACGACGTATGCCACGAGTATGGTGACGACCAGCGCGGCCTCGAGCCCCTCGCGAAGGCCTATCAGGTAGTTAGCGAGCACGGTCGTCTTTCGGGACAATTCAATGGGGGATGGTAAGGCTAACCTTACCGTTTGACTGTATCCGCCGGATGCCCATCTTGTCCAGCTACGATGGCGACATGGTCGCGCGAATAATCAACGTTCTCGTTCTCGTGCTGCTCGGCGCCGTTGTCGGCACGGTAGGAACCGTTGCGCACCAGTCCGCGGTGACGATCGTCAGTGTGAGGCTGCCGTGGGGGCTCATCGTGGCGCTCGCCGCCGTCAGCTGCCTGCTCGTGGGCGTTCGACTCGTGAGCGAGGGCCGCCTTCTGGCCTTCGCTGCGGCCGTCGGCGCCATAGGAATGATCCTGGTGTTCTCGATGACGAGCGTCGGAGGTTCCGTGCTGATTCCCAATAATCTCGCCGCGCAGATCTGGGTCATTGCGCCGATAGTGGTGGCCGTGCTCGTGGTTGCCTGGCCGCGTATGAGCCAGTTGCGTCGCGACACGGCCTCCGCGCCGCTGGCGTAAACTGGAGACTTCGCTCCACGTGAAGGGATCCCTGCAACCGTGACCTATGTCATCGCTCTTCCCTGCGTCGATGTGAAAGACCGTGCCTGCGTCGACGAATGCCCCGTCGACTGCATCTACGAAGGCGAACGCTCGCTGTACATCCACCCCGACGAGTGCGTCGACTGCGGTGCCTGCGAGCCCGTGTGCCCCGTGGAAGCGATTTATTATGAGGATGACCTTCCCGAGCAGTGGGCCGAGTACTACAAGGCCAACGTCGAGTTCTTCGACGACCTCGGCTCCCCGGGAGGCGCCGCGAAGACGGGCGTGATTCCCAAGGACCACCCGATTATTGCCGCGCTGCCCCCGCAGAACCGGGCCTAGAGCCGCCGTGGCCCTCGCACCGCTTCCCGACTATCCGTGGGATCAGATGACGCCGTTCGCGGAACGCGCCAGGGCGCATCCGGATGGCATCGTGGACCTCTCCATCGGCTCGCCCGTCGACCCGACGCCCGAGGTCATCAGGGCCGCGCTCGCCGCGGCCACGGATGCCCACGCGTACCCGCTCACCGTCGGAACCCCGGTGCTGCGTGAGGCCATCGTCGAGTGGTTCGCCCGCCGCCGTGGCGTTCCCTCGCTCACCCCGGAGCACGTGCTGCCGACGATCGGCTCCAAGGAGTTCGTGGCCTGGCTGCCGTTCATGCTCGGCCTCGGCGCGGGCGACATTGTGGTGCACCCCGTTGCGGCGTATCCGACATATGCAATAGGCGCCGCTATGGCGGGCGCCACCGCATTCGCGAGCGATGAGCCGGATGACTGGCCCGAGCACACGCGGCTCGTCTGGCTCAACTCGCCCGGCAATCCGGATGGCCGCGTTCTCGACGTGCAGCAGTTGCGCCGGGCCGTCACGCGCGCCCGCGAACTCGGCGCGGTCGTGGCCGGTGACGAGTGCTACGCGGAACTCGGCTGGGACGGGCGCTGGGCTACTGAGGCCATTCCGAGCCTGCTCGACCCACGGGTGACCGGGGGAGAGCTGACGGGCCTGCTTGCGGCGTATTCGCTGAGCAAGCAGTCCAATCTGGCCGGGTATCGCGCCGCATTCGCAGCCGGTGATCCCGCGCTCATCGCCCGGCTCGTGACGGTGCGCAAGCACGCCGGACTCATCGTGCCGGGGCCGCTGCAGTCGGCGATGGTCGTCGCCCTCGGCGACGACGAGCACGTGCGAGCGCAGAAGGAACGCTACCGGGCGCGACGGGCCGTGCTGCTGCCGGCATTGATCGCGGCCGGCTTTCGCATCGATCGCAGCGAGGCGGGTCTCTACCTCTGGGCAACGGAGGGGCGCGACGCGTGGCAGAGCATCGAGCGGCTCGCCGAGTTGGGCATCCTGGCCGGGCCCGGGGTCTTCTATGGGGATGCGTACCCCGAGCACGTGCGGTTGTCGCTCACCGCGAGCGACGAGCGCATTGCGGCCGCGGCCGACCGCCTGCGTGCGTCGGGAGCGAGCCGTGCAACTGGAGAGAACCTCTAAGCGAAGCTCGGGCTTCTTGCACGATGCGACAGTAGTCTGCCTGAGCCAATAGGCTGTATTCGCGAACTTCGGCGGCCGGCCCATGAGGCCACGCCGCGCACCACCAGTCAATCCACCAGGGAGGCGTTGTGAGCGGAAACGAAACGGGAGCAGAGCCCGACAAGGCGACTCTGAACTTTCCGGGCGGATCAGCCGAATTCCCGATCCGGCCCAGTGTCGAGGGCGCCTCCAGCATCGACTTCTCCACGCTGACGAAGCAGACCGGTCTGACCGCGCTCGACTATGGTTTCGTGAACACCGCGGCGACGTCGTCTGCCATCACCTATATCGACGGGGATGCGGGCATTCTGCGCTATCGCGGGTACCCCATCGAGCAGGTCGCCAAGAATTCGACGTACCTCGAGGTCGCCTGGTTGCTGATCTACGGTGAACTGCCGTCGGCCGACGAGCTTGCGGACTTCGATGAGCGCATCCGTCGTCACACACTGCTGCACGAAGATCTCAAGCACTTCTTCGGTGCGCTGCCGCACAACGCGCACCCGATGTCGGTGCTCTCCAGCGCGGTCTCGGCGCTGTCGACGTTCTACCAGGACTCGCTGAGCGTGACCGACCCGGAGCAGGTCGAACTCTCGACCATCCGCCTGCTGGCGAAGCTGCCGGTGATCGCCGCGTACGCACACAAGAAGAGCGTCGGGCAGGCATTCCTGTACCCGGACAACTCGCTGAGCTTCGTCGACAACTTTCTGCGGCTCAACTTCGGCACACTGGCCGAGCCCTACGAGGTGAACCCGGTCGTCTCCAAGGCACTGGAGCGACTGCTGATTCTGCACGAAGACCACGAGCAGAACGCCTCGACGTCGACCGTGCGCCTGGTGGGCTCCACCCAGGCGAACCTCTTCGCCTCGGTCTCGGCCGGAATCAACGCCCTCTACGGCCCGCTGCACGGTGGCGCCAACGAGGCCGTTCTTGACATGCTCGGCACGATTCGCGACTCGGGTGAGAGCGTGCAGAAGTACGTGGAGCGCGTCAAGAACAAAGAAGACGGCGTGAAGCTCATGGGCTTCGGGCACCGCGTCTACAAGAACTTCGACCCGCGCGCCAAGCTCGTCAAGGAGAGCGCGGACGAGGTGCTCGACGCGCTCGGCGTGAAGGACCCGCTGCTCGACATCGCCAAGGAGCTCGAGGCCGTCGCCCTGGCCGACGACTACTTCATCGAACGCAAACTGTATCCGAACGTCGACTTCTACACGGGAGTCATCTACAAGGCCATGGGCTTTCCGACGCGGATGTTCACGGTGCTGTTCGCCATCGGCCGCCTGCCCGGCTGGATCGGCCACTGGCGCGAGATGAATACTGACCCCGCCACCAAGATTGGTCGCCCCCAGCAGCTCTACATCGGCGAGCCCGAGCGCAACTGGCCGAGCCGCTAGCCTCCTCAACCGGCATAGTTTGTGTGTGACGCCTTCGGGTGCCACATGAAGGGGGACTCGTGTGCGCCACCCCGTGGGGTGCAGAGTGGGAAACCATCAGCACTTGCGTAGCGGGAGGAGGCATCCGGTGGACTTCGACGACATCGCTGCCGCCTTCTGCGCTGATCAACCGTTCAGCACCCTGTTGGCCGACCCGAAGCCACAGCGTGGAGAGTTCGGAGGCGACGCGACAGGCGCGGCGCTTTCCATGCTCGACAACGAGTGGGTGGGCCTGAACGCCGTACCGATCGGTCCAGGATCCGTGCGTCTCGATCACCTCGTCTTCGGTCCAGGGGGTGTCTTCGCGATCAATACGCGGCGGCACCCCGGCCAGGCGATCTGGGTCGCGCGATCGACGTTCGCGGTGGCCGGGCAGCGGATGCCGTACATTCGCAGCGCCGAACACGACGCGACGCGCGTGCGCAGGCTTCTGGGTGACGCACTACCGGGCGGCGTGCCCGTTACCCCGCTTATCGTGCTGGTGGGCGCCGGAACCGTGAGCGTGCGTCAGCAGCCCGCCTCTGTGGTCGTACTCGACGCCCGCGGACTCGCGCGCTGGCTGCGTCGACAGCCCGCGATTCTCGACGCCGATGCCGTCTCGACGCTCGCGGATGCCGTCTCGGTGCGCGCTACGGCTTAAGCGTCAGTGTGTCCTTCGCGGCCTTCGTGACCGCGTCGAGGCTGAAGGGCCATGCCCGCGTCTCGTGTCGCTGCCACAGCGGCGTCTGGTCGACGTAGTTCGGGTGAAAGGTGTGGCCGGACTCGCCCGTGAGATTGATCCAGGTCGAGCGGTCGAAGTCACCGAGGTCTATCACCTGACGCATCGAGGGAACGATGGTCACCTCGTAGCCGAGCGCTGCGTTCCAGCCGGTGGCATCCACTACCGCCGAACCGCCGCTCAGCTCATACGGACCCCGGTTGAACAGGGCCTCGATGGGCGCGACGCCCGAGCTGCCGAAACTCGCATTTCGCAGTTCGAGAGTGTGGATGTCGCCCCAGCGCCACGCGCCCGGGTCGGCGCCCATCAGCTGCACGGCTTCGTCGTACGCCTGCTTTGCGGCGTACGCGAACATGTCGTCACGCCCCGAGAGGCCGAGTTTCTCGTCCGACCACCAGGGCGAGTTCGGTTGGGCGGCGAGATGCTTCACCACGGAGAACCAGCGATCACCACCCGTCGGCTGGGCCGAATCCGGCAGCTTGCGCCCGAAGGCGTCGTTCAGCAGATTTTTCCAGAAGATGGCGAAATAGGCTGCCGCAGCGCTGTCTGCGTCGTCGTGGTGATTCCAGTTCTCCAGCAACTCCGCGCCGCGTTTGGCGTCTCCGGTGAGTCTCAACGACGACAGCAAGGGTGCAATCTCGGCGGCGTTGGCATCCTCATTGTCGTTCTGCAGCCGAGCCATGTCCTTCACGGTGAGCTTTGTGCCGTCGGCGATGGCGGCGGCGAGCGTGGCCGTAATCTCGTTGGCTCGATACCCCGCATCCCAGTCCTTCGTGAGCATGGTCGCAAATTGCGGGCCGACGATGGCGTTGTTGGCCGTGGCGATGAAGCCCTTGGCCGGGTTGAGTTCGCTGGGCAGCGTGTCGAAGGGGACGAAGCCTGTCCAGTCATGTGCACTGGTCCAGCCCGCGGCGGGCGTCGTGCCGTCTCCCGCGGCGCGAATCGGAACCTGACCGGGCATCTGGTAGCCGATGTTGCCTTCGGTGTCGGCATAGATCAGGTTCTGCGACGGCACCGTGAACAGCCGGGCCGCGTCGCGGAACTGCTCCCAGTTCGTGGCGGCATTCAGCGCGAAGATCGCGGAGGGGGTGGTGCCGGCTGTCAGCGCTGTCCACTGCAGCGAGAGCTGATAGCCGTTCTTCGGTGCGTCCTCCGCCTGCGAGTCCGCGTCGGCGATCTGCGTGAACGATTCCATCGCATTCGTCACGAGCGGGCCGTGGCCCGTGGAGCGCACCGTGATGTGCACATCCTTGCCGCCGGCCACCGTGATGGTCTCTCGCCTGGTCGTCAGCGGCAGCTTCTTACCGTCGAGCTCGTAGCTGTTGCCGGTCACCTTCTCCAGGTAGAGATCCGTGACATCCGGGCCGGCGTTGGTAAAGCCCCAGGCGATGTGGTCGTTGTGGCCTATCACCACGCCCGGCAGCCCGGAGAAGCTGAAGCCTGCGACATCGAAGGGGCAGGATGCCGTGACCGCTCGGCAGTGCAGGCCGATCTGGTACCAGACCGACGGCTCCACGGCGCCCAGGTGCGGGTCGTTGGCCAGCAGTGGCTTGCCGCTGGCGGTGTGGCTGCCCGCCACGACCCACGAGTTGGAGCCGATATCGGTGCCAGCGGGGCCGAGCAGCTTTGGAACGGAGGAGAGAGTGGTTTGCAGCTGTTCGAGGGGCGCCACGGCATCAGCGCGCAGCGTCTGCTCGGATGCCGCATCGCCGGCGCTGGGCTGGGTGGCGGCGGCGGGGGCGGCATCCGCAGCGGCATCCGGAGCAGTCGAGGCGGCGTCCAGGCCACCGCCGAATGCGGTGATGGTCGGATGCTCGCCGTACGGATACGGCGGGTACAGCTCCGAGATCTGCGCGTCGGTGAGCGTGCTCTTCAGCAGGGCGCGGTCGACCTCCGCGGTGAGATTAGAGCGCAGGTCCCAGGCCATCGCCTTCAGCCAGGCCACGGAATCGACCGGAGTCCAGGGCTCAGGTTCATAGCCCGGGTGCTGCAGGCCGAGCACGGCGTATTCGAGCGACATGTTCGCGCCCTTGTGCGTCTTCAGGTAGGCATTCACCCCGTCGGCATAGTCCTGGTAGTAGGCGAGTGACTTCGTATCCATCGCGGCGACTTCCTTCTTCGCCACCTCGCGCCAGCCGAGCGTTCGAATGAAGGTGTCGGTGCCGACCTGGCTGCTGCCGAAGAGCTCGGCCAGTCGACCCGCCGTCACGTGCCTGCGAAAGTCCATCTCCCAGAAGCGGTCCTGTGCGTGCACATACCCCTGCGCCTCGAACAGATCGTGCGCGCTCGACGCGACGATCTGTGGGATGCCCGCGTCGTCACGATAGACCGTGACCGGCTTCTGCAGGGAAGTGATCTCTATGGTGCCGCCGAGCTGCGGAAAGGAACGGGTGACCATCCAGTAGCTGAGCCCTGCGGCGATGATCGCCAGGGTCAGCAGCACGATGAGTGTCGCGCTGACAACCTTGATAAATCGGTGCCGATGACCGATGCGCGGTGCGTCTGCCCCCACGGCACCCCCTCGTGTCCACCCTCAGCCTTACCCCAGCGTATCCGTTCGACAGGCCTGCGACGGTTTCGGCGACGAGCATCTCCGTCAGCGGGGCTCGTCGATTCTGAAGAGACGGCGGGCGTTGCCTTCGGTGAACTTCGCTCGGTCTTCGTCGGTGTCGAATTCCGCCAGAAAATT
Organism: Leifsonia sp. Root112D2; assembly: GCF_001424905.1. NCBI lineage: Bacteria > Bacillati > Actinomycetota > Actinomycetes > Micrococcales > Microbacteriaceae > Leifsonia > Leifsonia sp. Root112D2. The sequence goes on from NZ_LMCU01000001.1 coordinate 2,134,169, forward strand.
CTGAATATCGGGCTGGGTGGGGCGTTGAAAGGGGTAGTCCGTAGAGAAGAGCAAGCGGTCGATCGACGTGGCTTCCAGTGCGTGGTGGAGCAGTGCCGTCTCGAACATGCCGGAGCTCGTAATGAAGACGTTCGACCGGATGTAATCGGAGACTTTCCGTTCCAGCCCGGCGATGCGGGAGAGGCCATTGACCCGGTCTTGCCAGAACAGCAGCAACTCGCCCCAGTGGCCAAGAACGATGTGAAGCTCGGGGTGTCGATCGAAGGTGCCCCGAACGATGAGTCGGAGCGCGGCGACGGCGGCTTCGAGATGCCACCCCCAGCCGAAGGTCGAAAGGGCGAGCTCGGTCATCGGGTCGAACCCGGAGTAGGCCGCCTGGCGGAGCACGCGCGAGGGAATCTGGGGATGGATGAAGATCGGCTGCCCCAGGCGTGCGGCGGTGGCAAACACATCGTCGTAGCGAGGATCGTCGAGTGCTGTCTCGCCGGTGCGTCCGTAGACCATGGCGCCGACGAAGCCGAGTGCGGCGGCACGTTCCAGTTCGTCGGCTGCCGCGCCTGGGGCGGCCATCGGCAGGGTGCACAGGGCGCGCAGCCGGGACGGATGACGGCGCACCGCGTCGGCGGCGAAGTCGTTCGTCTCGCGGCTGAGCGAGAGTGCATCGGCAGCAGCGAGCGGACCCGTTGCGGGCGGGGCGAGCGAGAGTATCTGCATGTCGATGCCCTGCTCATCCATGGCCGCGATTCGCCCATCTCCGATGTCGTGAAGGCGCTCACGATTATCACCTATCTCGTTGAACGCCAGGCTCTCGTCGCGGTCTTCTTCGCCCAAGCCCTGCAGGGCTGCCGTCAGCGCGGGTGTTGTCCAGTGTTCTTCGATGGCGATGACTGTCACAGTCGTCCTTTCGCATTCCTGACGCACACCGTCACTCGACGGGGATCGAATGGAGCATAGTATCGACAATCACGAGGTGAAATTCGCAGCGCGGGAGGCCGACGGCTCAGGCGTGCAGGGCCGTGTTGAGCTGGATGCCGCTTCCCGAGCGGGCGAGCACCTCGACGGCGCCCGTGAGCGAGTTGCGGCGGAACAGCAGATTGGGCACGCCAGAGAGCTCGACGGCCTTCACCAGCTGCGCGGCTCCGTTCGCACTCGGCGCCGAGCCGACCACGGTGACCTTGGTGCCGGCCGTCACGTAGAGTCCGGCCTCCACGACGGTGTCGTCGCCGAGCGAGATTCCGATGCCCGAGTTGGCGCCGAGTAGGGCGCGCTCGCCGATCGACACGCGCTGCGTGCCGCCGCCCGAGAGGGTGCCCATGATGGATGCCCCGCCACCGATATCCGAGCCGTCGCCGACCACGACGCCCTGCGAGATGCGACCCTCGATCATGGATGCGCCCAGGGTGCCCGCGTTGTAGTTCACGAAACCCTCGTGCATGACGGTGGTGCCGGGGGCCAGGTGCGCACCGAGGCGAACGCGCGAGGCATCCGCAATGCGTACGCGATCGGGTACGACGTAGTCGGTGAGCCGGGGGAATTTGTCGATACCGGTGGTCTGGATGCCGGCCCGCTGCAGGGACGGGCGCAGGCGCTCGTAGTCGGCCGGCAGCACGGGGCCGGCATTCGTCCACGCCACGATAGGCAGCTGGGCGAAGATGCCGTCGAGGTTGAGGGAATTCGGCTTCACGAGAAGGTGGGAGAGCAGGTGCAGCCGCAGGTACGCATCCGATGTCGAGCGTGGTGCAGCCTTCAACTCGATCTCGACGGTGACGATGTCCACGTGTACGTTGCGGCGCGCATCGTCGCCCGCGAGCTCCTCCAGCTCGGATGGCGCGATCCAGCGGTCACGGCCGGCAGGCAGCGTGCCGAGTTGAGGGCGTGGGTACCACGTGTCGAGCACGGTGCCGTCGGCTGCCACCGTGGCGAGGCCGTAGCCCCAGGCGTGCGTGGGCGCGGGAGATTCTGCGGGAACGTCGGAGGCCATGCCTCTAGATTAGTAGGGTGCCCCTCGACCTCAGCGCGACCTCAGCCGATCTCACCCGCCAGCTCTGCGACATTGAGTCCGTCTCGGGCAACGAGGCGACGCTCGCCGACGAGATCGAGGCCGCGTTGAGCGGGCTCAGCCACCTTGAGGTGATTCGCGATGGCGACACCGTGGTGGCACGCACCGCCCTCGGCCGGGCGCAGCGTGTGATGATTGCCGGACACGTCGATACGGTGCCGGTGAACAACAATTTGCCGACCCGCTCCGAGACGATCGACGGTGTCGACTACCTCTGGGGTCGTGGCACGGTGGACATGAAGGCCGGCGTTGCCGTGCAGCTCAAGCTGGCCGCAGAACTCACCGAACCCGTCGTCGACGTGACGTGGATGTGGTACGACCATGAAGAGGTCGAAGCCAGTCTCAACGGCCTCGGGCGCCTCGCGGCCCATCGCCCCGATCTCTTCGAGGGTGACTTCGCCATTCTCGGAGAACCCACCAACAGCACCGTCGAGGGCGGCTGCAACGGCAACATCCGCATCGAGGTGCGCACCTTCGGCCTGCGGGCGCATTCGGCGCGCGCGTGGGTGGGCGAGAATGCCATACACAAGGCCGCGCCGATACTTAACTTGCTCGCGGCATACATGCCACGCGAGGTGGAGGTCGAGGGGCTCGTCTATCGCGAGGGGCTCAACGCCGTAGGAATCACGGGCGGAATCGCGGGCAACATCATTCCCGATGAGTGCATGGTGCACATCAACTACCGTTTCGCGCCCGATCGCACGGCCGCCGAAGCGATCGAGTATCTGCGCGGGCTGTTCAGTGAGTACGACGTCACCGTCATCGACGAGGCCGACGGCGCGCGCCCCGGGCTCGATGCGCCGCTGGCCCAGGACTTTCTTGCGGCGGTCGGGGGAGAGGCGCGCCCCAAATACGGCTGGACAGATGTCGCGCGCTTCTCCGCGCTCGGCGTGCCCGCCGTCAACTACGGTCCTGGTGACGCCCTCAAGGCGCACGCGGACGACGAGCGCGTCGCCCTGGCGCAGATCGCCGACTGCGAGGCGGGTCTGCGTGCGTGGCTGACCGCCTCGGGTCGCCTTGGCTGACCTTTCACGACCCACCACGATTCTGCGGCTGTGGTGGGTCAAGGTCATCCTTGTCTTCGCGGCTTCGCGCGTGGTCACCACGATCATGCTGCTCGTGCTCGCCAGCGTGCAGGGCCTCAACCCGTGGACGGCTTCGCATCCCGGCTACTTCGACTTCGCGTCGATCTGGGACGGCCGCTGGTACAACATTGTGCAGATCGCCGGCTATCCGGCGCAGCTGCCGCTCAGCGACACCGGCCAGGTCACGGAGAATGCCTGGGCGTTCCTGCCCGGCTACCCCGGCGCCGTCGGCATTCTCATGTTCCTCACAAGACTCCCGTGGCCGGTCGCGGCCGTGGTCGTTTCGCTGGCCTTCGCGCTCGGGGCAGCGCTCCTGTTCTACCGGATGCTGGTGCCCAGGATCGGCGCATCCGCTTCGCTTTTCGCTGTGGTGCTGTTCTGCGTCGCGCCCGTCTCGCCGCTGTTCCAGCTGGCCTATGCGGAGTCGATGTACATCTTCTTCCTGATCCTCGCACTCATGCTGCTGATGCGGCGACGATACGGTGCTCTGCTACCGGTGGTCGCCGTCATGGCGTTCGTGCGTCCGAGCGGTCTGGCCTTCGCGCTCGCGCTTGGACTGCATGTGATCTATCGGTGGGTGCGGCGGCGACACGACCCGTTCCCGGTGCGCGAGCGGGTCGCATCCGTTCTCGCCGTGGTCTTCAGCGGGATTGCCGGGCTGGCCTGGCCGGCGATAGCGGGCCTGGCAACGGGCAACTGGTCCGCATACACCGACACCGAGCTGGCGTGGAGGGCGGCGTATATCGGCTACACACCACTGGTGCCGTTCGGGGCGTGGATCCAGGGCGCCCAGTGGTGGTTCTCGACCATGCTCGCTCTTCCGGACTGGCTGGGATATCTCTCGCTTGGCCTGCTCGTCGCGGCGTTCGCCGTCACCCTCTTCGTTCCTGCGGTGCGCAGGCTCGGCGTCGATCTACGGCTCTGGCTTGCCTCATACGGGCTCTATCTTCTGGCGGTTTTCTTTCCGCAGTCGAGCACCTTTCGACTGCTCATGCCGATGTTCCCCCTGCTCGGTGCGGCGGCCGTTCCGCGAAGCCGTGTCTACCGGGTGGCGATGGTGCTCGTGCTCCTCGCACTGCAGTGGGGATGGCTTCTGATCTGCTGGGGGGTAGACGGATCGGACTGGACGCCGCCGTAATCGGGCCGGGCCGGCAGCGCCGAATTTTCCTCACGCGCGCCGATAGCCGATAATGGAAGGACATCCACGAAAGGGGACCTGCATGGCGGCCATGAAGCCGAGGACCGGAGACGGGCCAATGGAGGCTGTGAAAGAGGGTCGGCTCATCATCGTGCGCGTGCCGCTCGAAGGTGGAGGCCGACTTGTCGTCTCCGTGAACGATGCAGAAGCCAAGGAACTTCACGACGCCCTCGCGAGCGTCGTGAAGCCGAGCTAGGAGCGCGTAAGACTACTCAGCGATTTTGGTGATCTGCAGGAGACCGTCGCCGATGGGCGAAAGCGCGCTGATAACGGCGCCGGATGCGGCGGTCTCCGTCACCACCGTTCGATAGCCCGTCGTGATGTCGTCGCGCTGCGTGGGGTCTGAGACGCGACCCTTCCAGAGGGCGTGCGCCACCAGGACGGTGCCGCCGGGGCGGGCCAGCCGCAACCCGTGTTCGACGTACTCGATGACGGACTGCGGATCTGCGTCGACGAAGACGATGTCGTAGGAGTTCTCATTCATGCGCGGCAGCACGTCCAGCGCGCGGCCCGTGATGAGGCGAACCCGATTGGCCGCGATGCGCGCCTCGGTGAAGAGTGCACGTGCGTGCTGCTGGTGGTCGAGTTCGGTGTCGATCGACGTGAGCATGGCCTGCGTGGCACCGGTCAGCAGCCACAGGCCGGATACGCCGACTCCCGTGCCGATCTCGACGATGTTCGCGGCCCCCGTTGCGGCGGCGATAACCGCGCTCTGTGCCCCGACCGCCGCTGCTATCGGCTCGATGCCTAATTCCAGCGACTGCTGGCGCGCCTTGGTGATTACCTCACTCTCGGAAATGATCTCGTTGGCGAACTTCCAGTTCGATACCTTGTCTGACACGCACTCTCCCGTGGTCCTTCTGATCAGAATAAGGCCCGAACCCATAGCATCCGTGGAGGCTGCACAGGTTAGTCTGAACTGATGTTCAATGGGCTGAGTTTCGACAAGCTGCTGATCGTGGGTGTGATCGCTGTCTTTGTGCTGGGCCCTGACCGTTTGCCGCACTACGCCAGGCAACTCGCCAGGCTCGTCAAGAGCCTGCGCACCATGGCTGATGGCGCCAAGGATCGTATGCGCGAGGAGATGGGTCCAGACTTCGATGACGTCGACTGGAAGAAGCTCGATCCGCGCCAATACGATCCGCGCCGCATCATTCGTGAGGCCCTGCTCGAAGACGACGAGCCGATCTCTTCGGGCATCCGACCGGCCGGGTCGAGCGATTCGAGCGATGCTGTGGACTCCGCAGTAAAGGAACCGCAGATGCTCGAGGCCGGAGCGCATCCGCCCTACGACGCCGAGGCCACCTGAGCCGGTCGTTTAACTCGGTCGCCGAGTAAATGACACCGACTTCGATCGTTGTGCGGCTGCTGCAGAACCGTCGGGGTGACCAACCACTGCGCGAGCGCTTCAACCGGCAGCGATACCTGCATGCTCCGGCCTTGATCGACGCAGAGGTGAACTCCGCGATCCGCGGGCTGCTGCTGACATCGAAACCGATGATCACGATCGATGTCACGCGAGCGCAGGAGATGCTCGACGACCTCGCAGACCTGCCGTTGGTGCGCTACCCGATGCAGCCATACCAGCGACGGGTTCTGGCACTGCGGCATAATTTCACCGCCTACGACGGGTTTTACGTGGCCTTGGCCGAGTCGCTGGACATGCCGCTGCTCACCGATGACCGCAAGTACGCAACGGCGCCAAGCCACAGCGCTGTTATCGAAACCTGGCCGTGAGCTCAGCGGTTCCACGAGGCCGGCGCGCGGCCGCCGTACGACGCCGAAGCGACCTGAGCCCGGTCGTTTCGAACGGGCTATAAGCTTCGAGGATGACCGCAACGGAGCGCTCACTGGCCCGCCCCACCGTCGTGCAATATGCCATCGGTTCCCTCGGCACGGGCGGATTCTCAACGCTCCCCGGTCTCGTGCTCGTCTACTACCTCACCGACACCCTCGGCGTGGCGGCGCTCGCCGCCGGCGTGCTCGTGACGGCCGCGAAGGTGTGGGACGTGATCATCGACCCGGTGATCGGCGCGCTCAGCGACCGCAGCCTGCTGTGGCGTGGCACACGGCGCCGCATGATGCTTCTCGGCTCGGTTGCGCTTCCGCTGTTCTTCATTCTCACCTTCGCGGTGCCGGCCGGAATGGCGCCGGTGGCCGCCGGTCTCTGGGTGCTGCTGGCGTTCCTGCTCACGGCAACGGCCTTCAGCCTGTTCCAGGTGCCGTATATCGCCCTGCCTGCCGAACTCGCCGACGGCTACGATCAGCGCACGCGGCTGCTCACCTGGCGGGTGGTGGTGCTCACTCTCGCGATCCTGCTGTTCGGGGCGGGCGGCCCGGCGCTGCGTGCGCTCGGCGGCAACGGCCACGCCGGCTACCTGCTCATGGCGGTGGTCGCCGGCCTGGTGATCGGCGTCGGCCTTTTCGTGTCGAGTTTCGTCGCACCGACGCGGGTGCGTCTCGATGCGCTGTCGGATGCCTCGCGCGTCTCGATAGCGCAGCACTACGCCGCCGGCATCCGCGCGCTGCGAACCAGCCAGCCGTTTCGGGCCCTGCTGCTCACCTTTCTGCTGCAGGGACTGGCGACCGGCGTGATGCTGGCCGGCGCCAACTACGTGGCCACCTACGTTCTGCACTCCGAAGACGCCGTGACGTTTCTCTTCGTGGCGCTCATCGGCCCTGCCCTGCTCGTGACGCCGCTGTGGGGTGTGATCTCGCGGCGTGTCGGCAAGGAGCGCGGTTTTCTGGCGGCGAGCATCCTGTTCGCGCTGGCAGCGCTCTCGATGGTGTTTCTGCTGTGGTCGCCGGGTGCCTGGGTGTATCTGCCTGTCGCGCTCGTCGGCGCGGGCTATGCGGGCATGCAATCGCTGCCGATGGCGATGCTTCCCGACGTGATCTCGCACGACGCCACGCGCAACGGGCCTGGGCGTGCCGGCATCTTCGGCGGCATGTGGACGGCGGGGGAGACCACGGGCATGGCGCTCGGGGCGACCGTGCTGACCGTTGTCCTGGCGATCACTGGCTACCAGCAGCACACCGGTGGCGCCGGTATCACGCAATCGTCGATCGCCGTCGCGGGAATAGTGCTGAGTTTTAGCATCGTGCCCGCGGCGATAGTGGCGCTGAGCCTCATTCCGTTGACCCGTTATCGACTGCGAAAGGGAGACATTGATGCTGCGCGGTGACCCGAACGAGATTCTCGAACGACTGCAGCAGTTGCGCGCCGCCGATGCGCCGACCCACGGCGGGCACGTGCTCTCCTACGTCTACGATTCGGGGCTCGCCGAGCTCGACGATCTCGCATCGGCCGCCATGCGGGCGGTGCAGAGCGTCAATGGGCTGGATCCCACGACCTTCACCTCAGTGGCCGTGATGGAACGCGAGGTGATCGGCTTCGCACGCGACATGCTGGGCGGCGATGAGGATGTCGTGGGCACCGTGACCACCGGCGGCACCGAGAGCTGCCTGCTCGCGGTCAAGACTGCACGCGATGTGTGGCGGGCCGGCGGCGGCGTCGGCCAGCCGCGGCTGGTGGCGCCCGTCACCGTTCACGCGGCGTTCCGCAAGGCGGCGCACTACTTCGGGCTGAGCCTGGACCTCGTGGCGGTGGATGCTTTCACCGGTGCGGTGACGGCGTCCGATCTGGTGGACCGGCTTGGCCCGGATGTCGCACTCGTCGTGGTGTCGGCGCCCGCGTATCCATTCGCGGGGCTCGACCCGGTTGCCGAGGTCGCGGCGGCGTGCGAACAGGCCGGCGTGAGCTGCCATGTTGACGCGTGCATCGGCGGCTGGGTGCTGCCGTTCTGGTCGGGAGCGAGCCTCGCGCCGTGGGACTTCAGCGTGCCGGGCGTGAGCAGCATCTCGGCCGACATTCACAAGTACGGCTACGCGCCGAAGGGCGCCAGCGTGCTGCTGCAGCGCGGCCGCGACAGGCAGCGCCTGCAGTACTTCGCCACGACGGGCTGGCCGGGCTACCCGGTGGTGAATCCCACGATGCTCGGCTCGAAATCGGCGGGACCGCTGGCCGCATCCTGGGCGATCATCCACGCGCTGGGGCGCGACGGCTTCGCCGAGCTGGCCGCATCCTGTGCGCGCTCGACACAGGCCCTGATCGAGCTGATTGGCACCATCGACGGCTTACGCGTGGTGGGCACACCCGTCGGCCCGCTGTTCGCCGTGGCGACGGATGAGAGCGTTCCGATCGAGCGCCGCGTCGACCCGCATCACTGGGCCGATGCGGCTCGCGCCGCCGGCTGGATGCTGCAGCAGCAGCCGGGACTGACGCAGGGCGACGGCAGCTGCCTGGCGCCCACCACGCACCTCACCGTCACGCCGGTCACCGAAAGCGTTCTCGAGCAACTTTTCGAGGCACTCGTGCGCGCCGCGGATGCGGTGCGTGCGGTTCCGCCGGTGGCGGCCGAAGCGGTGCTCGCCGCGCTGCCTGCCGAGTTGCTTCAGGAGCTGAGCGCCCCGGATGCGCCCGCTCTCGATGCACAGACGGCCTTCGGCATTCTGCGTCAGATCGGGCTCGTCGCCGAGGGCGGCGATGGAGGCCTGCCACAGCAGATGGCGCCGTTCCTGGCGCTGATCGAGGCGCTGCCGCATCCGCTCACCGAACGCCTGCTCACCGAGTTGCTCGCCCGGGTCGTCGAGCCGCCGGGTTGAGACCACCCCGTGACCGGTTAGCTGGGGCTCAGCCCAAGCTTGCGTCCGGCGAGGCCGCGGCCGCGCGTGGCCATCTTCTCGGCGATGCTGCGGATGGCGAGGGCGGCAGGGTCATCAGGATGCGAGAGCACGAGAGGTTCTCCCGTGTCGCCGCCCGAACGCAGCGCGACGCTCAGCGGAACCGAGCCAAGCCGCTCGACCGGAGTGTCCTGGCCAGCGGAAAGGCGCCGGGCGACCTCGGCGCCGCCGCCGGAGCCGAACAGCTCCAGCACGCTGCCATCGGGCTGCGGCAGCCCCGCCATGTTCTCGACGACGCCGAAGATTTTCTGGCCGGTCTGCCGGGCGACCACGCCGCTGCGCTCGGCGACATCGGCTGCTGCCGGCTGCGGGGTGGTGATCACAATCACCTCGGCGTGGGGCAGCAGTTGCCCGACCGAGATCGCGACGTCGCCGGTTCCGGGCGGCAGATCGAGCAGCAGCACGTCCAGATCTCCGAAGTAGACATCCGTGAGGAACTGCTGGATGGTGCGGTGCAGCATGGGTCCGCGCCAGGCTACCGCGGCCGACGACGATTCCACGAACATGCCGATGGAGATGACCTTGACGCCGTACGCGACCGGCGGCAGGATCATGTCGTCGACGCGGGTGGGACGCGGCGCAGCGCCGTCGACCACGAGACCGAGGATGCCCGGAATGGAGAAACCGTAGACGTCGGCGTCGACGATTCCCACCGCGAGACCCCTTTCGGCAAGGGCCACGGCAAGATTCGCCGTCAGTGTGGACTTGCCCACACCGCCCTTACCGCTCGTTACCGCGTAGATGCGTGTGAGGGTGTCCGCGCCGAACTGCATGACGCGGGCGGGCTTGCCCCCGCGCAGCTTCGCGGTGAGCGCCTTGCGCTCGTCTTTGCTCATGATGCTCACGTTGATGCTCACGCCGCTGATGCCCGGGACGGATGCCGTGGCCTCGCGCACGTCGCGTTCGATGGTGTCGGCCGCGGGGCATCCGACGATGGTGAGCTTGATGTCCACCGTCGCGTGCCGCGCTTGGTCAACCTCGATGTGCGAGACCATGTTGAGCTCAGTGATCGGGCGACGGATTTCGGGGTCGATCACCCGGGTGAGTGCGTTGTATATGTGACTTTTGCTTGGCGCGGTCTCAGGCACGGGCCGCGCCGTCCTCCGCGGGTTTGTCGCGGTCGAGTTCCTCGAGCAGGGCACGCAGCTCGGCACGGATGAAGTCCTTGGAGGCGACGTCGTTCATCGCGAGCCGCAGCGCCACCACCTCGCGAGCCAGGTATTCCGTGTCGGCCAGGTTGCGTTCGGCGCGCTGACGGTCCTGCTCGATCTGCACCCGGTCACGGTCGTCCTGCCGGTTCTGCGCGAGCAGAATGAGCGGTGCGGCGTACGAGGCCTGCAGGGAGAGCACGAGCGTCAGGGCGATGAAGCCCAGGGAGATCGAGTCGAAGCGCCACGCAGGCGGCGCGAGCGTGTTCCAGCCCATCCAGGCCAGCACGAAAAGTGTGAGGCTGAAGAGAAAGCCGGGCGTTCCCATGGCGCGGGCGATCCACTCGGTGAAGCGACCGAAGCGATCATTCGAGCCACGGTTGCCCCGCAACGGCAGAACGGTGGTGCGACGCAAGCCCTTGGGCGCGTCGAGTCTGGCCTCGCTCCTGTTAGCTCGTGCCATTTCCGACCCTCCGTCCGTTCTTTATCGGGATACTTCCTGTCGCTGTTTTACGGCGTGCCGCCGCGCGTGCCTGCGCGTCGTCGCCGTCGTGACTTCGCCAATCGTCGGGCAGCAGATAGTCGAGGATGTCGTCAATGGTCACCACCCCGACCAGCCGGTGGTTGTCGTCGACAACCGGAACGGATACCAGATCGTAACTGGCCAGGATGCGGCTCACCTCGGCCGCGGAGGTGTCTGCCGTCACGGGTTCGAGAGTGGGATCGAGCAGCGTGCCGAGGCGTTCGTGGGGCGGGTAGCGCAGCATCCGCTGAAAGTGCACCACGCCGAGAAAACGACCCGTCGGTGCCTCGTATGGCGGCAGCGTGACGCAGATTGCGGCACCGAGGGCAGGAGCGAGGTCGTGACGGCGGATGAGCGCGAGTCCCTCGGCCACCGTGGCATCGGCCGAGACGATGACCGGCTCGGTTGTCATGAGTCCGCCCGCGGTGTTGGGCGCGTAGGAGAGCAGAAATCGAACGTCCTCGGCCTCTTCGGGCTCCATCAACTCGAGCAGGTGTTCACCGCGCTCTTCGGGCAGGTGTGCGATGAGGTCGGCGGCGTCGTCCGGCTGCATCTGGTCGAGCACGTCAGCGGCGCGGTCGTCCCCGAGCTGGGCGAGAATCTGTATCTGCTCGCTCTCGGGCATCTCCTCGAGCACATCGGCGAGCCGGTCGTCGGGCAGTTCCTCGGCCACCTCAAGCATGCGACGCTCGGGCAGGTCGCGCAGGGTGTTCGCGAGGTCGGCCGGTTTGAGATCGGAGTACGTGGCGATGAGCTGCTCGGCCGACTGGGCCTGGCCGCGTTCGGTCTTCTCGCTCACCTCGTCCCAGGTGACGAACGCGGTTGCGCCCTTCGCAAACAGTGAGGCGCTGGTCCTGGGGCGTCGCACGAAGAGCTGGCTGATGGCCCACTCGCCCTGCCGCGATTGCTCGATGGCGACATCTTCGATGGTGGCGGCACCGCTTGCGTCGGCGAACACGACGGTGCGGCCGAGCATCTCGGCAATGATGCGCACCTCGCCGCCACGCTGTTCGAAGCGACGCACGTTGATGAGACCCGTGGTGATGATCTGGCCGGAGCCGATGCTCGTCACACGGCCGATCGAGACGAAGACCCGTCGTTTGCCCGGAATCTCAATGATGAGTCCGACCACGCGGGGCGGGTCGTTTTTTCGGTAGACCACCAGAACATCGCGCACCTTGCCTACGCGGTCGCCCGCGGGGTCGAAAACGATGCACCCGGCCAATCGGGCGGCGAAGACTCTGGTGGTACTCACACCTAATAACTTAGGCCCTCATCTTGGGAACTCGACCTCGGGTGGAAGAATGGATGTCATGAGCAATCAGAGCCCGTTCGGCAGGCGCGGTCAGGCGGCATTCCCCACGCTTCCCCGGGGCGAGGTCGTGGGAACATACGAGACGTATCCGGAGGCGCAGAGCGCCGTCGATGTGCTTGCGCGCGCCGATTTTCCGGTGAACAAGCTCTCCATCGTCGGCAGCGACCTGAAGACGGTCGAACGCGTGACGGGAAAGCTCAGCTGGGGGCGCGTCGCGCTGGCCGGCGCGGCATCCGGAGCCTGGCTCGGAATCTTCTTCGGGCTACTGCTGGTGATCTTCTCGCCGACCACGAATTTCGGCTTCATCATCGCTGCCGTGCTCATCGGCGCCGGCTTCGGCATGCTCTTCGGTGTCGTCTCGTACGCCATCAATCGTCGTCGTCGTGACTTCACCTCGATGACGCAGGTGCTGGCATCCAGCTACCAGGTGATAGTGGCGCCGGATCTGGCGAATCGCGCGCGCAACCTGATCGGGCAGGGCGACGCGGCTCCTGCACACGCACCGGATGCGACGCCGCACCCCTCCGACCCGCCGCCGGCGTTCGAGCCGGCCCCCGGTGACGCCGAGCCGCCCGCCGAGACACCGCCCGCTGAGCGCCCGCAGGGCCCATACGGCGAACGCACCGAGTAGCTTCCCTCCGCCTCACCCCCGCTGGTTGAGGAGGCCGCCCGCGGCCGTCTCGAAACCCGCGCGCACGGTGGTTCGAGAGGCAGCCTCGTGCCTCGACCCTCGCTCGCAGGCTCGCTCGGCGCTGGGGTCGCGAATCGCTGACGCGATTCTCCAAGCTCCACCGCGCTCAGTTGAGGCGGGCGATCCAGGCTTCGACATCGGCGGCGGTGCGGGGGATGGCCGCGGAGAGGTTTTCGGCGCCATCCGCTGTCACGAGGATGTTGTCTTCGATGCGTACGCCGATGCCACGGAATTTCTCCGGCACCGTCAGGTCGTCGGGCTGAAAGTAGAGACCGGGTTCGATGGTGAACGTCATACCGGGCTCGAGCACGCCGTCGAGGTACATCTCGCGCCTGGCCTGCGCGCAGTCGTGCACGTCGAGGCCGAGGTGATGGCTCGTGCCGTGCACCATGTACCGGCGGTGGTGCTGGTTGTCGGCCTGCAGCGCCTCCTCGGCGGTCACCGGCAGCAGGCCCCATTCGGCAGTGCGCCGGGCGATGACCTCCATTGCCGTTGCGTGGATCTCCCGAAAACGGATGCCGGGGCGCACGACCGCGAACGCGGCATCCGCTGCTTCACGCACCGTTTCGTAGACGAGAAACTGGGTTTCGGTGAAGCGACCGGCGATGGGCAGCGTGCGCGTGATATCGGCCGTGTAATAGCTTTCGGCCTCGACGCCGGCGTCGATGAGGATAAGGTCGCCGGGAACGACCGGGCCGTCGTTGCGGGTCCAGTGCAGAATGCACGCGTGGGCTCCGGATGCCGCAATGGTGTCGTACCCCACCGCGTTGCCGTCGGCACGCGCACGACCGTTGAAGATGCCCTCGACGAGACGCTCCCCGCGTTCGTGCGCCGTGATGCGCGGCAGATCCTCGATGATGTCTGTAAAGCCCTGCGCCGTGGCAGCGATGGCGAGTCGAAGCTGCGCAATCTCGTATTCGTCTTTGACGAGCCGCATCTCGGAGAGGTCGCGGGCGAGCCGGTCATCATTCTCGTGTGTCTCGGAGTCGATCTCGTGGCTGTCAAGGGAGATCAGCCGCAACGTGTCGATGCGTTCGGTTACCGCGGCATCCGCCTCACGCAGCACGAGGGTGTTCTCGTCGGTCGCCTCGAGCACCGCCTCGACGTCGGCGAGGCCGTGTGTCGCCAGGCCGAGGTCGCTCGCCACCTGTGCGAGCGAGGGCCGGGGTCCGATCCAGAACTCGCCGATCTCCGGATTCGCGTAGAACTCGTCGGAGTCGCGCCCGGCGCGCTCGCGAAAGTACAGCGTTGCTTCGTGGCCGGCGGCGCTGGGCTCGAACACCAGCACGCTGCCGGGCTCCGAATCCGACGCCCAGCCGGTGAGCCAGGCGAAGGCGGAGTGAGCGCGAAATGCGTAATCGGTGTCGTTGGAGCGCTGCTTGAGGCTGCCCGCGGGGATCACCAGACGCTTGCCCGGGTACAGCGCGGAAAGTCGGGCGCGCCGCTCGGCAGCGTACCGCGCCTGCGCACGTGCCTGTGGCAGCGTCTCCTCTCGAGGAGCCCAGCCGCTGCCGATGTACTCTTTGAAACCGTCGGAGCCCGGGGTGGTGGAACGGTTCGACGTCGCGCGCGGTGCCGGCGTGGCCTCGGGACCTGCCGTCTCGGGGCCCGTCGCCGCGGTGTCTGTCGTGGTGGTGTCTGTTGCCATGCATCCAGTCTTGCACCGTCTGCCTGCGAGAGCATGGGAGTCAGGCGATCTACGATGAGTGAATGGGTGACGAGCGTCGATTCGCGACTCCGGCGGACCTGCATACGCACTCGAGCGTGTCCGACGGTACAGAGGCGCCCGGCGAATTGGTGCGCGCCGCCGCGGCCGCCGGTCTCGGCACTGTCGCGCTGACCGACCACGACACGACCGCGGGCTGGGCGGATGCCGCCACCGCCGCATCCGAGGTCGGCATCACCCTGATTCCGGGTATGGAGCTCAGCACCCGCGTTCAGATGGCCAGCGTGCACGTGCTCGGCTACCTCTTCGACCCGAACGACGCCGGCCTCGCCGCCGAGATCGAACGCATTCGCGTCGGCAGGCGTGAGCGGGCGGCGGCTATGGTTGAGCGCATCGGACGCGACTACGCCCTTGACTGGAACGACGTGCTCGCGCAGACACGAGACGGTGCCACGGTGGGGCGGCCGCACATTGCCGACGCGCTCGTGGCGCGCGGCCATGCCGCCACGCGCAGCGATGCCTTCGCCGGCATTCTGCATTGGCGTGCCGGCTACTACCAGCCGCACTATGCGCCGGATCCGATGACGGGGGTGCGGCTGATCCGTGCCGCAGGCGGGGTGCCCGTGCTGGCGCATCCGGCAACGCACGGCCGCGCAGGCAACATGACGGAGGCGCGGATCGCCGCGCTCGCCGATGCAGGACTCTTCGGCCTGGAGATCGACCACCGCGAGAACACCGACGAGGGCAAGCTCTGGCTGCACCACATGGCCCGGCGCTTCGGGCTGGCCGTCACCGGTTCGAGTGACTACCACGGTGAGGGCAAGCCCAACAGGCTCGGCGAGAACACGACGGCGCCCGAGGTTCTCGATGCGATCATCGCAGAAGGCAGCGGGTCTGCACCGTACTATACGGCGCCCCCCGGTGCGAGGCCGTGACGAGGACCACCCGCATCGGGTCGAGGTTGATGACCGGCATGGTCGCGGCCACTCTCGTCGCGGCCCTGATTCCCGTGGCCGGGGTCGCCCCCGCGGCGTTCGCCGCATCGGGCTACCCCAGCTGGAACGACGTGCAGGCGGCGAAGGCGAGCCAGGCGGCGACGCAGGCTGAGGTGGGGAAGATCAACGGCCTGCTGGCGGGGCTGCAAGTGGCGGCGAACGCCGCGAGCCTTGAGGCGATCACCCGCGCGGCCGAGTCTGCCGCCGCACAGGCCAGGCTCGCGACCGCGACGCGGGATGCCGATGCGCTGGCGTCGCAGCTGAGCCGGGCGACGGCATCCGCGAACGCGCTGGGCGAACGCAGCGCTCTGCTGACCCAGCAGCTCATCCGCTTCGGCGGCCCAGCGCCGTCGTTGAGCCTGTTTCTGAGCGAGAAGTCCTCGCCGACGCTGCTGTACCAGCTCGGCGCCATCACGCAGCTCACGGGCCAGGCGGCCGCGCTCGTGGGTGCGGCCCGTGAGCAGCGCAACCTCGTTCATTCGCTGGGCGCCCAGGCGGATGTCGCGCGAAAGGTACGTGACGCGCTGGCCGCTACGGCGCAGAAGAACCTTGCCGCGGCCCAGGCGGCACAGCAGAAGGCCAATGCGGAACTTGCCGTACAGCAGGAGAACGGCAGGGTGCTCTACGCGCAGCTCGCGTCGCTGAAGAACACGACGGCGACGGTCGAGCGTAATTATGCCGCGGGCGTTGCCGCTCGGCAGGCGGCCGAGGAAGCTGCCCGGCAGGCGGCCGAGAATCAGGGTTCGGGAAGCGGCCCGGCAGATAGCTTCGCGCCGCCGCCCGGTGTCACCGTCGACCCCGCGGCCGCGCAGAATTACGCGCGCGGAGCGATAGGCGCGTACGGCTGGGGTGGCGACCAGATGAGCTGCCTGGTGTGGCTGTGGAACCGTGAATCCGGATGGCGGGCCGACGCGTACAACTCGTCGAGCGGTGCCTATGGAATTCCGCAGTCGCTTCCCGCCACCAAGATGTCGAGCGCCGGCTCGGACTGGGTGACGAACGCAAACACGCAGATCAACTGGGGGCTCGGCTACATTTCCGGCCGTTACGGCTCACCGTGCGCCGCCTGGGCGCACGAGATGTCGAGCAACTGGTACTGAACCCGCAGCGATGTCAGCCGACGGCGGGAGCGGCGCCTCCGCCGGAGCGGCGACGCGTGCGGGTGCGCCGGCGCGGGGCACTGTTGCCGTCGTGGTGCTGCACGCCGTGTCCGTCATGCGTACCCTGTGCCGTCGGGGCGGAGGTGTCCGCACCGGTCTGGCCGGAACCCGACTGGCCACCCGAACGGGTGCGTGGCGGGCGGCTGCCTGAACGATCGCCTGAACGGCCGCGATCACGGTCTCCGGAAGTGCGTTCCGGGCGCACGAGGGTGCTCGCGCGCAGGCGACCCTTGGTGCCCTCGGGAATGTCCAGGTCGGTGAACAGGTGCGGGCTCGACGAGTACGTCTCGGTCGGCTCCGGCTGCCCGAAATCGAGCGCGCGGTTGATGAGTGCCCACTTGTGCAGATCGTCCCAGTCCACGAAGGTGACGGCGATGCCGGTCTTGCCGGCGCGGCCGGTGCGGCCCACGCGGTGCAGGTAGGCCTTCTCGTCTTCAGGAATGGTGTGGTTGATCACATGCGTGACGTCGAGAACGTCGATGCCGCGAGCCGCGACATCCGTGGCCACCATGATGTCCTTCTTGCCAGCCTTGAAGGCGGCCATGGCGCGCTCACGCTGCTCCTGGTTGAGATCGCCGTGCACGGCAGCGGCATTGAAGCCGCGGTCGTTGAGCTCCTCGACGAGCTTGGCCGCCGCCCGCTTGGTGCGCGTGAAGATCACGGTCTTGCCGCGACCCTCGGCCTGCAGGATGCGCGCGATGACCTCGTCTTTGTCCATGTTGTGCGCACGGTAGACCAGGTGCTTGATGTTGGCCTGCGTGAGGCCCTCATCGGGATCGGAGGCGCGGATATGGATGGGCCGGTTCATGAAGCGGCGCGCGAGCGCGACGATCGGGCCGGGCATGGTGGCCGAGAACAGCATGGTGTGCCGGTTGGCGGGCGTTTGCGCGAACAGCTTCTCGATGTCCGAGAGGAAGCCGAGGTCGAGCATCTTGTCTGCCTCGTCGAGCACCATCTCGCGCACATTGGCCAGGGAGAGCAGGCGCTGGCCGGCGAGGTCGAGCAGGCGACCGGGCGTGCCGACCACGATCTGGGCGCCGGCCTTCAGCTGCTCGATCTGACCCTCGTACGCCTTGCCGCCGTAGATGGAGACGATGCTGGTGTCGCGGTTTCCCGCGGCGAGTTCGAGGTCTTCGGAGACCTGCACGCACAGTTCGCGGGTAGGCACGACCACGAGCGCCTGCACTCCCGGCTCCGGGTGCAGCCCGAGCCGCTGGATCAGCGGGAGGCCGAAGCCGAAGGTCTTGCCTGTTCCCGTCTTCGCCTGGCCGATGATGTCCTGGCCGTCGAGGGCGAGCGGAATGGTCTGGGTCTGAATGGGGAACGGTTCGAGGATGCCCTTTGCGGCGAGGGCGTCGACCATGTCCTGGTCGATTTTCAGTTCTGTAAAAGTCACGTTGTGATGCCTGTCAATGAGTGTTAAAGAGGGCTACGCCCTTTTCTCTCACAGGCGTAGGGCCGTCGATCCAGTGCCGACGGCATACCCCAGCCTAGTTCACGCGACGAACGCATACACTGGCCTGTGTGGCATCCTGGTTCTCCCGTCGTCGGCCCCCGGTCGTCGTTCCGCGCCTGAAACCGCGCGGGGAACGCAGCCTCTCGACCCGTGTGGATCTGGGGGAGATCACCCCCGAACTGCTTCCCTATCTCGGGCAGGCGGCGCTTGTGCAGATGCTCGCGTTCGAGACGTATTCGGGCATCGTGCGCGGCGTGTCGAGCCTGGCAGCCAAGGAGGCCGTTTCGCAGTCCGCGGGCGCCGCGCTTGCCCGCTACCAGGGTCTCGTTGCGGAGATACGCCGCCGTGGCGACGACCCGATCTCCACCATGCAGCCCTTCGCCGAGATGTGTGCCGCGTTCCGGGCTGTGATCACCGGTGCGGACTGGCGCGAGTCGCTGCTCGCAGCATCCGTGGCATTCGGGCTGCTCGACGATTTCTTCATTCGCCTCGCCGAAGGGCTGCCCGGCGATTTCGGTCCGCGCTGTGCGCAGCTGCTCTCCAGCGATGCGGGGCGGGATGCCACGGTGCGGCTCCTGCAGGAGGCGATCGCAGAGGATCCGCCCCTCGCATCACAACTGGCGATGTGGGGCAGGCGGCTCGTCGGCGATACCCTCCTCGTTGCGCGCTCGGCGCTGCACCTGAGTGACAACTCCGAGGACGACGAACAGCACATCGAGCCGGTGCTCACCGAGCTCATAGCCGCACACTCACGCCGCATGGACGAACTCGGCCTGACCGCGTAGCGCAGTCCTCAAGCGCGGGAGGGCACGCCCGTCTTGGTGAGGGCGGCGAGGTGCTCGGCATCCGCGTGGTCGCGCACGCTGCCGACCGCCAGATCGACGATGGTCACCAGCACGGCGGTGCCGATGAGCGTGATCCACCAGATCACCCCCGCATCCCACTTCAGGCCGAGCCAGGTGAGCGCGACCCAGAGTGCACAGGCGACGGCCGCCCCGACCGCGGGCATGAGAACGCTGCCGTGTGTGTGGCGCCTCGGCAGAAAGTAGCGCGCGGCCAGGCCGATGATCGCGCCTAAGAGAAAGACGAAGAACAGCTCCATTGCGTGGCTCCGGCTCGACGCGGCGCTAGCCGACGAACCCGATGCGGCGCGATTCTTCGCTGCCGAGCTCGACATAAGCCAGGTTGGCCACGGGCACGAGGTAGATGCTGCCCTTGGTGTCCGCGAGGCGCAGGTAGGGGGAACCACCGTCGAGTGCGGTCGAGACGGCCGTCGTGATCTCCTCAGCCGACTGGCTGGACTCGAAGCTGAGCTCGCGAGGGGCGTTGAGAATGCCGATACGAATTTCCACGGGGCAGGCCTTTCGGTTGAGCGATGACGGTGTCGAAGACCGTCGCTTCAGGTTACGGCAGAACGACGAGCCGTCTTCGCATCGTTCTCTGTCGGCGGAAGCCGATAGCTTTGCAGGCATGACGATCCGTGGCTTTCGAGCGGCCGACACCGGGCCAGCATCTGCGGCGCGCCCGTCGGGTGACATGGCACCGGATGCCTCGCAGCGCGCGGTGATCGAGCTGCCGGACGCGGCATCCGCCGTGGTGATTGGTGCGCCCGGAACGGGAAAAACCGCAACGCTCATCGAGACCGTCGCCGATCGTGTTCTGAGGCGCGGCTGGGCGCCGGAATCTGTGCTCGCCCTGACCACGACGCGCACCACAGCCACGCGCCTGCGCGACACGCTGGCCACGCGACTGGGTCGGCCCACGAACGGGCCGCTCGCCCGCACCGTCAACTCGGTGGCGTTCGACGTGGTGGGCCACGCTGCACGCGCCGCCGGGGCAGCGCCGCCGCGCCTGCTCACCGGCGGGGAACAGGACAGCGACCTGGCGCAACTGCTTCACGGCCAGGAGGAAGACGGCAGCGGCCCGCACTGGCCCGAGCTTCTCGGGCCCGAGGTGCGCCGCCTGCGCGGCTTTCGCACCGAACTGCGCGAGCTCATGATGCGCGCCACGGAATACGACATCACGCCCCAGAAACTGGCCGAGCTCGGCCGCAGGCACGATCGGCCCGAGTGGACGGCCAGCGCCGTATTCATCGCTGAATACCTGCAGAACGTCGCACTGTCGCGGCCGGGGCAGCTCGACTCCACCGAACTCGTACAATTCGCCGTCGCGGCGCTCGCCGGTGACGAGGTGGGCGAGACCGTCTCGCGGCTGCGACTCGTGCTCGTCGACGACCTGCAGGAGGCGACGGCGTCGACCGTCGCGCTGCTGCGCGCCTTCGCGGCCCGAGGCATCGCCGTCATCGCGTTCGGCGATCCGGATGTCGCGACCAACGCCTTTCGCGGCGGCGAACCGGATGTGCTCGGTCGGCTCGCCGGCGTGCTGTCCATTCCCGAGCTGCTCACCCTCAACCTCGACACAGTGCACCGCCAGGGTTCCGGGCTGCGCGCGTTCACGACAGCGGTGACGAACCGCATCGGCACGGCCGGCGCGGTAGGACACCGCGGGGCGAACGCCGCGGGCGCCGAACACGATGACGCAATTCTGCGCATCGAGGCGACAACACCCGCTCGCGAGTGGGCGGCCATCGCCTGGCAGCTGCGCGACGCTCACCTGCGAAGGGGAGTGCCGTTCGACGAGATGGTGGTCGTGCTGCGCAGCGGCGGGCAGGTGCCCACCGTGGCCCGTGCGCTTGCCCTGGCGGATGTACCCACGCGCGTTGCTGCCGGAGGAACAGCGCTGCGCGACGATCACTCGGCGCGCAGCCTGCTGACGGTGGTCGATGTCGGCAGCGGCCGCACCTCGCTCACCCCCGTGATTGCCACAGAGCTCCTGCTCGGCCCCTTCGGCGCCCTCGACAGGCTCACACTGCGGCGGCTGCGACTGGCATTGCGCGCCGAGGAACTGGCGGGCGGCGGCGCTCGCTCCTCAGACGAGCTCCTCGTGGAGGCGCTCGAGGCGCCCGGCAGACTGGCGACCATCGATCATCGGGTGGCACGCCACGCCGCGCGGCTGGGGCAGACGCTGGGGGCGGTCGGCGAGCTCGCGGCATCCGGTGGCACAATCGAGGAGTTGTTGTGGCTCGTGTGGGAGCGCAGCGGCCTGGCGGATGTCTGGTACGAGCAGGCGCTCGGCGCCGGCATCGTGGCTGCCGAGGCCAACCGCAACCTCGACGGCGTGCTCGCGCTGTTCACGGCGGCCAAGCGCTTCGTGGAGCGGGAACCCGCGGCGCCCGCGCGCAACTTTCTCGAGGCGGTGCTCGAGGCGGAAGTGCCGGAGGATACGCTCTCTCCCCAGTCCGCAGCCGATTCGGTGCTGGTGACAACGCCGTCGGGGGCCATTGGGCTGGAGTTCGAGATCGCCGTCGTGGCGGGCCTGCAAGACGGCGTCTGGCCGAATCTGCGCCCGCGGGGTTCGTTGTTGTACCCGCCGCAGCTCGTGCAGGTGGTCACCGGGCTGGAGGGCGCGGTGCTCGACACGCGCCGCGAGGTGCTCGCCGACGAGCTGCGGATGTTTGCCCTGGCCGTTTCCCGCGCCCGAGGCCAGGTGATTCTTGCGGCCGTCGCGAATGACGATGAGGCGGCGAGCGTGTTCTTCGCGCTCGTGCCGCCGAGTGCGCGCACTGTTGACAGCACGCTGCGCGCGCCGCGTTCGCTGCGCGGGCTCACCGGCCGGCTGCGTCGGGAGCTGACCACCCCGCGGCGTACGCCGCGAGAGCGGCAGCAGGCGGCATCCGCTCTGGCCCGCCTCGCCTCGGAGCAGATTGCCGGCGCCGACCCGAGCCAGTGGCACGGGCTGATCGAGCCATCGACGACGCAGTCGGTCTTCGATGCGGAGCAGCAGGTTCCGGTCTCGCCATCGCGACTGGACGCGTTCGAGAACTCGCCGCTGGACTGGTTCATCGAATCGGTTTCGGGCACGCAGTCGAGCACGGCAATGGGCCTCGGAACCATCGTGCACTGGGCCATGGAGACGGCAACAGATCCGAGCGTCGACGCCATCTGGCGGGCCATCGAGGGCCGCTGGAACGAGCTGTTGTTCGAGTCGCCGTGGTTGGCCGAGCAGCAGAAGCGCGCGGCGCGCATCCTCGCGACAGGGGTTGCCGAATACCTTCGTGATTTTGCGCGTGACGGCAAGACTCTCGTCGCGGCGGAGGGTCGGTTTGAGCTGGACATCGACCGTGCCAGGCTGCGTGGATCGATCGACAGGGTGGAGCGAGCCAGCGACGGTTCCGTCGTGATTGTCGACCTGAAAACCGGCAGGCCCATCACCCGGGCGGAGGACCTTGCCGCGCATCCCCAACTCGGCGCCTACCAGCTGGCGTATGCCGAGGGAAAGCTCGACGACGTTCTCGACGCGTTCGCGGAACACCATGCGGGCGGGGCCAAACTCGTGTTCGTCAAGGAGGGAGTTCGGGGCAAGGCCTATCGCGAGGGGGCACAGCCGGCTCTCGACGACGACGCGCTCGAGGGCTTTCGCACCCGCATTCGCCAGGCCGCGATAGGCATGGCGGCCGCCGAGTTCAGCGGTGCGGTGGAGCTGAGCGACTGGGGCGGCGGCGAGACGGCGCGCCGGCGGATGCACCGGGTTCCTTCGGTCTCCAGCGACGGCGCCGAACCAACGCCGGTTGAGGAGCCGCGCGAAGCCGGCGTCTCGAAACCAGCCCGCCACGACCCCGAGGCCACCCATGACTGAGCGCACCCCGATCGGCGCAGACCAGATCGCCGAGGCGCTCGGGCTGCCGCGCCCGACCGCACAGCAGCGCGCAGTGATCGAGTCCGCACTCGCCCCGGCGCTCGTGGTGGCCGGGGCGGGTAGCGGCAAGACCGAGACCATGGCCAACCGTGTGCTCTGGCTGCTCGCCAACCGGCACGTGAATGCCGGAGACATCCTGGGCCTCACCTTCACGCGCAAGGCGGCCGGGGAACTGGCGGTACGCATCCGGCAGCGCATCGACCAGCTCGCGGCGGCGGGGCTGATGCCCGGCGACTACGACGCCTTCGACCCGCCCATGGTGGCGACGTACAACTCGTTCGCGAACACCATCTATCGTGACAACGCCATTCTGCTGGGGCGCGAGAGCGATGGCGCTGTGCTGGGCGAGGCATCCGCGTGGCAACTCGCCCGGCAGATCGTGATCGACAGCACGGATGAGCGCCTGCCCGCGCTCGACAAGAGCGTCGACACCGTGACCAAGGCCGTGCTGTCACTGAGCCACGCGCTCAGCGAGAACGTGGCCGATGCGCCGGCGGTCGGGCGCATGGCCGAAGAATTCTCGGCGCTCGCAGAACTTCCCCCGGGCGGGCGCGGTGCATACGAGGAGGCCGCGCGGCTGGCCGGCACGGTCGGTGCGTTGCCGGTGCTGCTTGAGCTCGCCGAGCAGTTCCAGCAGGCGAAGCTGCGGCGCGGCTTCGTCGAATACTCCGACCAGGTGGCGCTCGCACTCGAGATCGTGCGCCGCATTCCGCAGGTTGCGGTCGACTTCCGCGACAGGTTTCGGGTCGTGCTGCTCGACGAATACCAGGACACGAGCGTCGTGCAGACCTGGCTGCTGTCGCACCTGTTCGCACAGCATCCGGTGATGGCCGTCGGCGATCCGAACCAGTCGATCTACGGCTGGCGCGGGGCGAGCGCGGCCAACCTCGAAAAATTCGCCACCCAGTTCGGTGGCGGCACCGTGCAGAACTTCGCGCTGACCACGAGCTGGCGCAACGGGCAAGACATCCTGTCTGTCGCCAACGCCATCGTGCAACCGCTCGCCGCCGTCACGCGCGTTTCCGTCGAGCGACTCGAGGCGGGCCCCGTGGCGACGGCGATACCCGTCGAGGTCACGTATGAGGAGACGCTGAACGACGAAGCGGATGCCGCGGCCCGCTGGCTGAAGCACAAGCTCGCGACCGCGCGTGGCCAGACGCCGCCGACCGCCGCCATGCTGTTTCGCGCACGCAAGACGCAGACCGTCTTCATCGAGGCGCTGCGGCGACACGAGGTGCCGTTCCACGTGCTCGGCATCGGCGGGCTGCTCGCCGCACCCGAGATCGCCGATCTGGTCTGCGCGCTCACGGTCGTGAACGACCCGAGCGCCGGCTCGGAACTGGTGCGGCTGCTGGCGGGCTCACGCTGGCGCATCGGCGCGCGGGATCTCTATGAGCTCAGCCGGGTCGCATCGTGGCTGCGTGATCGGGACTACGCGCAGCATCCGCTCGATGACGAGGTTCGTGAGCAGCTGCGCTCTTCCGTCGCCGAGGGTGAGGGCGGCTCGATAGTGGATGCCCTGGACTTCATCGGGCACGCTCGTCTCGGCCACACGGTGCTCGAACGGTTCAGCGATTCCGGCCGGCAGCGGCTGCGCGAGGCCGGGCAACTGTTCGCCCGGCTGCGGGCGCGATCCGGTCTCGACCTGCTGGACTTCGTGACGCTCGTGGAGCAGGAACTGCAGCTCGACATCGAGGTTGCGGCCAACGAGTCTCTGCCGCTCGGCGCCGCAAACATGGAGGCATTCTTCGACGCACTCGCCGGCTACCTGGCGGTCAACGAGGTTGCCGGGCTTGGCGGCTTTCTCGGTTGGCTGCGCGAGGCTGAATGGCGTGACGGGCTCGCCCCGCGCCCCGAGGATGCCGAGCCCGGCACGGTGCAGCTGCTCACGATCCACGGCTCAAAGGGCCTGGAATGGGACCACGTTGTGGTGCCGCGCATGGTCGACGGTGAACTGCCCGGCAGCCCGCGCGAGGGCTTCAACGGCTGGCTGGGTTTCGGCGCATTGCCCTATGAATTCCGCGGCGACGCGGAGGAGCTGCCGGTCTTCGACTGGCGGGGTGCGACGACTCGCAAGGAACTGCTCGACGTGCGCAATGAGTTCAAGGAGGCGGTGCGGGCCCGACACGAACTCGAGGAACGCCGACTCGCGTACGTCGGAGTGACGCGCGCCCGGCATTCGCTTCTGCTGACCGGCTCGTTCTGGGCCAGCCAGAGCAAGCCACGCCCTCCGAGCCCGTTTCTGGCAGCGCTGGCCGCCGACGGCGTCATCGGGCCGCTGCCCGAATCGAGCACGAACGACGAGAATCCTCTCGGCGACGACGAGCGGGTCATGGCGTGGCCGCTCGACCCGCTCGGCGGGCGTCGCGACCTCGTGCAGCGTGCCGCCGAGGAGGTGGCATCCGCATCGCTCGACGCCGCGGGCCCCTGGCAGGCCGACCTCGAGCTGCTTCTCGAGGAGCGGCGACGCACGCTGAGCGCCACCGAGGAGGTGCAACTGCCGACGCGCGTTCCCGCATCCCGCTTCAAGGACTACGTGAACGCGCCGGCACAGGTCGCGGCCTCGTTGCGGCGACCCATGCCCGAAAAGCCGTACCGGGCCACGCGACTCGGCACGCTCTTTCACAGCTGGGTCGAAGAGCGCTACGGCTTCGGCGGCCGCATGGAGACGATAGATGTGGCCGGCTTCGAGCTGGATGACGTCGAGAGCGGCACCGAGGCGGCGGTCGAGCAGGAGGAGCTGGCGCGACTCATCGCCACCTTCGAGCGCTCACCCTGGGCGGCGCTGAAGCCGGTCGAGGTGGAGCGGGAGATTCATCTGCCATTCGACAAACGCATCGTGATCTGCAAGATCGACGCGGTGTATCTGATCGATGGGCGCTACCAGGTTGTCGACTGGAAGACCGGCAAGGCACCGAAAGACGCCGCCGATCTCGAACAGCGCCAATTGCAGCTCGCGCTGTACCGGCTCGCCTATGCGCACTGGACCGGAATCGAGGCGAGCCTCATTGACGCCTGCTTCTACTTCGTCAGTGACGATCGCCTCATCGAGCCGGTCCGCATCTTCGACGAAGACGAACTTCTGGCCCTCTGGCGGGCCTCGACGAATGGTTCGTGAGTCGCTTGGGCAATGGATACGCCACGCATAATGAGTCAGTGACCTCCGACAATTCAACCGAGTCGCCCGGCGACACACCTTCCCGAGTGCGACCGCGGCTCATCGGGTACACCGTCGCCATCGCGGCGGCGGTGATACTCCTCGACCAGGGCAGCAAGTGGTGGGCCGAAACGGCCTTGGCCGACGGTCACACCATTCCCGTGATCGGTGACCTCATTCGGTTCGTGCTGGTGTACAACCCGGGCGCGGCCTTCTCCATCGGCACCGACTCCACCTGGGTCTTCACCATCCTCGCCGCCGTCGCGGTGGTGGTCATCGTCGTCTTCGCCTGGCCCGTCACCTCACGGGGCTGGATGGTGACGTTCGGCCTGCTGCTCGGCGGTGCGGCGACACATCTCGGCGACCGCCTGTTCCGTGAGCCGGGCTTCGGTCGCGGTCACGTGGTCGATTTCATCGGCTACGGCACGCTCTTCATCGGCAACGTCGCCGACATCGCGATATTTGCCGGAGCGGTCACGCTCATCGTGCTGGCCGTACGGGGAATTCGCATCGGACGGCCGGATTCCTCCCGCGTTTGATAGTCTCGTGAGATGTTCTTCTCGCTCATCACTCCGCCCTTGGGGCGTTGGGAGGTCGCCGGCGCTTTCCACGTCGGCTTGAGGTAGCGAGCCCGCTTCGTGCGATCGTCCTCGCCGCATCCTGCGAGGAACACACCGTCAGATCACACCGGCCGACCACACCGGTTCCGCTCGACGTTCCCTCCGAACGCGAGCTCCTCGACTCATCCGCGGGCCTGCGCCCGCCATCGCGACTCTCGTGCAGGGGGTCGATTCGATTGGTAATCCTCATGCTTCCCCTTTCAGAAACAGACATCCGCAATTCGTTTGTCAACGCCTCCCGCAAGGAGATCAGCGACCTCGCGCTGCCGCTCGATTTCGACACGATCGACTGGAACAGGCTGGACTACTTCGGCTGGCGCGACCGCAAGGCGCCGCGCCGCGCTTATGTGCTCGTGCGTCTCGACGACGTTCCCGTCGGTGTCATGCTGCGGCAGGCCGAAACGGTGCCCCGATACCGCGCCCAGTGCTCCTGGTGCCAGGACGTCAACCTCAGCAACGAAGTTGTCTTCTACGGCGCGAAGCGGGCCGGGGCGTCGGGTAGAAAGGGCGACACGGTGGGAACCCTCATCTGCGCGAACTTCGGATGCTCCGTGAACGCGCGCAAGCATCCGCCGGTCGCGTACGTGGGCTTCGACGTCGACGCAGCTCGCGAGAAACAGATCACCGATCTGCGCGCACACGCCCAGGGATTCGTGCGCGCCGTGCTCGGCGACGAGTCGTAGTCGAGGCGCGCGTCAGTCTGCGTCGTCAGTCTTCATCGTCTGGGAGCCGGCGCTCGCGCGGTTCGTCTTCGACGGGGCGCATGCCGCCGGATGCCTCGCGGGACGTACTGAGGCCGCCTGGCGTCTCCTGCAGCATCGCTTCGACGTCCGAGATCGCCATGATCGGTCCGGTCTCGGCGGCGAGCGGTGCCGCCTCATCACTGTGCACCGTCTCGACCAGGCCGTCCATCATCTGGATCGCGTCATCGACAACAGACTGGTCGTGTACCTCGCGTCCGTGCAGCAGCCAGCGGGCGACCTCGAGCTCGGCGTACAGCATGGCACGTTGTGTGAACTGCCGGTCGGTCGAGACGTGCCGGGCATCGCTGTATGCCTCCAGCGCGGCCTCGGCCGCGGCGCCGTTCATGGCCAGAATCCAGTGCAGATCGCGAGCGGGGTCGCCCACCCGCAGCGCAGCCCAGCCGAGCACTCCTCTGACAGTGCCGCCCTCGATCAGCAGCGATTCGGCGGAGAAGGCGCCGTTGATCACCGTCGGCTGAAACTGCCAGCTCGCGTTCTCGCGCGCGGCCTCGCGCCACCTGTCACGCAGCCCGGTGGGCACGAGCCCGGTCGAGACGGCCGTCTCGATGAGCGAGGAGGTGGAGTCGTGGCATTCGGTGGCGCTCAGCACCGGCAGCCCTGCCTCGCCCACAAAGGCCGTCGGCAGCGTGTGAACGGCCGCGACGGCACGCCCGATCGAGGCGGCGAGCCCGTTCTCCGCGTGGATGTCGTCGACCGAGATGTGGTCGCCGGGCAGAAACTCGTACACGACGGCGCGCGTTCCACCGATGGGTGTCTGGCCCACGTATGTCGGCACATCGAAGGGCAGGCGGCCCCGGATTCCTTGGCTCAGCGCCCGCAGCGCCACAAGATCTGCGCCCTGCTCGGACTCGGCCGCCTGTGACGATGGAACCCGAATGATGAGCTGGCGGCCGTCGCGTTCCTTCAACAGGGCCGAGTCATACTCCCCCTGCCCGCCCGAACGGTAACTGCGGGCGCCGGCAACGTCGAGGCCGGCGATGGCGGAGGTTGCCAACGCGGCTAGAGTGAGATGGGATCTGGCCATACCGTCTAGGTTAGGTCGAGTTTCCCCGGCTGAAGCCGTTCGCCACGCCTGCCAGGGCCTTGTCGAACGGATTCGGTTCAACGACGTACTTCGAACCGGCGGTGCGAGCCGGCTCGTTCGATTTGTGAGGTTGCCGATGTCCCGTGCGAGACCGAGCGGCTCTGGCTTGATCGGCCTTGCGCTGACCGACCCAGCCCTGGATCGTGACGGCGTGGCCCGAAGCAGACCGGCGCTCTTCGACGAATTGTGGGAGGACTCCGCAACGAGGGTGCTCCCGCTGCGGCAGGGCAGGGCGCTCCTGCGCGAGTCAGGCGTCGACGGTCCGGCGGCATCCGCCGCTCTCGCCCTGCTGAAGGTCGATGAGGTGCCCTCCGCGTTGCTGCGCGTGTATCTGGGCCGCACTATCGAGTCGCACGCCAACGAGCCGGCCGGCACGCCCGTGGTTGCCCTGGTGCTGACGGATGCCGCCGCCGCCGAGCTCGAGCCGAACGAGTCCCGCTGGGCCAACCTGCGCCAGAGTGCGTCGACGCTCGACGGCCGCGATGCCGCCATCTTCGTCGAGGCACTCGCCATCACGAACTGGCACGCCGTGCACACCCATTGCCCACGCTGCGGCACGCCGACCGTCGTGGAGATGGGCGGCTGGGTGCGTCGCTGTTTCGCGGATGACTCGCAGCACTTCCCGCGCACGGATGCCGCGGTGATAGTGAGCGTGAGGGACGCCGACGACCGGTTGCTGCTCGGATCGAATGCGATGTGGGAGAACAACAGGTACTCGCTGCTGGCCGGCTTCGTGGAACCGGGGGAGTCGTTCGAGGCTGCCGCGATCCGCGAGATCGGTGAAGAGGCCGGGGTACGCATCGCCGATCCCGTGTACCTGGGCTCGCAGCCGTGGCCGTTCCCGGCATCCATCATGGTGGGCATGACCGCCCGCCTCGCCGACGGTCAGAGTGCCGAGGATCTGCTGCCCGACGGCGAGGAGATTCTGGCGCTGCGCTGGTTCAGCCGCGAGCAGCTGTGGGAGGAGCGCGAGAGCGTGTTGCTGCCGGGCAGTTCCTCCATCGCCAGGGCCATTACCGAGGATTGGTACGGCGGGCCGCTCGACGCGCCCCCTGCGACCGTCGTGCGCGCCGCAGGATGACCACTCCCGATTCGCTTCTCGCGGGCCTCGACGAACAGCAGCGCGTCGCTGCGGAGGCCCTGCTGGGACCGGTGTGCATTCTCGCCGGCGCCGGAACGGGCAAGACGCGAGCCATCACGCACCGCATCGCCTACGGTGTCGCATCCGGTGCGTACGCCCCGAACCGCGTCATGGCGCTCACCTTCACCTCGCGCTCGGCCGCGGAACTGCGCGGCAGGCTGCGGCAACTCGGAGCCGGCGGGGTGGCGGCACGCACCTTTCACGCTGCAGCCCTCAGCCAGCTCAACTTCTTCTGGCCGCAGGCCGTCGGCGGCCAGCCACCGAGCGTGCTCAGCGGCAAGGGCCGTATGCTCGGCCAGGCCGCCGAGAAACTCTCGCTCAAGGTCGACACCGCCACCCTGCGTGACGTCGCGGCCGAGATCGAGTGGCGCAAAGTTTCGGCGCTGAGCATCGATGACTACGCCGCGCGTCTCGAGAGCCGCACGATTCCGGGCCGGCTGACGGGCGAACAGCTGGTCATGCTGCATCAGGCATATGAATCTCTCAAAGACGAGCGGCGCCAGTTCGATTTCGAGGATGTGCTGCTCAGCTGCGCGGGAATGATCGAGACCGAGGCGTCTGTGGCCATGCAGGTGCGGGAGCAGTACCGCTTCTTCGTGGTCGATGAGTACCAGGACGTCTCGCCGCTGCAGCAGCACCTGCTCGACCTCTGGCTCGGAGGTCGTCGCGACATCTGCGTGGTCGGCGATGCCAGCCAGACCATCTATTCCTTCGCGGGCGCGCGCAGCGACTATCTTCTCGATTTCGAGCGGCGATACGCGGATGCCACGGTGGTGCGCCTCGAGCAGAACTACCGTTCGGTCTCCACCGTCGTCGACACCGCCAATCGGCTCATGAAGGGCAGGCCCGGCGCACTGGAGCTGCACTCGCTCCCTGACCGCCAATCGGTCTCAGCGACCGAGGCGGAAATCCGTTCACACAGTTCCGACATCGCCGAGGCCCGTGCCGTCGCTCAGGCGATTCTCGAGCAGATCGCCGCGGGAGTGAAGCCGGAGCACATCGCCGTGCTGTTCCGGGTGAACGTGCAGGCGGCGGCGCTGGAGACCGCGCTCGGCGAGGTCGGCGTGAGCTACCAGCTTCGCGGGGCGACGCGCTTCTTCGACCTGCCCGAGGTGCGCCAGGCGATCATGACGCTGCGCGCGGCATCCGTCTCGATCTCGGGGGAGCCGCTGTTCAAGTCGGTGAGCGACGTGCTGCGCTCGCTCGGCTGGAGCCAGAGCCCGCCGGAGGCGCGGGGCGCGGTGCGGGATCGCTGGGAGGCGCTGAACGCGATCATGGGCCTCGTCGACGAGGCGGCGCCCACAACCACGTTCCGGCAGTTCACGGATGAGCTGATGGAGCGCCAGGCCGGCCAGCACGACCCCACCGTTTCGGCCGTCACGCTGGCGACGCTGCACTCGGCCAAGGGCCTGGAGTGGGAGGCGGTGCACCTCATCGGCCTCAGCGAGGGGTTGGTTCCCATCAGTTATGCGAAGACCTTCGAGCAGATCGATGAGGAGCGTCGCCTGCTGTATGTCGGAATCACCCGCGCGCGGAGCCTGTTGCGCCTGAGCTGGTCACAGACGGGCCAGCAACGCGGCGGTCAGCGAGAGCCGTCACGTTTTCTGGCAGAGCTCGGCAGCCGCACTCCGCGTGTGGCCGGTGCCGCTCTGCGCTGACACCCCCGGTCGCGGCGTCGAGAAGCAGGCTCGAGTTCGTCAGGCTCGTTCCCGCCGCACCCCGCTGCTCGGCAGTGCTCTCGTGCGCGGTGAGGCGGTCGGCCACGATGCGAGCGACCATCGCGGCGACCTCCAGTTTGATGAGGGCCGAATCGAGTGGAGAGGAGTGCCGCAGCAACTGTGCCGCCATCGCCGGCCAGGAGGCATCCGCATCGGTGCGTGCCAGTTCGAGGCAGTAGAGGCACGGCCCTGACCCCGGTTCCACGAGGGGTCCGATGCGCACGGCGGCATCGCCGAAGACAACGGGCAGGTGCGGCACGTCACGGCGCAGCCACGCACCATGACGCTGCGGGGCTATCACGAAGTCGGCGACGATCACCGCAAGATCGGCGGATGCCGCACCCCGGCCGGTGGTCCGCTGCGACACCCGCAGGCCGTCGCGCCCGAGCACACGGCCGATGGTGGTCGCGGCCTCGCCGTCGCCGTCAATCACGACGTGCGGCACGGGCTGCGCCGCCGCGGTCTCGTCGCTGCGACCCTCGACAATCACCGGGCCGAGCGCGCCCAGCAGAGCCTCGACGTCTGATTCGGATGCGTGCGCGGCCTCCCCGACAACGGAAAGTCCCGCCCTGCTCACCCCCGAGAACAGTGCGGCGATCATGCGTTCGTCCGCATTGCTCACCGTTTCCAGACGCACGAGCACGGTATCGATGCCGAACTGCAGCGCGGTGGTGGAGCGCCACACGAGGGGAACACGCGGGTCGAGGTGAAGGGCCATGCAGGCATCATGCCCGAGCGACCCGCACTCGTGTGCGGGTTATCCACAGACCCACGCGGGTCGAGTAGGCCGGTCGCGGCCGTATCGAGACCGCGCACGACGATCTCGATACGCTCGTACCTCGTACCTCGTACCTCGCTACTCGATCAGCGGGAAGTATTACTCCTCTTTCGGGCGCTCCGTGTCGCCGCGCAGCAGCTCTTCGAGGGCCTGGTCCACCTCATCGAGCTCGGGCGTCTTGCCCTCGGCCTCCGCCGTGAGGCGCGCCACGAGCGCGGCCGGATTGTCCAGATCGCCCGAGGAGGGCAGCAGGTCGGGGTGCGACCACAGGTGGTCGCGGGCTTCGCCGCCCGCGGCATCCGTTACCGCCTGCCACATGGCCGCAGCCTCACGCAGGCGGCGGGGCCGCAACTCGAGGCCGACAAGCGTGGCAAACGCCGACTCGGCGGGGCCACCGGATGCGCGCCGCCGACGCACCGTCTCGGCTATTGCGTCGGACTTCGGCAACCGCGTGGTGGCCTGGGCGGTCACCACGTCGACCCAGCCCTCGACGAGTGCCAGGGTCGTCTCGAGGCGCTCGAGCGCGGCCTTCTGCGCATCCGTCTTCTCGGGAATGAGCGCGCCGCTCGCCATGATCTCCCGCAGCTCCTCCGGGTTGGACGGGTCGAACCGGTCGGCCAGATTCTCGAGCATGCCCGTGTCGATGCTGATGCCACGGGCGTACTCGGTGATGGCCATGATGAGCTGCAGGCGCAGCCACTTGGCGTGCCGGAACAACCGGGCGTGCGCCAGCTCGCGCACCGCGAGGTACAGCTGCACCTGGTCGAGCGGAATGTCGAGCCCATCGCCGAATTCGGCGACGTTCTGCGGCAGCAGCGTCGCAGTGCCGTCATTCAGCAACGGGATGCCGATGTCGCCGCCCGAGACCACCTCACGGGAAAGCTGCCCCACAACCTGGCCGAGCTGCATCGCGAAGAGCGCGCCGCCCACCGAGCGGATCATCGATTCGGCGCCGGCAACCATGGAACGCATCTCTTCGGGCGCCTGCTCCTGGAACACCTTCGTGATGGCGGTGGAGATGCTCAGGGCAACGGGCTCCGCCAACTGCGTCCAGATGGGCATGGTGGTGCGCACCCATTCGGCTCGGCTGGTCAGTGTCGGCACGAGCTGGAGCTCCGAGACGTTCGCCACCTCGTCCAGCCAGAGGGCCGCCACATGGAAGGCCTGCTCCATGCCGGAACGCACCCCGGGCTCAGTGGGCAGCGCACCCTCACCAGCGAGTGTGCGCGCCTGCTCGAGCGCAAGATCCCAGTTGATTCCGTCACCGCTGTTGCGCATCGCGCCTTGCAGCTGGTTGATCAGATTGGCAATCGCTGCCGGGTCATTGGGCAGGCCCGCGGCCCCTGCCAGCTGGCTTGGGTCGATCGAGGAATTGCCCGAGAGGAGCTCGCGAAGCATCCGCGCGAATTCGTCCTCGTTATCCATATTCGGGTCGTCGGCCATCGTCATCCGCCTCTTTCGTCATGGCAACCTCTCAGCCGCTGAAACTACGCTAACGCGCGGGCTGCGGCCGTGGTGGGGAAAAGGCTGAGGGTGCAGGGGAGCACGGCCGGTCACGCACCACGCCACCGCCTGAAAACCGCGGCGGCATGCGGAATATAGACTTCTCAGTCGGGGTGTCCGCCTGCCGCGAACACCACCAGAAAGGATGCCTGTGGCGCTCTTCGATGACCAGATGGCGTGGCCGCAGCCGAATTCCACGCCGCCCCCACCCCGGCGACGCAGCATCTCGGTCGGATGGGTGTTGCTGTCTGTCGCTGCAGTCCTCGTGCTGATTCTCGGCCTGACGCCGTCGCCGTACGTGATCGAGCAGCCCGGGCCGGCCTTCAATACCCTGGGCTTTGACCGGGCGGTCGGCAGCACCGCGCAGGGCGGCCAGAACGGCACAGACTCGAAGACGCACCTCATCAGCATTCCGAGCCAGAAGACCTACCCGACGAGTGGCTCCCTCGATCTGCTCACGGTTTCGTTGCTCGGCGACCCCAAGAACCTGCCCAGTTGGATGGAGGTGGTCAGCGCCTGGTTCGATCCGAGCAAGGCGGTGATTCCGGTGGATGTGGCGTTCCCCGCCTCATCGACGGCCAAGCAGCAACAGCAGGAGAATGCCGTGCTCATGGTCGACTCGCAGAAGGATGCCATCGCCGCGGCGCTCAATACCCTCGGCACCCCGTTTCCGCAGTCCGTCTCAGTGAAGCAGGTTCTTGCACACACACCGGCCGACGGTCACGTGAAGGTCGGCGACGAGATCGTGTCCATCAACGGCGTCAAGGTGGCCGGCATCGAGTCGTTGCGTGCGGCCGTAGCAAGAAATGGGGCGGACGCCACCGCCGCCGTCGGCATCGTGCGCAGCGGTCAGTCCAAGACCGTCGAGGTCGCACCCGTGAAGAGCGGATCTGCCACGGTACTCGGGGTCGGCGTCGGCATGGACTACGCCTTTCCGTTCGACGTGAAGATCCAGCTGGAGAATGTGGGCGGTCCGAGTGCCGGCATGATGTTCGCGCTCGGCATCATCGACACGCTCACGCCCGGCTTTCTGAACGGCGGTGCGAGGGTCGCGGGAACCGGCACCATCGATAACGAAGGGAACGTGGGTCCGATCGGCGGCATCCGACAGAAGCTGTACGGCGCGAAAGACGCGGGAGCGAAGTATTTTCTCGCACCGGCGTCGAACTGCGATGAGGTGGTCGGCCATGTTCCCGGTGGGCTGCAGGTATTCGCGGTGAAGAAGCTCTCCGATTCTCTGAAGGTGCTGAAGACCATCGCCTCCGACGGCGATACCGGGAAGCTCCCACGCTGCACGACCTAGGATGGAAGCTCGACAACCCACGCAGAGCATGAGGGCATGACGGTGACATCCACTGCAGCACAGCGACCGGTTGCGCGACGACGCGCGGCAATCTGGATAACAATCGGCATCATTGTTGCGTTGGTGATTCTCTTCTTCATCTTCGCCGGTCTCTACACCGACTGGCTGTGGTACCAGCAGCTCGGTTATCTCGAGGTGCTGACCACTCAGTGGTTCGCCGCAACAGCGCTGTTCTTCATCGGATTCCTCGGGCTTGCCCTGCCGCTCTGGATCTGCGTTCAGCTGGCCTACCGGCTGCGGCCCGTTTACGCGAAGCTGAACGCTCAGCTCGACCGTTACCAGGAGGTCATCGAGCCGCTTCGCCGGCTGGCCATGTACGGCATTCCCGTGGTATTCGGGCTCTTCGCGGGCGTCTCGGCAGCCAGCCGCTGGCAGACGGCGCTGCTGTGGCTGAACCGCACGCCGTCGGGAAAGACCGACCCGCAGTTCCACCTCGATACCTCGTTCTACCTTTTCGACCTGCCGTTCTTCCACGGCGTTGTCGGATTCGCCTCGGCCGCCGTGATCATCTCGCTGGTCGCGACGCTCGCCACCACCTACCTTTACGGCTCGATTCGTGTGGTCGGCCGTGAGATTCACATCTCCCGGGCGGCGCGGGTTCAAATCTCCGTCATCGCCGCGATTTACCTGCTGCTTCAAGCCGTGAGCGTGTGGCTGGACCGCTATGTCACGCTCACCGACCCGAACCTCGGGGGAGTGATCAACGGCGCCGCGTACACCGACGTCAATGCCACGATTCCCGGCCGCACGATCCTCGCGGGCATCGCCGTTGTCGTCGCCATCCTGTTCCTCATCACCGCGGTTGTCGGGCACTGGCGCTGGCCGCTCGTCGGCACCGCGCTGCTGCTCATCTCCGCCCTGATCGTCGGTTCGATCTACCCGTGGATCGTTCAGCGCTTCCAGGTCGACCCGAGCGAGAAGACGCTCGAGCAGACGTACATCAAACGGGCCATATCGGGAACGCGTGACGCCTATGGGCTTTCCGGCGTCGAAGAGAGCACGTACAACGCCAAGACGACCACCGAGCCGGGAGCGCTGAGGAAGGATGCGGAGACCACCGCGAACATCCGCATCATCGACCCGGCCGAGGTGAGCCCCGCCTTCGCTCAGCTGCAGCAGTTCAAGCAGTACTACGGATTCGCGTCGACGCTCGACGTGGACCGGTACAAAATCGACGGCAAGGAGCAGGACACCGTCATTGCGGTGCGCGAGCTTGAGCAGTCCGGTCTGGCGGGTGCACGCAACTGGTACAACGACACCCTCGTCTACACCCACGGCTACGGCATTGTGGCGGCCTACGGAAACCAGCGCTCGGCCGATGGCCAGCCGGTCTTTCTCGAGTCCGGCATTCCCGTCAGCGGCAAGCTGGGCAAATACCAGCCGCGCGTGTACTTCGGCGAGAAATCACCGACATACTCCATCGTCGGCGGATCGAAGAATTCCAAGGGTGGCGTCGAACTCGACTATCCGGCCGGTGAGAAGGGGGCGCAGCAGACATTCACCACCTTCGCAGGTAACGGTGGGCCGAAGCTCGACAACATCTTCAACAGGCTCGTCTACGCCCTGAAGTTCCAGGACGAGCAGATCGTGCTCTCCAATTCGATCAACAACAATTCCCAGATTCTGTACGACCGCAGCCCGGTCGATCGTGTACAGAAGGTGGCGCCATACCTCACTCTCGATTCTGACCCGTACCCCGCAGTGGTCGATGGGCAGATCAAGTGGATTATCGATGGCTACACCACGAGCGACAATTACCCGTACTCGAAGGTCAACAGCCTGAGCGACTCGATCGCCGACACGCAGACCCCGAAGCAGCCGTATGCGCTCGACGACGTCAATTACATGCGCAACGCGGTCAAGGCCACGGTCGATGCATACGACGGCAAGGTCACGCTCTATGCGTGGGACGACAGCGACCCCATCCTGAAGACCTGGCAGAAGATCTTCCCCTCGACGGTCAAGCCCATGAAAGACATGAGCAGCCAGCTGCTCAGTCACGTGCGCTACCCGGCAGACCTGTTCAAGGTGCAGCGTGCCGTGCTCGGCCAGTACCACGTGACAGATCCGGGCTCCTTCTACTCACAGGATGACGCCTGGATCACGCCGGAAGACCCGGTATCTCCTCCCGGCAACACCACCTTGCAACCGCCGTATTACCTGAGCATGCAGATGCCCGGCCAGGACAAGCCGAGCTTCTCGCTCTACTCCACCTACATACCGGCGGCGACCACGGCGTCCAGTCGAAGCGTGTTGAAGGGTTACCTCGCGGTCGATGCGGATGCCGGCAGCAAGCCGGGCACCATCGCATCCGGTTACGGCAAGCTGCGTCTGCTCACCCTGCCCTCCGACGACAACGTGCCGGGCCCGGGCCAGGTGCAGAACACCTTCGGCTCCGATCCAAACGTCTCGCAACAGCTCAACGTGCTGCGACTCGGCAAGACCGATGTGATCAGCGGTAACCTGCTGACGCTCCCGGTCGGAGGCGGGCTGCTGTACGTGCAGCCGGTCTACGTGAAGTCGACGGGTGAGACAAGCTATCCGCTGCTGCAGAAGGTACTCGTGGCCTTCGGAGACAAGATCGCCTTCGAAGACACGCTCAATAAGGCGCTCGACGTGCTCTTCGGCGGGGACTCCGGTGCCAACGCAGGAGACACGAATGTGACGCCCCCGAGCGATGGCAGTACGACGCCGCCCGCGAGTGGAGAGACCCCGGGCAGCGGCAGCACGACGCCGTCGACCAATGCGGCGCTGCAGCAGGCTCTCAACGATGCCAAGACGGCGATGCTCGCCCGTGACACCGCGTTGAAGGCGGGGGACTGGGCAGCATACGGCGTGGCAGACAAGCAGTTGACTGCGGCACTGGACGCCGCGCTCGCCGCCGAATCCGGCACGGGGTCATCCTCCGGCAAGTAGCGAGTCAGAAGCGCGAAAGGGCACGCCACCGTCGAACGGTGGCGTGCCCTTTCAGTTGCGCTCGGCGAGCTGACGGCGGCTCAGCTGCGGATGGCCACGATGGGTTGTGTGGTCGGTTGCTCGGACCCTCCGGCCGGCTCGACCGTGACGCCGACGGTGTCGCCCGCCTGCATCGTTCCCTTCAGTACCCGCCAGCTCGTCGCGTCGGCGGACGCGTTGAAGGTTCCCGCGGAGACCGCCTTGGTGCCGCGGATGTACCAGAGCTCGTAGGTCTTGTCGTGCGGAAGCGTGCCCAGCCCGTCGATCAGCAGAGCCGAGGTGCCGAGTGAGCCAGACCAGATAAGGGTGGCGCGGCCACCGTTCGCGACCTCTGCCGAGGCCCGCTGGGCATCGGGCGCCGAATTGATCTGGGCGAGTGCCGAGGCCTGCTGTTGTTCGACGGATGGCCGGGGGACCAGGGTGCCGCCGACCACGGCGCCGCCGACGAAGAGCAGTACGGCTGCGGCGGCTGCCACGAGAACGGTTGTCGGCTTCGCAAACCAGCGTCGGTGTGCCGCGGCTTCCACAGGCCCGGCCACTGCCGTGGCAGCGGGGGCGACCGGTGTGGCAGCGGGAGCCGGAGTATCGGCGGCTGTCGCAGCATCCGTGGTCTGCGGCGATGGCCCCTGCAACGAGGGCAACTGCGGCGTGACCGCGAGCTGCGCCATCAGATTCGCTTTGAGTCTGGCGGGAGGCGTGATTGCGTCGGCATCAAGGCCGAGCAGGGCTGCGGTCTCGTCGTTCGCGCGCGACTCGTTGCGAGCCGGTGCCGATGACGCGAGATACGCCTCGTAGGCCGCCGATTCCTCCGGGGTCAGGATGCCCAGCGCGTATCCGGGGCCGAGCAGCGCCGGGTCGTCGTTCTCGCTCATGACTCCACCCCCAATTCTTCCCTCAAACGAATCATGCCGTCCCGCAGCCGCGTCTTGACCGTGCCGATGGGTACGGCCAACGTCGCAGCGATCTCACTGTGCGAGTATCCGCCGTAATAGGCGAGGCTGACGGCCTGTCGTTGCACGTCACTCAACCGCTGCATGGCCTGCTCCACCCTTTCGTGCTCGACGCGTACTTCGACCTGCTCCGCAACCTGGTCGTATTCGGGAGCCAGATCGCGGATACCCACCTTGATGTCACGATTGCGCCCCGCCTGCGCCGACCGAATCCGGTCGATCGCTCGTCGGTGCGCCATCGTGAGCGTCCACGTGGATGCTTTTCCTTTATTCGGTTCAAATCGGGCGGCGGATTGCCAAATCTCGAGAAAGACCTCCTGCGTGACTTCTTCGGCCTGGGCATGGTCTACGAGCAGTCGACGCACCAGGCCGAGAACGCGCGGAGCAAGGCGATCGTAGAACTCGCCGAAGGCCGCCTGATCTCCCTGGGCGACCCGGCCCAGAAGCTCCTCGGTCGAAACCGCAAAGTCCGCGCCCGTCGGCTCGTCTCTCTCGGTCTCGGTCGGCACTTCTCCAGCATGACAGGTTCCGTTGCGAGAACACGCCATCACGCCCACGGCTGGCTATCCGAACGTGAAGGAATACGCCTGGATGCCGGCGCCGAGCGACAGATTCAGGGTGCCGCTCGCGCTCGCATCCGTTTTCAGCAGTCGATACGACTTCGGCGTGCCGCTCACCTTCAGCGTGTGCTTTGTGCCGTTTGCCGTGTAGCTGAGCGTGCCGGTGCCTCCGAGCACCATGCGCACCTCACGGGCGGTGTAGTTCAGGCGGATGCGCGCGTTGTCGCCCGCGGAGGTGATCTCCTGGGCCTGCAGCGTGAATGCCCCATCCAGCGCGAAGCTGTTGGCGGCGAGCTTCGAGGGAAAGCTGAACTTCTCGCTACTGGGCGAGTACTTCTCGGAGCCGGCGAAATTCTGCTGCTTGGTATAGCCGAGGAACGTCTCTGGGGTCGTGCTTCCCGAGACGGGGGTGCTGTCAGCGACCTCGGTGCTCGGCGGCAGCGTGACATCCGGGTTGGCCTGGGTCAGCAGCTGCCGGATGAGCTTCTCGGTCGAGGCGTAGTCGCCCTCTCCGAACTGCACATTGCGCACGACGCCCTTCGCATCGATCAGGTAGTGCGCGGGCCAGTAGCGATTGCGGTAGTTGACCCAGGTCGACAGGTTGTTGTCGATGGCCACAGGGTAGGTGATGCCGAGGTCCTGTGCTCCCGCCTTCACGTTGTTCACGTTCTTCTCGAAGGCATACTCGGGTGCGTGCACGCCAATCACCTCGAGCCCGGCCTTCTTGTAGGCGGCGTTCCAGGCGACCACGTGGGGCACCGAGCGCTGGCAATTGATGCACGAGTATGCCCAGAAATCGACAAGGACGACCT
This sequence comes from Leifsonia sp. Root112D2, assembly GCF_001424905.1. Classification (NCBI taxonomy): domain Bacteria; kingdom Bacillati; phylum Actinomycetota; class Actinomycetes; order Micrococcales; family Microbacteriaceae; genus Leifsonia; species Leifsonia sp. Root112D2. The sequence continues at coordinate 2,174,368 of NZ_LMCU01000001.1, forward strand.
TGCCCTTCTCCTGTGCGAGGTCGATTGGCCTGTTGCCGGGTGTGTTGAACCACTCCTGAATGCCCGTGATGTCGGGTGCGGTACCGCACGACTCGAGCATCGAGGCGTTGTTCGTGCACTTCGACAGATTCTTGTTCTGGTCGTTCACCAGACCGCCCAGGTTGAGCGCCTTGCTCACCTGATCCGAACTTGAGAACTGATCCTGCAGCGCGCTTGTGTAGTCGGGCACCAGTCGCTGCAGCAGCTGCGGCAGGTTGAAGGCGAGGCCGACGGCCAGCGCCATCATGAGAATGCCGCCGGTCATCCGGATGCCCCTCTGGTGCTTTCTGAACGACTTCACCCGTTCGGCCACCCGGCGCCCCGCCAGCGCGAAGATCAGCAACGGAATGGCCGCACCGAGGGCGAAGGTGACGGTGAGCACAACAGTCTCCACGCCGATCTTGCCGGTGGAACCCGCCACGGTGATCGCCGCGAGCACCGGCCCTGCGCAGGGCACGTAGACGGCGCCCAGGGCGATGCCGAGCACGAAGCCGCCCTTGTTCGTTCCCACGTTCTTCTGAGGAATCCAGGAGAACGGCTTCTCCAGAATCGCCTCGAAGCGGGGCACGATCAGCCCGATGCCTATCAGCACCAGCACCACGATGCCGGCGTAGCGCAGCACGTCCTGCGGCAGATGCAGCAGCGTGAGCAGGAGCGAGCCCAGCAGGGTGAAGAGGCTGAAGCTCACGATGAGGCCGAGGATCACCTGGTAGGGGCGCCAGCGGGAGACGGGGGCGCCCTGGTCGCGCGCTCCTTCGACGCCTCCCGAGAAGAAGATCACCGGCAGCACAGGAAGGATGCACGGCGAGATCCCCGTGATCAACCCTCCGAGAAATCCGATGAGAGCAAGGGTGACGTACATGGCGGGGCCTCCAAGGGCTTAGGTGTGCTGATGGTTCGGAGGCGCCACGGCGCGCGGATTGATTCAGCCTGCGTCCAATCCGATTCGCCGAGGCCTGACGAATGCATCGATGAAGGGCGCACAGCAGGTGGGCCGCCTGGTCGATGAGGCCAGGGAATCGAAGGAGAATTTCATGCGAGTCACCAAACGCAATTCACTTGCCGTTCTGGCCATTTCCGCCGTTGCGGTCTTCGGCCTCGCGGCCTGTTCATCCGGCAGCAGTGCCGACACCTCCCAGGCGCCGAAGGCCAGTTCGCCCAAGACCAGCCAGGCGACCACGGCCGACCCCGCAGCCGACCTGGTGGGCCCCGGATGCGCCGCCTACGCCAAGCAGGTGCCGTCGGGCCCCGGTTCGGTCGTGGGCATGTCGACCGATCCGGTCGCGGTAGCGGCATCCAACAACCCGCTTTTGACCACGCTCGTCGCGGCGGTCTCGGGCAAGTTGAACCCGAAGGTCAACCTGGTCGACACGCTCGACGGCAGCCAGTTCACGGTTTTCGCTCCCGTTGACGACGCCTTCGGCAAGATTCCTGCCGCCACGATCGACACGCTGAAGACGCCGGCCGGCGCCGCGACGCTGTCGAGCATCCTGACCTATCACGTGATCCCCGGTCAGATCTCGCCCGACAAGCTCGACGGCACGCAGACCACCGTCGAAGGCGGCACGGTGAAGGTCACCGGCAGCGGCGACAACATGATGGTCAACGACGCCAAGGTCATCTGCGGCGGCGTGCACACGGCCAACGCGACGGTCTACCTGATCGACAGCGTGCTGATGCCCCCGGCCAAGTAATACAGGCGGCAACGCGAAAGGCCCGGATTCCTCATGGAATCCGGGCCTTCTCACGCTTTAACAATTGGTTGCGGGGGCAGGATTTGAACCTACGACCTCTGGGTTATGAGCCCAGCGAGCTACCGAACTGCTCCACCCCGCGGCACAAGAATCAACTTTAGCACAGGGCTCGCGACCGTTCGACCGGGCGGTCGCCGAGGGTGACACTTCGCGCCGAAAGTGAGAGTTCCACCGGCTGATCTCGGCACGAGGGACACTCTCGACGACGTCAGCCGCGAACGGGCTCTCTCGTGCATTCGGGCCCTGCACGGCATGATGGAGACCATGGACAACGCCACGAGTGACGTGCAGTCGCCGCCTGAGCTGGGTGTTGCCGTCGCGCAATTCGCTCCCGGCGCCGATACCGCCGCGAACCTGGAGGCGATGCGGGCTCTTGCGCTGACGGCCGTCGACCGCGGCGCCCGACTCGTCGTCTTTCCCGAGTACTCCTCGCACTTCACCGAGCCGCTCGGCCCCGATTTCGTGCGGGCCGCCGAGAGCCTCGACGGTCCATTCGTGCGGGCGGTGGGCGCGCTCGCAAGCGAACTGGGCGTTCACATCGTCGCCGGTCTCATCGAACGGGCGGATGACGCCACTCACGTACACAACACCATCGTCGCGCTCTCGCCGCGCGGCGAACTCGTGGCCCGCTATCGCAAGCAGCACCTGTATGACGCGTTCGGGGCATCCGAATCGCGGTGGCTGGCCGCAGGCGATCTCGACGAACCCGAGACCTTCGACGTCGGGGGAGTGCGGGTGGGCATGCAGACGTGTTACGACATCCGCTTTCCCGAGGTCACGAGACGCATTGCGGATGCCGGCGCCGAGCTGGTGCTCGTGCCGGCCGAGTGGGTGCGCGGCCCGCTCAAAGAGGCGCACTGGCGCACCCTGCTCACCGCCCGCGCCCTCGAGAACACGGTGTATGTGGTCGCCGCCGACCACGTGCCGCCGACCGGAGTGGGCGCCAGCATGATCATCGACCCGATGGGGGTTGAGTTGGCGACGCTGGGGGAGAAGACCGGCGTCGCTCTCGCGTGGATCTCCGCCGAGCGCCTTGCGGCGGTGCGTCGCGTCAATCCGAGCCTGGCCCTACGCCGCTACCGCGTGCTCCCGCGCTGAGCCTGGCGGTGGTTGAGGAGGTCGCGAAGCGACCGTCTCGAAACCTCGGTTCCTGAGCCTGCCGAAGCGCGTTATCGCCCAATCCCCGCCAACTGCGCGGCCGCGCGCTCAAGCACCTCGTGTCGCTTGCAGAACGCGAACCGCACGAGCGAGGCGTATTGCGCCCGATGGGTCTCGCCCACGAAAGCGGTGATCGGCACGGCCACGACCCCGGCGAGCTCGGGCAGGCGCCTGCAGAAGTCGACGGCGTCCTCGAAGCCGAGCGGGGCGGCATCCGCCACGATGAAGTAGGTTCCCTGCGGCTGTGACACGGTGAATCCGGCGGCCGTGAGGCCCGCGTGCAGCAGGTCTCGTTTGGAGCGAAGCTCGTCGGCGATGCCGGTGAACGCGGCGTCCGGAAGGCGCAGGCCCGCTGCCATGGCCGGCTGAAACGGCGCCCCGTTCACGTAGGTGAGAAACTGCTTGACCGCGAGAATCGCCTGAACCAGCGCGGGCGGCGCGCTCAGCCATCCGATCTTCCAGCCTGTCGTGCTGAAGGTCTTGCCGCCCGACGAGATCGTCACGGTGCGCTCACGGGCGCCCGGCAGCGTCGCGATGGGGATGTGCGCTTCTCCGAAGGTGAGGTGCTCGTACACCTCGTCGGTCACGATGATGGCGTCGTGCTCGTGGGCAAGCGCCACGATGAGTTCGAGGGTCTCACGCGGCAGCATCGCCCCGGTGGGGTTGTGCGGTGTGTTCAGCAGGATGATGCGGGTGCGGTCGGTGACGGCGTGCCGCAGTTCGTCGAGATCGGGCTGAAAGTGCGGCGCGCGCAGCGGCACGGTGCGGTGCACGGCATCCGCGAGCGCGATCAGGGCGCCGTACGCGTCGTAGAACGGCTCCAGCGTGACCACCTCGTCGCCGGGTTCGATCAGGGCGAGCAGCGTGGCCGCGAGTGCTTCTGTCGCGCCGGCGGTGACGAGCACCTCGCGTTCGGGGTCAACGTGCAGGCCATAGAAGCGCTGCTGGTGCTCGGCGATCGCCTCACGCAGATCGAGCATGCCGCGGCCCGGCGGGTACTGGTTGACGCCCTCGCGAATGGCGGCGATCGCTGCCTCGAGAACCTCGGGCGGGCCATCCTGATCGGGAAATCCCTGGCCCAGATTGATGGCGCCGGTGCGCGTGGCGAGGGCGCTCATCTCGGCGAAGATCGTGGCGGCGACCGTGCCGTCGGCGTCGAGCAGCCCGGCGCCGCGCGCGGCGCGCTGCCATGCTCCGGTGACGGCCACGGCACTCCCTTGTTCTGTATCCATCCTGCGACCAAACTACGTCATCTCCTGCACAGCGGATGCGCGGGCGGCGTTCTCCACAGATCCGCCGCTTCCCGGTCGTGCCCGGTACGACGGCTCGTAACGTGGCCGCATGCTCACGACCCCAACGCGAACGCTCGTCGCTTGTCTGCTCGCCTTTCTCGTCTCCACGAGCCTCGTTGGATGCGGCGTGCTCACGGCCCTGCGGCCGACCGCCTCGGTGGCCCCGCTGCGTCATTTCGAGTCCGATCAGAAGGCGCAGGAAGCCGCCATGGAGTTGCTGCCGAAGTACTACGCGGCCCTCGATGCGGTGACCATGGATGGTGGCATGCGCCCCGATCGCGTGTATCCCTATGTGACTCCGAACTATCGTTCGAATCTGAACCTGGCTTTCGAGAAAATGCGCAATGACCATCTGAAGACCACGGGCCTTACCGCCATCACCCGCAATCTCCTGATCGACTATGCGGAAAAGAATGCAGGCGAGGCATTCGTCGTCGTTCGGCTCTGTCTCGATCTGTCGCACACGCGCGTGCTCGGTGCGGCGGATGACGACGAGACGCCGGCCACCCGCCTGGACCACACGGCGTACGACGTCTCGCTCACGACAAGCGACGGCGACGCAAATCGGCTCTACGTCGCGTCGACCCGCGCGCGCAGAGACCTTGGGCCATGTTGACCCGCGGACGCGTTTGCGAGCGCGCTGTGGATAACTCCTGCGCCGAATGGTGCGGTTGCCCTAACGTATGGGGATGCGCACAGTGACTCGGTGGAAGCCCGCTGCCCTGGGCGTGACGGCTCTGCTCGCGCTGGCGATGCTGAGCGGATGCGTGCCGGCCGCGACCCACACCTCCACTCCGACTCCCGAGGCCACCCCGCTCTTCGCCACAGACGATGAGGCGCTCGCGGCCGCCACCAAGGCATACGCCGCCTACCTGAAGATGTCCGACACGATAGCGCACGACGGCGGAGCCCACCCCGAGCGCATCAAGGCAGTTGCAATGGCCGCTGCATTATCTGAATCGTTGAAAGGCTTCGCCGAATATAGAGACGCGAAAGCACACAGCCAAGGACTGAGAAGCTTTGACAGCCTCCAACTTCAGTCGATTCAGTCTGAAGCGGTCACGTTCTACGTTTGTGACGACGTATCGAAAGTCGATGTCTTGGACGACTCTGGGGCTTCGCTCGTGTCGCCAAGTAGAAACCCACGTACGCCGTTTTTGGTCACCGCTTCCTCAAAATCTGCTAGTTCGTTGTTGATTTCGTCCCGTGCAGTATGGGAAGGAAAAAATCTATGCGGTTAAGGGAAGTGACGCTCAGAATTGGATTTGGCCTGCTCGGTCTTTCAATTGGTTTCTCTGCTTTGACCCCGGCGTTTGCAGCAGCACCTTGTTCAGATCTCTCTCAAGCTACAGGCGGCTGCCCGATTGCCGGCGCATCTACCAATGGTAGAAGCGTTGACGTTCGGGCCGAGCGTCCCGCGACGGACAGCAGCGCACCGAAGAGGACGGCGTCCGACTCGGCTGACGACTCGAGCTCGAACGACGCCGTCTTGCCCGGCGGCGTCGTGGAGCCGGAGGACGGCTCCGTCATGCCCCCGATCATCCGTGACCCGATCAGCGCCTGGTGTGTGCCGAAGAGCCCGTGCGATCCGGCGTTCTCGGTTTCGGCTAGTGACCTCGTCAGCTTCGCCCCCGCCACCCCGACCATCTCGATGGAGCCCAACGGCTGGGGAGTCGTCGGGCTTCCGACCAATTTCGTAGCGCGAGCGGTCGGTGACATGCAGAGTGGCATGTTGCTCGGCTACCAGGCGAGCGTGCGCTTCACAGCGCTGAGCTACACCTGGAACTACGGTGATGGCGGCTCCCGCACGACCAGCGCCTCCGGCGCCACCTGGCGTGCCCTCGGAGTACCGGAGTTCTCGGCCACCGACACGAGTCATGTTTTCACCAGGAGCGGCGTCTATCCCGTTCGGCTCACCGTAAACTATGGCGCCGAATATCGTTACGCCGGGCAAGGCTGGCGACAGGTCATCGGCACGGTGGCGGCCTCATCCGGTGTTCTTGATGTCGTTGTGGGAGAGGCCAAGACCGTGCTCGTGAACCACGATTGTGCGGCGAATCCGCACGGTCCCGGCTGCTGAACGACCGCAGACGCACACGGGCGCTCGGCCGATAACGAACCTCATTGCAAGCCGGTGGGTTGCTCACAGCACGCACAAATAGAATGTTCAGCTTCGAGGCGGATGCTTTGAGTGCTTGGAAGGAGCATCACGATGACCGACACCCCGAACGAATCAGCAAACGCACCCGAGCCCGCCGCAGAGCAGCCCGAGACCGAACTGACGTCGTCGGTCCAGGAGAACGCACCGGCTGCATCCGCTGCGGAAGCCCCGGCAGAGACACCCGCTTCTGAGACCGCAGCCGCAGACTCCACCACTCAGCCGACAGTGCCGCAGCCCACGACTCCGAGCGCGGAGTACGGCACCGGCGCATTCGGCCAGCCCGTCGCATCCGCTTCGAACACCAACCCGAATGTTGCGCCGTATGCCGCGCCGCAGACCCACGCAGGCGAACAGCCATATGCGGGCCAGCAGCCCTACGTGGCGCAGCAGCCGGCAGCCCCGGCCGATAAGGAGAAGGTGGCCAGAAAGCACAGCACCGGCCTCATCATCGCCTCGCTCGCCGTCGGCGCCCTCATCGGCGGTGCAGCGGGCGGAGGAATCGGTGCGGGCGTTTTCGCCGCCACCCAGGGCAACTCCGGCACGACCCTCACTTCCACGGGTCCCTCCAATATCACCGTCAACAACACGAAGAGCGCCACGGTCGTGACCGCCGTCGCCGCGAAAGCATCGCCCAGCGTGGTCACCATTTCCGTAACCGGAACGAGTGAGAGCGGAACAGGCTCAGGCATCGTGCTGAGCAAAGACGGCTACGTGCTCACCAACACCCACGTCGTTACGCTCGACGGCCACGAGGCCAACGGCAAGATTCACGTACAAGACAACAATGGCAAGCTCTACACCGCCAAGGTTGTCGGCACCGACCCGATCGTCGACGTCGCCGTCATCAAGCTCGAAGGCGCCAGCAACATGACGCCGGCCACCTTCGCCGATTCGAGCAAGCTGAATGTCGGAGACACCGCAGTTGCTATAGGCGCGCCCCTCGGCCTGTCCGGCACCGTCACCGACGGAATCGTCAGCGCCCTCAACCGCAGCATCAGCATCGCCTCCTCGGCAGCTCCGAGTGGCAGCGCGCAAGACGGTGGGGGCAACAGCCAGACTCCGGGCGATCTGTGGAACTTCGATTTCGGTCAGGGCAACGGTGGTGGCAGCAGCCAGACGCCGAACAACAGCACTGCTACCCCCATCTCGCTTCCTGTCGTTCAGACGGATGCGGCCATCAACCCCGGCAACTCCGGCGGCGCCCTGCTCAATGACCAGGGCGAGGTGATAGGCGTCAACGTCGCCATTGCCGGGGCGAGCGGCTCAAGCAGTTCCGGCCAGCAGTCGGGTAGCATCGGCGTCGGCTTCGCCATTCCGTCGAACCTTGCGCAGCGCGTTGCCAACGAGCTGATCAGGAACCACAAGGGCAGCCACGGTCTGCTCGGTGCCACGGTGCAGGATGCCACGGCCGACAGTTCCACCTCAACGGTCGGTGCGCTTCTGCACTCGATCTCCAGCGGCGGTGCCGCGGCGAACGCGGGGCTCAAGTCCGGCGACATCGTCACCAACTTCAATGGACTGCCCATCACGAGTGCCACCGACCTCACCGCCCAGGTGCGTTACCTCGCCGGCGGCAGCAAGGCCGATCTGACGTACGTCAGGAACGGCAAGAATTACACCGTGAGCGTCACGCTGGGCACCCTCGCCAGCTGACTCACGGAGCCACCCCAATGGCCGCTCGCGCATCCCCCTGCGTGAGCGGCCATTGCCGTCGTTCCGGCCTGCGCGAGTGACCGGCTGGTAAGCTCGAGCGACCTCATGACGACGGGAAACGATGGCGCACGACACCCCTGAGAACACCCTGCCCGGTGTCTCATACGTCATGCCCGTGCTCAACGAGGTGGCCCACGTTCGCGCCGCAGTTGACAGCCTCCTCGCCCAGGATTACGAGGGACCCATCGAGGTCACGCTCGCCCTGGGGCCGAGCATCGACGGCACCACCGAACTCGTCGCGCAACTCTCCGCGGCCGACCCTCGCATCAGCGTCGTGCAGAACGAGATCGGTTCGACTCCATCCGGACTCAACATCGCCATCCGCGCCTCGAGCTACCCCGTCGTCATCCGTGTCGACGCGCATTCGGAACTGCCCTCTGACTACACGCGCATCGCCGTCGAGACGATTCTCGCCACCGGTGCCGACAACGTGGGCGGCATCATGGATGCCCAGGGCATCACCCCGTTCGAGCGCGCCGTCGCTCGCGCCTACGGCAGTCGCATCGGCCTCGGCGGCACCCCGCTGCACCTCGGCGGCTCCGAAGGGCCTGCCGAGACCGTGTACCTCGGTGTTTTCCGTCGCGAGAGCCTGCTGGATGCCGGACTCTTCAACGAGGACATCAAACGGGGGCAGGACTGGGAACTCAACCGTCGCATCCGGGCGCGCGGGGGAACCGTGTGGTTCACGCCCCGGCTGAAGGTCACCTATCGGCCGCGCCCGAATCTGGGCAAGCTGGCGCGGCAGTTCTTCTCGACGGGCATCTGGCGGGGCGAGCTTGCCCGGCGCTTTCCCGCCGCCAACGGCATCCGCTATTTCGCGCCACCCGTGATGGTGCTGGGGGTAGCGCTCGGCTTTCTGCTCGGCCTCGTCGGTGTGGTGCAGGCGGCGGTTGGGGCGGCACCGTGGCTGCTCGTCGGCTTCGCGATTCCCGCGATCTATCTCGTGATCGTGATCGTGTCGGCAATCGTTGTGGCACGCGCGGAGGGTGCGCGCGCCTGGCTCTGGTTTCTCATAGTCTTGCCCTGCATCCACTTTTGTTGGGGGATCGGCTTCGTGCTCGGCTTCCTCGCGCTCACGCGCAACATCACCGAGCACGTCGGAAGGTAGCAATGTCGCAAGAACCTCCGCTGACGCACCGGCCCGGTGGCTCGGCTGAGGGGCCGAACAACACCAGGCCCGTCTCCATTGCCGAGCTCAAAGCGGTGGCCCAGCCGCCCGAGGTGCGCGGCCGCCGCAACGCCGAGCACTGGACAGCGTCACTGTATCTGCGCAGGCTGTCGCCGTACATCACCTGGATGCTTCTCAAGACGCGCATTTCCGCCAACGGTGTCACCGGCCTGATGATTCTCGTCGGCTGGTCCACGGCCGCTGCCCTCCTCATTCCTGGAATCTGGGGGGCGCTCGTCGCGCTCGTGCTCGGCCAGCTGCAGATGCTGGTGGACTGCTGCGACGGCGAGGTCGCCCGCTGGCGTCACACCTCGTCACCGGCCGGTGTCTTTCTCGACAAGGTGGGCCACTATTCCACCGAGGCGCTCATTCCGATTGCCCTGGGCATTCGGGCCGCCGCGTACCCGTTCGAGACACCGGCCGATTTTCTGTGGACAACGCTCGGATTCGCCCTCGCCCTCTTCATCGTGCTCAACAAGGCGCTCAACGACATGGTGCACGTTGCACGGGCGAATGCGGGGCTCACCAAGCTGGCGGACACGCATGGAGAGTCGACCCCAACGCATGGCGCCGTAGCCCGGCTGCGTCGCATCGCTCACTTCGTGCCGTTCCACCGGCTTTACCACTCGGTCGAACTCACGATGATCGCGTTTGCGTTCGCCGTGGTGGGTCTCTTCATCGGCAATGAGCTGGCGAACCGCATTCTCGTCTCGGTGCTTGTTCCGCTCGCGCTGCTCGCGCTGATCGGCCACTTCGTCGCAATCATGGCCTCGAAGCGTGTCCGCTCCTGACCTTCCCGCAGCCCTCACCGCGCCCACTGTGGGCGTGGTGGTGCTCACCCAGGGCAAGCGGGCGGATGATCTCTCCCGCGGCATCCGCAGCGTGCTCGCCCAGCAGGGGGTGAGTGTCGACGTGGTGGTGGTCGGCAACGGCTGGGACCCGGCGAGCGCTGATCCCGCGCTGCCGGCCGGTGTGAAGACGTTGTACCTGCAGGAGAACCTCGGAATTCCCGCGGGGCGCAATCGCGGTGTCGCGCACGTTGAGGGCGCGTATATCTTCTTCCTCGACGACGACGCGAGCGTGCCGGAGCCGTCCTTCCTGGCCGACGCCATTGCGACGCTTCAGGCGGATCCGCGCATCGGACTGCTGCAGCCGCGCGTCGTCGACCCGAGCGGCGTCACCTCGCCGCGGCGCTGGGTGCCGCGCATCCGCAAGGGCGAGGCTACCGAGTCCGGTGCCGTGTTCTCCTGCTGGGAGGGTGCAGTGCTGCTGCCCCGCACCGTGTTCGATGCGACCGGGGGCTGGGCCGATCCGTTCTTCTACGCGCATGAGGGCATTGAGCTCGCGTGGCGTGTGTGGGACCAGGGGCGCATCGCCTGGTACGCAGGCGATCTCGTGGCGAATCATCCGGCCATCGAGCCGACCCGGCACGCGTATTACTACCGGTTGAATGCGCGCAATCGGGTGTGGCTGGCGCGTCGCAACCTGCCCGCGGTGCTGGTGCCGTTGTATGTCGGGTCGTGGACGGGTGTGCAGTTGCTGCGCTGGGCGCGGCGACCGGCGGCGCTGAAGGCGTGGTTCGGGGGCTGGCGTGAGGGGTGGCGCACAGATCCGGGGCAGCGGCGTCCGATGCGGTGGCGCACCGTGTGGCGCATGACGGCCGCGGGGCGTCCGCCGGTTGTTTAGGGGCGGCGGTCTGTGTCGTCGCCGCGCTTGCCCAGCCGCTTGATCGGTTTGGCCGCGGATGCGCCGAGAGAGCGGATGCCCCGGTTCACGCTGCCGATGCCGCGATTGACTGTGCCGATACTGCGGTTCACGCTTCCCAGAACGTACACACGGCCCTCATTCGGATCGGCCAGCGCCTCGGGCATCACGAACGGCGGCGTACCGAAGGCGAGGCGTGAGCTCTGCAGCACCTTGCGCCCGAGCAGGTGGTTGCCGGTGCCGCCGATGACGGCGCCGACTCCGAAGGGAATCGCCTTGGCGAGGAGGCTGGTGCCGCCCCGTAGGGCGAACTGCTTGAGAAACGTCGACTTGAGTCGGTCGGCGAGTGGCCCGACCACGAGCTGGGGGAGTCCGCTGGTGATGATCTCGCCCCAGTAGCGGTTGCGGGCGACGCCTCCGCCCGTCGCCTGCCCCGCCCAGTTGCGCACGAGGTCGGCGCCTTCACGGCCGAGCATCATGGTCATGACCAGCGCCCGGGCCCGATCCGGATCGCTGACGGCGATGCCGTGAACCTCGCTCACGGACTGGGTGAACAGCGCGGTGGCCTCGAGAAACCCGGCGGTCTCGACGCCGGAGAGGGCGAGAGTGATACCCGTGCCGATCCCCGGAACGACGGCGGTGACGCCGACCGCTGCACCGCCTGTCGTGACGGCCGCCAGGTAGCGCCGCTCGAGAATGCGGATCAACTCCTGGGGTGTGGCATGCGGATGCCGTCGCCTGATGCCGCGCAGGTGGGCGAGTACCACGGGTCGCTGGATCGCGAGCGCCTTGTCGATGCTGCGCAGCGTGCGCGAGGGCAGCGCGCCTCCCTGCGGCGTGCCGCCGGATGCCGTGATCATCGGCTTGGGTTTCGTCGTGCGTGCCATCGCGCCCCTCCCGCTCGATGTGGCTGGTGTCTCGCTCGATCCTATGTCGACCCGCCTGAGTGGGAGCCTGCACCCGTGCCGCTCTCTAGCTCGAGAGCAGCGCCGCTGCCGTGCTACGCGCCGCCGACAGAACCTCAGTGGAGACCGCGGCGACCACGTGTTCCAGAGATGCGCGGCTGGCCGTGAACAACTTCTCCGGTCGAATGAAGCTGTCGATCGGCAACGCGCCTGACGCGAGATCGGTGCGCCGCAGCGGTACCGGATTCGGGCTGGAAGATCGCCGAGAGGTGATCTGGCACAGAACAACATCGCGTTCGTCCGCCTCGGCGAGAACGAGCGCAGGGCGTCGCTTCACTCCCGATCCGTCTGAATACGGGAACGACACGGTGACGATATCGCCTACTGCAACCCGGCCCATGCCGCATCTTCCTCCGGCTTTTCCCAATCGCTCAGGGCGCTCTGGCTCATGAAGAGCAGCGACAATCCCGAGTCGGGTTCGAAGACCGGACTGAGAAGAATGCCGTCGTCGACAATGCTCATCTCGATGTCGCCCCGTAGCCTGGCGCTCTCAAGCAAGGCGCGGGGTATCCGCACGCCCTGCGAGTTTCCTATCCGCACGATCTTCGCCTTCATGGTAATTACAGTGTAATCACGGTGAGTGTACGGTCGTTCAATTCAGGCTGACCGTCGGTGGGTGAATCTGTGAATAATCGCCGCAGAGCGTCGCCTGTGGAGTGCTCACGAGGCGGACCTGAACGTGCCGAAGTGCCCCCTCCTCCACAGGCAGGAACCACCGCAGGTTATCCACATAAAAAAGCCTTTTGATCTGGGAATTTACCTTGTTTACGACCCCCGAATTATGAGATAATTGAGCCATGAACAACCCCGTCGCACTCGTAGAGGAACGCGGCCTCGCCGGTGCTTTTCGGTGCGGAGCAGACGTGGGCCAACTCACCGACGATGCCCTTCTGGGTGAGGCCGCCGAGGCCGAGCGGGAGGGCCGTCGAATCGACGCCCGCCGAGTTGCTCTCGCGGCGGAGATCGCAGAACGATCTCGCAAAGAACTGGGCAGCGCCGGTCTTGCCTCCCGAAGGGGTTGCCGTAACGCCAACGAGCTTCTGCAGCGTGTCACGCTGGTCTCGGCGGCAACCGCGGAGAAACGCATGCGGCTGGGGCGTGAGACCCGCGCTCAACAGAGCCTGGTCGGGTTGTCGATGCCGGCGCGGTTCCCGAAGGTCTCTGAGGGCCTCGCCGACGGCTCGCTCGGGGTCGACGCCGCAGCGGCGATCGTGCGAGTGCTGGCGCCCGCCCTGGGGCGTTCCGGCATCGACGAGCTCGCGACGGCCGAGACCGAGCTTGTTGCATCCGCGACCGGCGCATCCGACGAATCGCCTGTCGCGGCCACCGCCGATGAAGTGCGGGTGCAGGCGGCGGTGTGGCACGCCTTCCTCGATCCAGACGGGGCAGAACCGGCCGAGCAGAAGGCGCTGCGTCGCCGCGGTCTGTGGGTCGGGCGCGAGCGAGACGGAATCACCTCATTCGGCGGTGGGCTGATGGGTCAGGCTGCGGCGCAGTTGCGCCGCCTGCTCGACACTGGCCTTGCCCCCAAGACCGCGCCGGCATTCATGAGTGAAGAAGAGCGCCGCGGCATCGAGGCCGAGAAAGATCCTCGCACTCTCGACCAGCAACGTCACGACGTCTTCGCCTCCATGCTCGATTTCGTTGCCCGCAGCGGTGAGGTGCCGACGATCGGCGGGCAAGCCCCGACGCTACTCGTCAGCGTGCGCGCCGAAGACCTGCGCAGCGGTCATGGCACAGGTCACCTCGACGGCGAGCCGGTACCGATCTCCATGCGCGCCGTGAAGCAGTTCGCCTGCACCGGCGGCGTGCAGCAGGTGGTTTTCGACAACGCCGGGCGCATCATCGAACTCGGTTCCGCGCAGCGCTGCTTCACCCCACAGCAGCGCCGGGCAATCACACTGCGCGACGGCGGATGCCTCATTCCCGGCTGTCAGATCCCCGCCGGCTGGTGCGAGATCCACCACGTCACTCCCGCCGCGAGCGAGGGCGAAACTCACACAGACAACGGTGTTCTCCTGTGCTGGTTCCACCATCGCACCATCGAGACCTCCCGATGGCAGATCCGTATGATCCGCGGCGTGCCCCACATCAAGGCACCGCCCTGGATCGATCCGCGCTCCACCTGGCGCCGCGCCACCAAGGCGCCCACCGCGCTCGCCGACGCCATCCACCGCCGCGCCGGCTGAACAAGTTCCGCTCGTTGAGGAGCCGTCGAGGTGGTGGGTCGAGTAGGCCGCCAGCGGACGTATCGAGACCAACGAGCGTCTCGAAACCGCCACTCACTACTGGGTCAGTTCTCGGCCCGAATCCGCAGCGCCGGCAACCTCTTCACGATGCGCACGGTCTCGACGCTCACCGTCACGATGCTCTTCAGTAGCTTCAGAATGTACTGCGGATCGCCGTGCTCAGCGCCCCAATCGTTCGGGTCGTTGCGGATACCGCTGGCCTTGTCCACCTTCACCTGGTACCGCTCGAGTATCCACTCAATCGCCGAGCGCGATCCGAGCAGATACTCGTGCGCCTCGTCCGGAATGCCGCTCAGCGTGATCTCGTCGTTGTACCGGATCGTCGATTTGTCCCACGCCCCGGCCTTGCCCGCGAACCGCATCTTCTCGACCCGGTAGTCGACCTCTCCGCTGGTTGAGGAGGCCGCCCGCGGCCGTCTCGAAACCGCCATCTCGAGCGGGTACGGTTCGACGCTCTCGTACCCCAGGTGCAGCTCCGCAAGCTCGCGCCCCGCCTCGGCAAACGCCCAGAAGTCGGATGCCTCGGCCAGCTTCGGAATGCGCGGCAACATCTTCTTCAGATCCGCCGCGTACGTCGTGCGGTAGTCGGGGGAGTGCAGCAGCCCGTACACGAAGTAAAAGACGTCATCCTTGCTCGTCTGCGAACCGTAGAGAGTGCGGTACTCCGCGAGGATCTCGTCGGTGACGTTGTCGATGCGCGTGTACGGTTCGACATCGTCGAAGAGGCTCGGCTGCTCGCTTCGTGCTTCGTACGTGTAGCGGGCATAAAACTGCCCTGTTGCGAGTAGATGCAAATCCGGAATGGAATCTGTCAGGAGACATGAGAAATCGCTGCTCTCGCCAGGAGAAACGAGAAAGATGCCGACGTTGGTGGATTCTGGTGTGGGAAACATCGTTGGCAGCAGGTATCGACGCTCATTTAGATCGCTGTTGAAGTAGACGTGCTGTTTATTGAATGGGCGATACAGCGCTGTTCGGTAGCTTTCCTTCGTGACATCGATGTGTCGCGATCGCTGGGCAGCGGCCGTGAGCCCACCACTCCACGCGATCTTCGTTTGATCGGTGGATAGTTTGGCGAGGGTTTTTTCTGTAGCTCCACTAATTTGTGACTGATAGAAGGCGACCGTTTGCTCGACATTCTGTTTCAGTGCCGAAATCGACTCGTTGTAAATCCAAGCGTCTCGGTTTGATTTGAGGCCCGCAGAATAGGACTTAAATATCAGTACTGAGTCGGGTTGTTTACTCCCTATCGGAGTGAACTCGGCGAACAAGCTGCTGCGAAGATTGAGCCAGTCGCCGGAGCCGTTTGGTTCGAGTACTTCCCACGGCACGCCGTCGACGCTGCCGTACTCTGCGATGAGCGCGAGCTTCTGCTCGCGGCTCAGGTAATCGCCGATGTCGCGGTAGTGCAGCACGCCCTGCTCCGTGGCATCCGGGTTCTTGACGAGGAGCGAGATCGCCACCGTGGCGCGGCTGCCCTCTCCGAAGACGCCGTCTTTCTCCTTGCGGCGTTGTTCGCCCGAGGTGCGTGCGTTGCCGCGCAGGTTGAACACGTAGAGCGAACTGAACTCGTCCGTCAGACTCTTGCGCAGGCCGTCGGCCGTGTTGCCGTCGAGGAAGCCGCCGTTGGAGACGAAGCAGACGATGCCACGATCCTTGATCTTGTCGCTCGCCCAGCGGATTGCCCGAATGTACGAGTCGTAGAGGCTGTTCTTGTTCTGCGCGGTCGATCGCGCCGCGTAGGTCTCAGCAATCCGTTTATCGAGATACGGGTACTTCAGGTTCTGGTTGTTGTCGTTCGCGCTGTCCTGCCCTGAGGAGTACGGCGGGTTGCCGATGATCACGCGAATATCGAGTGCGTTCTGCGCCTTCACGCGATCGTTGTTGTCGCCGAAGATGCCCTTCGCGTCGAGCTCGTCGTCGTCCTCCGACGACTGGAAGGTGTCGGTGAGCACGATGCCGGGAAATGGCTCGTACTTGTCGGTCTCGTACTGCTCGGCGTGCGCACCGCGCGAGGCGCCGACGATGCCGTGAAATGTCTCCTCGATGTTCACCGCCGCCACGTAATACGCGAGCAGCACGATCTCGTTGGCGTGCAGCTCGTAGCGGTACTTGCGCACGAGATCCGAGGTCTTGATCAGCCCGGATTGCAGCAGTCGAACGATGAACGTGCCGGTACCGGTGAACGGGTCGAGCACGTGCACGCCCTCATCGGAGATCGAGACGCCGAACTCACTGCGCAGCACGTCGTCCGCGCTGTGCAGAATGAAGTCCACTATCTCGTTCGGTGTGTAGACGATGCCGAGACGGTTGCTGGTGTCGCGGAACGCGCCCGAGAAGAACTTCTCGTAGAGCCGCTTGATAGTCGTCTGCTTGCCGGCGGCATCCTCAATCCCGGAGACCGTGCGGCGCACGCTCGCGTAGAACGCGTCCAGCTCCTGGCGCTCGCTCTCCACGTTGGTGCCTTCGAGCGCGTCCACCATGCGCTGCATCACCTGCGACACCGGATTATTGGCGCTGAACGAATAGTCCTCGAACAGGGCGTCGAAGATCGGTTGAGTGATGAGGTGCTGCGAGAGCGACTCGACGGCATCCTTCTCGGTGATCGACGGATTGAGGTTGTCCTGCAGCCCGCCCACGAACGCTTCGAACTCGGTGCGGATGCGCGCATCCGAGCCGGTGACCAGACTCTCGATGCGGGCCTGCTGTCGCGCGGCGATGTCCGCGACGTCGCGCGCCCAGTTCTCCCAGTAATCGCGCTCGCCGACCTTGTCGACGATCTTCGCGTAGATGGCGTCGCGCCAGTCGGCGCCGAGCGTCGACCAGTCCATCGGTACGGCGACCGCCTCAGGGCCGTCCCCGTCACCGGAACCCTCGCCGCGCCAATCCGTCACCGCGATGGCCTGAATCTGGGCGTCGCTGCGGCGGTTGAGATCGAGCTGCTCGATCTTCGCCTCGAAGCGCTCATCGTGCGCACGCAGAGCACGCAGCACGTCCCACACCACCTTGTACTTGGCGTTGTCGTTGAGCGCCTGCTCGGGGCTCTCGCCCGCGGGCACTGCTATCGGCAGAATGATGTAGCCGTAGTCCTTGCCCTCGGCCTTGCGCATCACGCGGCCGACGCTCTGCACCACATCCACCTGGCTGTCACGCGAGTTGAGGAAGATCACGGCATCGAGCGCGGGAACGTCGACGCCTTCGGAGAGGCAGCGGGCGTTCGTGAGTATGCGGCAGCCGTTCTCGGTGGGGTCCGTCTCCTCCTTGAGCCAGTCGAGCATGGTGTTGCGCACGAGCACATTCATGGTGCCGTCCACGTGCTTCGCCTGGATGCCGAGCGGCTGGACGGTCGCCTTGTCGATGGCGGCGCGCTGCGTCGCATCCGCGTTCTCACCGGCGATCTCGAGCCGTTCCTGCTCCGCCGCGGTGGGAAACGACGGTACTCCGGATGCCGCGGGACCGCCCGAGAACCCGTCGAGCATCGAGGAGACCTTCTGCGAATCCTTGATCGAGCGACTGAACGCTACCGCGCGGCGCATCGGTGCGATGTCCATCGGCCACGGGCCGAGACCCTGCACGCCGCGCTTGGCGAGGCCGTTGTAGATGCCGACGATGCGGGCGGCGTCCGGAATCGACAGTTCGCCCTGCTGCGCGAACTCCTGCTGGAAGTTGGCGTTGACGTTGCCCTCATCGACGGCGAGCACGAGCACGCGATAGTCGGAGAGCAGACCGCGCTCGACCGCGGCGCCGAAACCCAGGCGGTGGAATTCGGGGCCGAATCTGGACTCGTCGTCCATGCTCACGACGACGGCAAGCTTTTCGGATGCCTTCGTCTTGGCTGCCTCGCCGTAGAGCTTCGGGGTTGCGGTCATGTAGAGCCGCTTCTTCGCGCGAATGTAACTCGCATCGTGCACCCGCACGAAGGCGGATTCGTTGTCGCCGGAGAGCGTCACGCCGGTGGTGCGGTGCGCCTCATCGCAGACCACCAGGTCGAACTCGGGCAGCCCGGCGGCCTGCGCCTCGGCGACGACGGCGATGGACTGGTAGGTGGAGAAGTAGACGGTGATGCCGTCATCCGGGCCGCTGCCCAGTGCCGCCTTCAACAGGCTGGGTGCGTTGGTCGTGGCCGGGTAGGCCAGGTCGCTCACCGAGTAGTCTTCGGCTTTCTTGCCCACCTTAGTGTCGGAGCAGATCGCAAAGGCACGCTGCGGAATCTCCTGCTGCGCCGCCCACTCGCGCAGGGTCTGCGAGAGCAGCGCGATGGAGGGAACGAGAAAGAGAACGGAGCCGCCGCGGGCAACGGTGCGCTCGGCGATGCGCAGGCTCGTGAAGGTCTTGCCCGTGCCGCACGCCATGATGAGTTTGCCGCGATCGTGCTCGGTGAATCCCTGCTTGACGGCACGCAGCGCCTCGAGCTGATGCTCGCGCAGGTCCTTGAGCGGCTCCCGGCGCATCTCCTCGGGTTCGTCGAGACGAAAGCGGTTCCAGTCGATGTCGCTGGCCTCGAGTTGGTCGATGCCGATTCTGAAGGTGTCGATCTGCTGACCGAGGAGCGCATCCGTCGCATGCTTCGACCAGTGGCTCGTCGTGGAGACGATGGCGCGCGAAGAGAAGCCCTCCTTGCCGGATGCCGTGAAGAACGAGTCGATGTCGCTCTTCTGCAGATAGTGATCGCTTGCGTAGAACTTGCACTGGATCGCGCAGAGCTTGCCCGTGTAGCTCTCCCGGGCAACCAGATCGATGCCCGTGTCGGGCTTGCCATCGCGCCCCGGCCAGTCCTGCCACAGCCACACCGCATCGAAGCGTGCCGAGTACAGCGGGTCGGTGCGCAGGAACTGCGCGATCAGCCGTTCGAAGAGCAGACCCTTCTCCCGCGTATCGCGCGCGAGCCGCGTGTACTGCTCAAGGAGCCCCCGGATGCCACGGGGCTGGGCTGTTCCTGCGGAGAACGGTGAATCGCCAGACACAGTTCATACCTCCTATTGCCATGCAGGCAAAAACACCTTGGGCAATAACCTATGGCATGTCCCCACTCTGGCTGCGCGCCCATCGAGCGGATATGCATGAGGGATGGTTGATCCGCTCTCGCGCGCTACCCACGAACTGGGGGAGCGGATTCTTGCTCGTCGCCTGTCTCTCGGCGCCACCCAGGAAGAAGTGGCCTCCGGCGCTGAGGTCGATACGACGACGATTGGCAAGATCGAGCGGGGCGAGCGCAACCCGAACGTCCACAATTTGATCCGCATTGCGGATGCTCTTCAGCTTGATCCTGGCGACTTAATATCGGGCATGACGCGTGACATGGTGCCGCCACGCGTGCCCAAGCCCAGCGCACTTGAGCGCCTGCGCGGCAAGCAGGGCGTCGACCCCGCCGCCCCGGGGCGCGGGCGCGATTGACCGCATCGAGCCCTCAAGAAGTGGTTGTTTGCTCCTAAGGGCGCATTGAAGTTCCGGCGGTTCTCGTCTGAATTGAGAGGCTGCGCGAAAAGTTAGAAACTCGCCCGCCAGAGGTACTCGTCGCCGTTTGCTCGGAACCAGCGCACGATGAGGATCGTCGAACGCGCCAGGTCGTCGCCGTGGATGGGGATGACGGCCGTTTCGCCCGCCGGCAGGGTGAGTGGCACCTGCAGCGGCATCGTGCCAGCACCGAGGAGGGCGAAGGTGACGCCGCTGAGTCGTTCGAGACTGGCATTTGTGAGGCCGTAGCGCGGAGCTTGGCTGCGATCGAAACGGAAGGGAACCGGGTAGGCCAGCGGGATGGCATCCGGCTCGGGCGAGGACTCGACAGGTTTCAGCATGCGGGCACGGTAACGCGAGCCAGCGACGGGAGTGCTGGCGTTTGCGCCGATGTGCGGCGGGGCTGTGGAGAGGTTGTGGCGTGGCTCTGTTGTGGAGGAAGGGGCGCTTCGGCAAGCTCAGCGACCGGGCGACCTCAGCGACCGGGACCCGGCTCTACGCCCCGTAGTCCTTGTCGTAGATCGAGAGCACCTCGTCGATGGTGCCGTCGAGCTTGAGAGTGCCCTTGTCGAGGTAGAGTCCGCGCGTGCAGAAGCGGCGCATCTCCTTCTCATTGTGGGAGACGAAGAAGAGGGTGCGGCCACCGGCCAGCATCTCCTCGATGCGCTTGTAGCATTTCTCCCGAAAGCCGCGGTCGCCGACGGCGAGCACCTCGTCGACGAGAATGATCGGTTCCTGAAGACGCGAGATCACCGAGAACGCGATGCGCACCTTCATGCCGCTGGAGAGATGTTTATATGGCGTATCGATGAAATCACCGATCTCGGCGAACGCGATGATCTCGTCGAACGCCTCATCGATCTCGCGTTTGGACATGCCGTGCAGCCCCGCCGTGAGGTACACATTGTCGCGCACCGTCAGATCGTCGACGAAGCCGCCGGTGATCTCGATCAACGGGGCAACGCCCTCGGCTACATCGACGCGGCCCTCGTCTGCCAGAACAACTCCGGCGACGAGCTTGAGCAGCGTGGACTTGCCCTGACCGTTGCGGCCCACCACGCCTATCGCCTCGCCGCGCTGCACGGTGAAGCTCACATTACGCAGTGCCCAGAATTCTCCGGGTCGATTGCGGCGCGTGCGTGAGGAGAAGAGGTCTTTGAACGAACGGCGTCCGCCACGATTCCTGCGAAACCGGATGCCGGCATCCGCCACTTCGATCACACTGCCGCCGGCCATCAGATCTCCTTCAGCACGGCGCGTTCCGTGCGGGCGAACACCCAGAGGCCGACAACGAGGATGACGGCGGTGACGGCAGCGCCGGCACCCACGACGTGCCAGCGCAGCTCATCGGGAAAGATCGGCGCCCGATACAGGCTGAAGATGCCGCTGAGGGGATTGAAGGTGGTGAGACCGCGGATGGCACCGGGAACATCCGTGGCGCTGTAGATGATCGGCGACGCGTAGAACAGCAGCCGCAGGATGAGCTTGACGGCGCGCTCCAGGTCGCGGAAGAACACGACGAGAGGCGCAACGATGAGGCCGAGCCCCGTGACCAGTGCCGCCTGCAAGATGATGGCCAGCGGGTAGAGCCAGAGGGCGTCGATACTGACCTTCGCCCCGAAGATGATGATGAAAATCGCGAGCACGGGCAGGGAGGCAAGGTATTCTATGCCCTTGGAGAGCACGATGCGGTTCACCCAGATGGTGCGCGGGATGGTCGTGGAGCGAATGAGCTTGGCCTCGCGCAGATAGCCGCGGGTGCTGTCGGACACGGAACCGTTGAACCACACCCAGGGCAGCATGGCCGAGAGCAGGAAGACGATGTACGGATCCTCGCCGACCCCGCCCTTGTGGAAGATAAAGCCGAAGACGAAGTAGTAGATGCCCGCCATGAGCAGCGGGTCGAGGATGGACCAGAGATAGCCGAGCGCACTGGTGGCGTAGCGCACCCGCAGGTCACGCTTGGTGAGCAGCCAGAGGGAATGGCAATACCGGGCGAAGGGCGTGCGCCGTTCCTGGCGCACCTCGGCATTGCTGGTCACGGCATCTATCGTATGGTGCGAAAAGGGCGGCTCCTGTGCAGGAGCCGCCCAATCTCACAGTGTTCGAAGATACGGCGTCAACGCCATGCGCCGAATCACCCGGCTACACGCAGCTAGACGAAGAGGTTCGCGCGCACCAGGTCTTCGGCGAAGTCCACCTCGACCGCGTACAGGTCAGAGATGTCGACCGGCTCAACGAGCATGCCGTTCTGCTCGATGGCGAGTTCGATGCCGCGCTCGAAGTAGTCCTGCGCGTCGACGCGCTGCAACTGACGAAGCAGGGCGGCCTTGTCGTGGCTCGAAACGTAGTTGATGCCGACAGCCTCGCCGAGACCGCCCTTGACGGTCTTCGACAGCTCACGAATGTAGCCCTCGGCGGTTGTCGTGTACTTGACCTCTTCATCAGAGACCGAAGAGGTATTGACCGTGACGATGGACTGGTCACGCGCGACGTACGGCGCCACGCGGTCGAGCAGGATCGGGTCGAAGACGACGTCGCCGTTCATCCACAGAACACCGCCGTTGCCGGATGCCCGCAGTGCGCGCATGAGGCTCTTGGACGTGTTGGTCTGGTCGTACTGCTCGTTGTAGACGAAGTCTGCATCGGGGAAGGACTCGATGATGTGCTCGAGCTTGTAGCCCACGACGATCGTCACCTTGGCCGTCTTGCCGAAGGTGTGGTGGATGTTGTCGAACTGCTGCTGCATGATCGTGCGGCCGTCGTTCAACTCAGTGAGCGATTTGGGAAGGGAGCGGCCGAGGCGGCTTCCCATGCCCGCGGCCAGGATCACTATCTGCGTGGTCATCATCATCTCCTTGAAGTCCAGCGCTGCGTGGACTCGACCGGATGGCCGAGAAGGATTTTGCCCAGGGTTCACGCGCGCTTCTGCGTAAAGACACCCCGTTATGCCGTAACCAGCTTATCGAGGCACCCGTTTCGGGGGCAGGGGTGCGCACCTCTCGTTGTCGTTCCGTTACCATCCTCACGGCTGACTCAAAGGTTGGGTTTCGTCATTTTCCGCCTTGCGAATGAGGTAAGCCTCAGCGCATCTTGATACGTTAGCGGGGTGACAAACGAGCCGCTGCCCCCGACGGATCCGCAGCAGCCTTCGGCGGGCGCTGCAGCGAAGAAACCGGCCGCGAAAGCCCCTCGCGCCTCGAAGCCCACCGGGGCGGCGGCGGCGAAGAAGCCCGCGGCGAAGACCACTCCGGCTAAGGCGACTCCGGCTAAGTCGACTCCGGCCAAGGCTGCGCCAGCTCGGGCTGCGTCAGCCAAGAACACGCCCGTCAGGAAGCCAGCCGCGCGCACGGCCGCGGCATCCGTCGGTCACCGGCTCACCGTCGAGCCGACCGCGGAGTTGACGTCGGGCGGAGGAGCATCCGCTGAACGGGCATCCGCTGAAAGCGCAGTGACCGAAAGCGCAGTGTCTGAAAGCGCAGTGGCGGAACAGATGCCCACCACAGCGGTGCCGCGCAAGCGAGCGCCGTCAGCGAAGAAGACCTCCGCCGTCGAGGAGAGCGCTCCTGCGAAGACGCCAGCAAAGAGGCCCGCGAAGTCTCCCGTCAAGCGCGCGCCGCGCTCGACGGCGAAGAAGCCCCGCGAATCCGCTGGTGAGGCAAGCGGAGCATCCGCAGTCGCTGCGGCGCAGCCCGTGCCGCCGCCGGCGCGCGAGGCTCCGAACCCCGAGACGGCGAGCATCGTGCTCTCCATCGACGGGCTCGTCAAGCGTTTCGGCGACACCGTGGCGGTCGACGGTGTCTCTCTCGAGGTGCGCGAGGGCTCTTTCTATGGAATCGTCGGCCCGAACGGCGCCGGCAAGACCACGACGCTCTCGATGGTGACCGGCCTGCTGCGCCCGGATGCCGGCAACATCACGGTGCACGGCGTGGATGTCTGGCGCAATCCGATACAGGCCAAGCGTTCGATCGGCGTTCTCCCCGACAGGCTGCGCCTGTTCGATCGCCTCACCGGAGCCCAGCTGCTGTTCTATTCCGGAACGCTGCGGGGTCTCGACGCTGAGACGGTGAAGGCCCGCTCGGCCGACCTGAGCCTGGCGCTCGGTCTCGACGATGCGCTGAACCGCCTCGTGGCCGACTACTCGGCCGGAATGACCAAGAAGATCGCGCTCGCGGCCGCGATGATTCACTCACCACGCCTGCTCGTGCTCGACGAGCCCTTCGAATCGGTCGATCCGGTCTCGGCGGCCAATGTCATAGACATCCTGCAGAAATATGTGCAGGGCGGCGGCACCGTGGTGCTCTCGAGCCACGGCATGGACCTCATCCAGCGCGTCTGCGACAGCGTGGCAATCATCGTGCAGGGCAAGGTGCTTGCCGCGGGAACCGTGAGCGAGGTTCGCGGCTCCGGCACCCTGGAGGATCGATTCGTCGAGCTCGCCGGTGGGCGCAAGGCGGCGGAGGGCATGGAGTGGTTGCACAGTTTCTCGGACTGAAGCTGAGGCTTCTGGCCAATATGTTTCGGCGCAGCCCCTGGCAGATCTTCGGGCTGGTGATAGGCCTGCTCTACGGGCTCGGCATCGCGATGGTGATAGTTGCCGCGCTGATTGCCTCCCGATTCGTCGGTGACGTCGAGTTGGTGCGCAATATCCTTGTGGTGGTCGGCGCGGCGGTGATAGCCGGGTTTCTGCTGTTGCCGCTCGTGTTCGGGGTCGACGACACGATGGATCCTCGTCGTTTCTCCCTGTTCGGCATGTCCACCACGCGTCTGGCCACGGGGCTCGCTCTCGCGGCGCTCATCGGTATCCCCTCGCTGATTCTCTCCGTCTGTGCGCTGGCGACGATCATCACCTGGTCACGTGATCCTGGCTCGGCGGTTCTCGCGCTCGTGAGCGCGGTCATCGTGGTGGCCACCTGCGTGCTGGCCTCACGCGTCTCGACATCGCTCGCCTCGTTTCTGCTTGCCACCCGCCGGGCGCGTGAATTCGGCGGCCTCATCGGCATTCTGTTGATTGTGCTGATCTCGCCCGTCGTGATGCTTCTCGTCACCGTGGACTGGGGGCGCGACGGCGTGAGCGTGGTGCGAGACGTTGCAGCCTGGTTGAGTTGGACGCCACTTGGTGCGGTCTGGTCGGTGCCGGGCGACGCGGCCCTGGGATCGTGGGGCACGGCGCTGCTCAAGCTGCTGATTGCGCTGGCGAGTCTCGGCCTGCTCTGGCTGGCCTGGCGGGCACTTGTGGGCCGGATGCTCGTCACCCCGCAGCGTGAAGCGGTCATCAAGGATTACGTGGGGCTCGGCTGGTTCGGTCGGCTGCCGGGCGGCTCGGCGGCGGCCATCGCCGCGCGCAGCACCACCTACTGGGGTCGCGACGCGCGCTACTGGGTCTCGCTCGTGATGATTCCCCTGGTGCCCGTGCTGATGGTGGTGGCGCTGCTCGTCGCCGGGATGCCGGCCCACTATGTGGCCCTGCTGCCGCTGCCGGTCATGTGCCTCTTTCTCGGCTGGACCATCCACAACGACGTCGCATACGACAGCACGGCGATCTGGCTGCACGTCGCCTCGGGAACACGCGGGCTGGCCGATCGGCTCGGGCGCATCTTTCCGGTACTGCTGATAGGAATTCCGCTCATCGGCATCGGATCGATCGTGACGGTCATCGTGTACGGCGAGTGGGCGGTGCTGCCGGCCGTGATCGGCGTGAGCGCCGCGGTGCTGCTCATCGGCATCGGGCTTTCGAGCCTGTCGTCTGCGCTGTTCCCGTATCCGGCGACGAAACCGGGGGAGAGCGCGTTCACGCAGCCGCAGACATCCGGTGGGGCATCGGCGATTGTGCAGTCGGTGAGCTTCTTCGCGATCCTTGTGCTCTCGGCTCCGGTGATCGTGTTCATGGTGCTCGGCGTGCTGTTCGACCCGGAGTGGCTGATCTGGGCGCTCGTGGCAGGCATCGGCATCGGTGTGCTCGCGCTGGCAGCAGGGGTGGTTCTCGGTGGAATGGTCTTTGATCGTCGCGGACCCGAGATCATGGCGCTCGCCGCAAAGAACGACTGACGCGCTCGGGCGGACGGCGACCTAAAATGGAAGCATGAACCACGCGAGCATCTCAGAACCGGGCGGCATTCCCGACGGTGGCGGCACCGCGACCCTCGACCGCGAGCTTGAGGAACTGCTGCAGCAGGAGACGATCGAGCCGGGCGACCACGAGCGCTTCTCACACTATGTGAAGAAGGAGAAGATTCTTGAGTCGGCCATGACCGGCAAGGCAGTGAAGGCTCTCTGTGGCAAGAAGTGGACCCCGGGGCGCGACCCGCAGAAGTTTCCGGTGTGCCCAACCTGCAAGGAGATCTACGAGCGGATGCAGGGCGAATAGCGCGCGTTTATTCGCACTGTCGCTCATTCGCACTGTCGCTCATTCATACTGTGTGGGCAGCACCGGATCGCCACGGCTGAGCCGGAAGGCGGCCTCTGGTAGCTCCGCTACGGCGGCAGCGCGATGCTTTCGGGCCAACGCGGTGCCCGCGGTGCCGAGGTAGCGCTCGTCGGCTACGCCGTCAACCATGAGGGGCACGAGCAGGTCACGCTCGCGTGGCGTGGCACCGGCATCCGGCGCCTGCGTCGAACGGCGGGCCTGCGCACCATGTCGGGGGGAATGATCTTCTCCGATGATCTGAATCACCTCGGCCGTTGCCCGACCATTCGCGCCGATGCGCCGCAGCGGGCGTTTGCGACCGCCGACACTCACCTTGCCCTCGGATTTCTTGGCCACGGAGACCCATTCGCCCGCATCGTTGCGATGCGCAACCAGCTTGTAGACCATTCCGGATGCCGGCGTGCCCGAACCGGTCACCACCGAGGTGCCGACGCCGTAGGAGTCCACGGGGGAGGCGGCCAGTGCGGCAATGGTGTACTCGTCGAGGTCGTTGGTGACGGTGATTTTGGTGTTCACGGCGCCGAGATCGTCGAGCTGGGCGCGCACCTCGCGCACGAGTGAGGGCAGATCGCCGGAATCCAGACGCACCGCTCCGAGTTGTGGCCCCGCGATGCTGACGGCGAGATCGATGGCGGCGCGCACATCGAAGGTGTCCACGAGCAGCGTGGTCCCCACTCCGAGGGCGTCGATCTGGGCACGGAAGGCCGCCTCCTCGCTGTCGTGCAACAGCGTGAAGGCGTGCGCGGCAGTGCCCATGGTGGGAACCCCCCAATGGCGGCCCGCCTCAAGGTTGGAGGTCGCGTCGAAGCCGGCGATGAATGCCGCCCTGGCCGCGGCCACCGCCGCGTGCTCGTTGGCACGCCGCGATCCCATCTCGGCCAGCGGGCGTCCCACCGCCGCGGATGCCATGCGTGCGGCAGCGCTCGCCACCGCCGAGTCGTAGTTGAGCACGCTGAGAATCAGGGTCTCGAGCACCACTCCCTCGGCGAACGGCGCGTCGAGAACGAGAATCGGGGATCCAGGAAAATACAACTCGCCTTCCCGGTAGCCGTGGATCGTTCCGCTGAAGCGATAGTTCGCGAGCCAGTCGAGGGTGGCGGGTGCAACGACGGAATTCTCGCGAAGCCAGCCCAGCTCCTCATCGCCGAAACGGTACTGGTCGATCAGCTCGAGCAGGCGGCCCGTGCCGGCCACCACCCCGTAACGCCGGCTGGGAGGCAGCCGTCGGGAGAACGCCTCGAACACGCACTCCCTGTCGTGGGTGCCCGACTGCATGGCGGCATCCACCATCGTGAGTTCATAGCGGTCGGTACGCAGTGCAGATGAGCCGGTCACGGTGTCAGCCTACGATGATCGGTGCGCTAGTAGGCTTGATTCTCGTGACGGATGCGCCGATTGGAATCTTCGACTCCGGGGTCGGCGGGCTCACGGTGGCGCGGGCCGTTCGTGATCAGCTGCCCAACGAATCGATTCTCTACGTGGGAGACACCGCACATTCGCCGTATGGGCCCAAGCCGATAGCGGATGTTCGTCGTTACGCACTCGAGTCCCTCGATTTTCTCGTCGAGGCCGGTGTGAAGATGCTCGTGATCGCGTGCAATACGGCATCCGCCGCCATGTTGCGCGACGCCCGGGAACGATACTCGGTGCCCGTCGTCGAGGTGATCCAGCCGGCCGTGCGCCGCGCGGTCGCCGCGACGCGCAGCAATCGGGTGGGTGTGATCGGCACCGTCGGCACAGTGAAGTCGCGCGCCTATGAGGATGCGTTCGCCGCGGCCCCCGCGCTTCAGCTGTTCAGCCAGGCCTGCCCTCGCTTCGTCGAATTCGTCGAGGCAGGAGTGACCAGCGGTGACGAACTGCTGGCGGTCGCCGGCGGCTATCTGCAGCCGCTTCGTGACGCAAACATCGATACCCTCGTGCTGGGCTGCACCCACTATCCATTCCTCAAGGGCGCCATCTCGTACGTGATGGGGGAAGGCGTCACGCTCGTCTCCAGCGACACCGAGACCGCCAACGACGTCTACCGGGTACTCGTCGGGCAAGGGCTTGAGCGTACCTCGCCCGGTGCTCCCTCGCTGCGCTATGAGGCCACGGGGCCGGACCTCGATGAGTTCCTGCGCCTCGCACACCGTTTTATGGGCCCCGAGATCTCGCGTGTCGACAGGGTCGACACCGAGACCATCACCCTGCCGAGGCAGAACCGCACCACCACCAAGGAGAACTGACTGTGACCGAGATCACCCGTGCCGACGCACGCACCACCGACCAGTTGCGGCCGGTCACCATCGAACGCGGCTGGAGCGAGCAGGCCGAGGGCAGCGCGCTCATCTCGTTCGGCCGCACGAAGGTGCTGTGCACGGCGTCGTTCACCAACGGGGTTCCGCGCTGGATGGCCGGCAAAGGCCGCGGATGGGTGACGGCAGAGTACTCGATGCTGCCGCGGGCCACGAACAGCCGCACCGACAGGGAGTCGGTCAAGGGCAAAATCGGCGGTCGCACGCACGAGATCAGCCGCCTCATCGGGCGCAGCCTGCGGTCAGTGGTCGACATGAAGGCGCTCGGCGAGAACACCATCGTGCTCGACTGCGACGTGTTGCAGGCCGACGGGGGCACCCGCACGGCGGCAATCACGGGGGCGTATGTGGCGCTCGCCGACGCCCTGGAGTGGGGCCGCGCGCACAAGTTCATCGCGCAGAAGGCCACACCGCTCATCGACAGCGTCGCCGCCATCTCAGTGGGAATCATCGATGGCGTGCCCATGCTCGATCTGGCATATACCGAAGACTCCCGCGCCGAAACCGACATGAATGTCGTCGTGACGGGCCGAGGGCTGTTCGTGGAGGTGCAGGGAACGGCCGAGGGGGCGCCATTCGATCGCGCCGAGCTGAACAGCCTGCTCGACCTCGCCCTGGGCGGAACGACGACGCTGGCAGAATTGCAGGCGACCGCGCTGAACGAAGCACGATGACCTTGCAGCTCGTTCTGGCCACGCATAACGCGCACAAGGTCGAGGAGTTCCAGAAGATTCTGGGTGCGGCGGGGCTGGGGCTGAGTGTCGCCGCTTATGACGGGCCCGAGCCCGTCGAAGACGGCGTGACGTTCGCCGAGAACGCGCTCATCAAAGCGCGTGTTGCGGCGCAACACACGGGGAAGATCGCACTCTCCGACGACTCGGGCGTCTGCGTCGATGTGCTCGGCGGGGCGCCGGGTATCTTCTCCGCGCGCTGGGCGGGCTCGCACGGTGACGCGGAGGCGAACCTTCGGCTGCTTCTGGATCAGCTGGGCGACATCCGAGACCCACATCGCACGGCGCAGTTTCATTGCACGATCGCGGTCGTCGTGCCGAAGGGGCTGCCGCAGCCTGCACAGGAGCTCACCGTCGAGGGCGTCTGGCAGGGGCGACTCGCGACCGAGGCCCACGGTGCCGGCGGCTTCGGCTACGACCCCATCTTCGTTCCGGATGGCGCCACGATCACCTCCGCGGAATTGACCGCCGACGAGAAGAACGCGCAGAGCCATCGCGCTCGGGCATTCTGGGCGCTCATTCCCGTGCTTCGCACACTCGCGCTCGACTCGTCCACAGCTTCCTGAGAACGATACTTATTCCTTTCAAGGCTCGCGCTCTGGCGCGTTGTGACCGCACAATCTAGCGTTGACAAGTGACATGACACACGACCACAGCCACGCGGCATCCGACACCAGCAAGCGCAGACTTCTGCTGGCGATAGGCATCGTGGTGTGCGTGCTCGCCATCCAGGTCATCGGCGCGGCGGTGAGCGGCTCGCTTGCCTTGTTGGCGGATGCCGGCCACATGCTGAGCGATCTCATCGGCCTCATCGTGGCGTTGATCGCGACGATCGTCGCCGCGCGTCCGGCGACCGATCGGCAGACCTTCGGCTACCGGCGTGCCGAGGTCTTCGGCGCGCTGATCAACGGCGTGATCCTCGTGGTGGTGGCCATTGCGGTGACCATCGGCGCCATCGTGCGTCTGACGAGTGCGCAGGCGGCCGACGTGCAGAGCGTGCCCATGCTCGTGGTCGCGGTGGTAGCTCTCGTAGCCAATATCGGGGCGCTGCTGCTATTGCGCCCGGCGGCACAGCACTCGATCAACATGCGCGGGGCCTATCTCGAGGTTCTCGGTGACCTGCTGGGGGCCGGCGCCGTGATTGTGGCGGCCGTCGTGCTCATGACCACCGGCTTCGCGCCCGCAGATGCCATCGCCTCACTGGCGATCGCCGCCATGATAGTGCCGCGGGCTTTCGCCCTGCTGCGCGATGTGGTGCGGGTGCTCAGCGAGGCGGCGCCCGCCGACACGGACGTCGCCGAGATTCGTCGGCACATCACCGAGACGCCCGGCGTTGTGGCGGTGCACGACGTGCATGTGTGGGCCATCACCTCGGGGCATCCGGTTTTCACGGCGCACGTGGTGGTCGATGCCCAGGTGTTCGAAAACGGCGACACCGGACGGCTGCTGGACGAGCTCGGCGGATGCCTGTCCCAGCATTTCGACGTTGCGCACTCCACCTTCCAACTGGAACCGGCGGAGCACGCGGCGCACGAAGACGAACTGCACCGCTGAGCGGACGCCGGCTACTCGGCGGATTCGGCGGCCTCGGTGCCTGACGACGCTGTGCCCGACTCGGCGTTGCTCGACGTCACCGCGTTGCTCTTCTTCGCCTTCTGGCTTGCCCGGATGTAGTGATAGACGGTGGGAACCAGCGTGACAACGACCGCCCCGATAAGGATGAGGTCAATGTAGTTCTTGACGAAGTCGGCGACGGGCGGAATGTAGCCGAGGAGATAGCCGAAGTAGGTGAGTCCGGCGCCCCAGATGAGCGCCCCGATGAGGTTGTACAGACTGTACTTGCGGTAATTCATGTGGCCGACGCCGGCGGCGACCGGCGCGAAGGTGCGCACGACGGGCACGAAGCGAGCGACGACAACCGCCAACGGTCCGAAGCGTTCGAAGAACGCATTCGTGCGTTGCACGTTCTTGATGCTGAAGATTCCCGATTCCTTACGTTCGAAGACGCGCGGCCCGGCCTTGCGACCGATGAGATAGCCGACCTCTCCGCCGAGGAATGCGGCGAAGCCGATGGCGAGGCAGACCCACCAGATGGCGATGTGGATGCCATGGCCGCCACCCGACTCGTGGTGACCGGAGAAGGTGAGGATGCCCGCTATCACCAGCAGGGTGTCGCCGGGAAAAAGGAAGCCGATGAGCAGCCCGGTCTCGGCGAAGATGATGGCGCACACCACGAGCAGAGCCCATGGCCCAGCGGCGTCGATGATATTCGCTGCGTCGAGCCAGGGGATCAATGAGGTGTGGATCACGCTGCTCCAGATGAGATGGACCCGGCGGCACCGGAATGAATGAAAGTTATGGGGTAGCTGAAAGTTTAGCCAGCGATGCCGCACAAAAGGTGAGGGGCCGGCACATTGCCGGGCAAGATCATCCGCTCGATGTAGAACCGCCGGGGGAGTGGGGGCCGTGCCGTGCGGGAACGGTGCGGGAGAAGGGACTTGAACCCTCACGCTCGAAAGCACAGGAACCTAAATCCTGCGTGTCTGCCAATTTCACCACTCCCGCGAGTGCCGTCTCAGTGTATCGGCGGCTCAGGCCTCTTCGGCGGGTGCGACGGCGCTGGTCGGTGCGGATGCAGGTGCGAATGCCGCGGGTGAGGCATCCGTCAGCCGCGAACGACGATCGAGCCACCAGGCGCGGAATCCGAAGACAACCGAGGCCAGGATGAACGCGCCGCCGATGACGTATGCCGCGCTCTTGATGCCCGGAACGGAGGCCGCGAAGTAGCCGATCACCGTCATGCCGGCGCCCCAGGCCACCGCGCCGACGAGGTTGCTCGTGAGGAATCGGTAATAGTTCATGCGGCCGACGCCGGCGATCACCGGAATGAATACTCGGCCCCACGGCATGAAGCGCGCTATCACCACGGCCCACCAGCCGAACATCGTGTAGAAGCGCTCGGTCTTGGCGATGGCGGCCTGGGTGCGCCGCCCTCCGTGCCGATCGAGATAGCCGCGACCGTAGCGACGGCCGAGAAGAAAGCCCACCTGGTCACCGAGGAACGCCGAGATGCCGACGCCTATCGCGAGTATCGCAATATTGAGGTTGCCGCTGGCGGCAGTGACGAGTCCGGCAGCGAAAAGCAGGGAATCGCCGGTGATGAACGGAATGAAGATGCCGAGAAAGACGGCGGTGCCGGCGAAGACGAGCCCCCACACCAGCACATAGAAGACGACGACTCCCGTGCCGGTGAGCACCTCATTCAGCTGGCCGTCGAGGGCGGCCGTACGTAGCATCGTGATCCTTCCGCTTCGGCTAGCTTAGGCAAGCCTAACCCGAAGGCAGATGCCGTCGGGCGCGCGAGCCGTATCGCCTCGATAAGGCGGCCTGTGGATAACTTCAGCGGGGTATTCGCGTTTTGCACCAAGATGCTGGCATGAACGATGCCGTGCGCGTGATTGCCGAGAAGGTGCGCACCCGCGTGCGCAGCGAGGGAGTGGATCTGGCCGGCAGCGGCTCGCTCGCGCACGAGTATGTGCACGATGAACTGCGTCGCTACAGTGAGCGGGCTCTCGGCGGTTCGATGCCGTTGATTGCGGATGAGCGCGAGGCCGCGCGCCAGATTGTCGCCTCGCTCACCGGCTTCGGTGCGCTGCAGCTCTACCTTGACGACCCGGACATCGAAGAGGTCTGGATCAACGCTCCTGACCGCATCTTCATAGCGCGCAACGGAGTGCCCGAGTTGACCTCGACGGTGATCAGCGACGCCGAGATTCGTGACCTGGTGGAGCGAATGCTGCAGTCCTCCGGCCGTCGGGTCGATCTCTCCTCGCCGTTCGTCGATGCGTCCCTGCCCGACGGCTCTCGGCTGCACGTCGTGATTCCCGACATCACGCATCGGCATTGGGCGGTGAACATCCGCAAGTTCACCAAACGCATCCGGGAACTGAAGCAGCTTGTCGGGCTGGAATCGATGTCGCCGCAGGCCGCCGAATTTCTGCGGATGTGCGTGCTCGCGAACCAGAACATTCTTGTCTCAGGCGCGACCCAGAGCGGCAAGACCACCCTGTTGAACGCGCTGCTCTCGTCGGCGCGGCCGTCGGATCGCATCGTGACGGTGGAGGAGACCTTCGAACTCGATCTCTCGGCGCAGGATGTCGTCTCGATGCAGTGTCGTCAGCCCAGCCTCGAGGGCAGCGGCGAGATCTCGCTGCGGCGGCTCATCAAGGAGGCGATGCGCATGCGTCCCGACCGGCTGGTGGTCGGCGAGGTGCGCGAGGCGGAGAGCCTCGACCTGCTTATCGCGCTGAATTCAGGGCTTCCCGGCATGTGCAGCATTCATGCGAACGGGGCACGCGACGCGCTGTCGAAACTCTCGACGCTTCCCCTGCTGGCGGGTCGCAACATCGACTCCTCCTTTGTCGTGCCCACTGTCGCCAGCTGCGTCGACATCGTGGTGCACTGTGAAATGGATCGACGGGGGCGGCGCACCATCGCGGAGATCATCGCGCCGAGCGGTCACGTCACGGGCGGCATCATCGAGGCGAGCCCGATCTTCGAGCGTCGCTCCGGTCTGCTTGTGCACACGGGCGGCTACCCGACCAAGCTGGCCAAGTTTCAGGCGGCCGGCCTCGATCCTGCCGTCGTGCTGCGGGGGAGCGCGGCATGACGCTCGTTCTGGGCGCTGTCTTTGGCGCGGGTGTGCTGCTCGTTTTGTCACCGTTCGTGTGGCCGCTGGGCCCTCGCCGCGTCGTGGCGAACCGTGGCGGGCCCCTCGATGCTCTGCGCACTCTTCTGACCCTGGCAGGCATGCCAACGCTGCCGCCCACCGGATTCATCGCGATCTCGATACTGCTCGGGCTCGTGCTCGGCATGGTTGCCCAGGCGGTACTCGGTGTTGTGGCGCTTTCGATGGCCGCGGCAATCGTCGGCGCGCTCGCACCGACAACGATCATCGGGCTTCGGGTGCGCTCTCGACGGCGCGCAAGCCGTGCGGTGTGGCCGGATGCCGTGGATCAACTGGTCTCCGCCGTGCGGTCCGGACTGGCCCTGCCCGACAGCGTGAGCACGCTGGCATATACCGGGCCCGCGGCCACCCGCGAGGCCTTTGCCGGCTTCGAGCGCGACTATCGAGTCAGCGGCAACTTCTCCAGAAGCATTGATGCGCTCAAGGAGTCGCTGGCCGATCCGGTGGCCGATCGCATCCTGGAGACACTGCGGATGGCCCGCGAGGTGGGCGGCAGCGACCTGACGCTCGTGTTGCGCAGTCTCTCCGTCTACCTCCGTGAGGAGAGTGCCATCCGTTCGGAGGTCGAGGCGCGGCAGTCGTGGGTGACGAACGCGGCGAGGCTCGGCGTTGCCGCTCCGTGGATCGTGCTGCTTCTGCTTGCCTCGCGGCCTGAGGCGGCGCAGGCATACAACTCGCCGACCGGGGTCACGGTGATCATCGTTGGACTCGTCGTGTCTGTGCTGGCATACCGGGCGATGCGCGCCCTGGGGCGGTTGCCCGAGGAAAAACGGTGGTTCCGATGAGCGCGCTCGTGGCGTGGGGAGTGCTCTGCGGGCTGGTTCTGGGCCTCGGCTTGTGGTCCATCGTGGGTGCACTGCCGCGGTTGAGTCGCCCGCGCCTCGCCGACCGGGTCGCGCCCTACATTCTGGACGTCTCTGAGACGGCACACAGCTTCGTTTCGCGAAAGTCGGTCGACCCCTTGCCCATTCTGGGCACGGTGCTCGGCCCCCTCGCCGGGGCACTGCGCGACACCGTCTCACGCATTCTCGGCGGCAACGAGACTGTAGAGCGACGGTTGCGTCAGGCCAGGCTGCCCACAACCGTCGAGGAGTTTCGGGGACGACAACTGACGTGGGCCGTGTTGGGACTGGTTACCGGCATCCTGGCTCTCGTAGCAGTCTCGCCGTTTCGTTCGGTTCCGCCGATTGCACAGATGGCTCTCCCGCTGGTTGCCGCCGGCTGTGGTTTCGCGCTCAAGGACTGGCTCCTGCAGCGCGCGGCCGCCGCTCGAACCCGGCGTATCGCCAGTGAGTTTCCGACCGTTCTGGAATTTCTGACCCTCAGCCTGTCGGCCGGGGAAGGCGTGCTCGATGCGCTGCGTCGCATCTCTCGCACAAGCTCGGGCGAGCTCGCCCATGAGTTCGCCCTGGTCGTGGCAGAGGTGAACACCGGCGTTTCCCTCGTGCAGGCGCTGAAATCCGTGGAACGGCGAATCGATCTCGCCATTCTCAGCCGGTGCATCGACGCGATAGCCGGTGCTCTCGAACACGGATCCCCGCTCGCCGAGGTGCTGCGGGCCCAGGCGCAGGACGCGCGGGAGGAATCCAAGCGGGCGTTGCTCGAGATCGCGGGCAAGAAAGAGGTGGCGATGATGGTGCCGCTCGTCTTCTTGATTCTGCCCGTTACTGTGCTTTTCGCCATTTTTCCCGGGGTCTTCGTGCTCCAGGCCGGGTTCTGATGAGCCGGCGTCGCGTGTCATCGAAAGACGTGTCATCGAGAGACGTGTCATCGAAAGACGTGTCATCGAAAGAAAGTAGGAGAGCAGTGTCTATATTCACCCGTGCCGTGCGGCGCATTCACCGAGACGAGACGGGCGATGTGCCCGGCTGGGTGCTCATCACTCTCATGACCGCAGGTTTGGTCATCATTATCTGGGGGCTCGCCGGCCCGGCCCTGAGCGGCGTGTTCGAGCAGGCCATCTCCCGCGTCACCAGTTTCTGAACACGTGTCGAGCATCGCGGCCCGCTGGCGCAGTGACGAGGGGTCGGCAGCCGCCGAGTTCGTCATGGTCGGCGCCCTGCTGACGGTGCTTACCCTTTCGGTACTGCAACTGGCGCTCGCCCTGCACATTCGCAATACGGTGCTGGATGCCGCTGCCGAGGGGGCCCGCTTCGCCGCGTTGGCAGACAACGGCCTGCCCGACGGCGAAGAGCGCACGCGAGAACTCATCACCACGGTTATCGGCGCCGGGTACGCCCGCGACATCAGCGCCGCATACGGCAGTTACCTTGGGCAGTCTGCGGCGACCATCACCGTGCGTGCACCGCTGCCACTGATCGGGTTGATCGGCATCGATGACGGGCTGGAGGTGAGTGGCCATGCGTCCGTTGAGGCGCTGGAGCGCTGAACTGGCATCGGATGCCGGTTCCGCGTCGCTCGAATTCATCACCGTGGGCGTTCTCATGCTCGTGCCGTTCGTCTATCTCGTGCTCGCCGTCGCAAGCATCCAGGGTGGCGCGCTCGCCGTCGAAGGCGCGGCGCGGCAGGCCGCTCGGGTCTATGTGCAAGCGCCGAACGCCAGGGAAGGGGAGGCCAGGGTGAGTCGCGCCGTGCAGTTCGCGCTCGCCGACTACGGAATGAAGGCCGACGGCGCGCACGTGAGCATCCGGTGCTCGCCGAAGCCGAGAGAGTGCTTCACCCGACGCGGCACGGTGACCGTGACGGTTGCAGTGCGCGCCCCGTTGCCGCTGGTGCCCGAAGCCCTGGACCTGGCGAAGACGGCGAGCGTTCCGCTGCAGGCAACGGCGGCCCAGCAGGTCTCACGCTTCTGGGGCGCGCGATGAGGCGGATGCGTGCACGCATAGGCGACGACGAGGGCTCGACGCTGCCGCTGGTGATCTTCTTCGCCATGCTCTCCCTCGTACTTGTGCTGCTGGTCGTGGCGGCCACCTCGCTGTATCTCGAACGCAAGCGGCTCTTCACGCTGGCGGATGGCGCGGCGCTCGTGGGCGCGGAAGCGTTCGATCTCGATGATGTAGCGGTCGACGGAACGCGGCTGCGCCCGACGTTGAGCGATGATGAGGTGCGTGACGCCGTCGGCGACTATCTGCGCGACAACCCGATCGGCCACTTCGACGACCTGCGGCTTGCCCGCGCCGAATCGCCGGATGGATCGAGCGCGACTGTCACGCTCACCTCGTCGTGGAAACCCCCGGTAGTGTCGCTGCTGCTCCCCGCGGGGATTCGCCTCGAGGTGACTTCGGTGGCGCGATCCGTCTTGTGGTAGCTCGAGTTACGTAGGCGCGGTCTCGATATGCGGCCTCCTCCGTCGGCCGCTACTCGACCGACGGGATGGGTGGGCGCGGGCGGCGGGGCACGTAGCGTGGAATCCAGCGCACGAGCAGGCCTGCACCGACCAGGCCGAGCACGCCCATGCCGATCACGGCCGCACCGAGGGAGGCAACGGCCGTGGCGGCCGAGATCGCGAGCGGGGCGGCAGCCTGCCCGACATCTCCGGTGAAACGCCAGGCGCCGAGGAATGGCGCCGGATTTCCCGGCGGCGCCAGATCCGCACCGAGGGTCATCAGAAGCCCACTGCCCACGCCGTTCGCCAGCGACATGAACACAGCTACGGCGACGAACCAGGGCTCGGCCGTCACAAACGCGAGAGCGATGTGCGCCAGGCCCAGACCCACCATGGACGGTATGGCCGACGACATGCGGCCGAAACGGTCCATGATCTGACCCGAGACGTAGAAGAGGGCGAAATCTACGGCGCCGGCGAGACCGATGATGAGAGCGGTGTTCGTGTCGCTGATGCCTATCGCCACCGCATACAGCGGCAGAATGACGGTGCGTGAGGAGCGCAGGCCGCCGATGAGAGCGGCGCCGACGCCCATGTGTGCGAGCACCCCGCGATTCGCCCAAATGGTGCGGAAGAGACCCTCGGTGCGCGCTCTCGCCTCCTGTTTGCCGGCATCCGGTTCCGAGTGCGGATGCCCGGTCTGCCGCTGCGCCGCCAGCGTCGTGCTCGGGTCGGGCACGATGAACAGCACCACTGCCACCAGCACGCACGCGGCGATGTGCACCCAGAACACAGCATGTGTGTCGCCGAAAAGCCCGATGACTCCGGCGCTGATGAACGGACCGACGAACCAGCCGCCGCGAAACACACCGCCGAGGGTGCTGAGGGCGCGTGCGCGGTACTTCACTGGAACATACCCGGTCATGAAGGCGTGCCGGGCCAGGGCGAAGACCGCTGTGGCGATTCCGATCAGAAACACGCCGATCGTCAGCGCGAGTGTCGTGGGGGAGAGCAGACAGACGCTCAAGCCTACGATGCACAGCAACGACGCCCAGATCATGGCGTTGCGCTCGCCGATTCGTGAGACCACCCAGCCGCTGGGAATGTCGCCGAGCACCTCGCCGACCATGATCATCCCGCCGATGAGCCCCGCCATGGCGAGCCCGGCACCGAGGTTGCTCGCCACGATCGGAATGATCGGAATGATGGCGCCCTCGCCGATGGAGAAGATGAGTGTCGGCAGGAATGCCGCCAGCGCGACGGCGCGAATGCTGAAGGGGCGCTCGTCGGTGCTCATCGCGTTTCAGCCTAGGCCTGCCGCGCGCACTCGATCGCGCCGGTAGGCTTGCAGCGACATGATTGAACTGGACTTTTCGCAGCAGATCGCCGACCTTCGAGCCACGTTCGGCGACATCAGGGCCGTTGTTGACGTGCCGGCACTCGAGAAGGAGATCGCCAACCTCAGCGAACAGGCCGGGGTACCCGACCTGTGGGACGACACGGCCAAGGCGCAGAAGGTGACGAGCGCGCTCAGCCATCGGCAGAGCGAACTGGCGCGCATCACCGAGATAGCCCAGCGCCTCGACGACCTCGAGGTGCTGGTCGAGATGGCGACGGATGGCGAGGGCGACGAGCAATCCGCAGCCGAGGCGCGCACCGAACTCGCAGGGCTGCAGAAGACCTTGGGCGAGCTCGAGGTGCAGACCCTCCTGAGTGGTGAATACGACCCGCGTTCCGCGGTCATCACGATTCGTGCGGGCGCCGGGGGCGTGGATGCCGCGGACTTCGCCGAGATGCTGCTGCGCATGTACCTGCGCTGGGCCGAGCAGCACAACTACCCCACGAGCGTGCTCGACACGAGCTACGCGGAGGAGGCCGGCATCAAGTCTGCGACGTTCGAGGTGGACGCCCCGTATGCCTTCGGAACGCTTTCGGTCGAGGCCGGCACTCACCGGCTCGTACGCATGAGCCCGTTCAACTCGGCGGGTAAGCGCCAGACGAGCTTTGCAGCGGTGGAAGTGGTGCCGCTCATGGAGGAGACCGACCACATCGACGTACCGGAGGGCGACATTCGCGTGGACGTGTTCCGGTCATCCGGCCCCGGAGGGCAGTCGGTGAACACGACGGACTCTGCCGTGCGCATCACCCACCTGCCCACCGGAATTGTGGTGAGCTGCCAGAACGAGAAGAGCCAGATTCAGAACCGCGCCGCCGCGATGCGGGTTCTGCAGTCCCGACTGTTGTTGCTGCAGCGCGAACAGGATGCCGCCACGAAGAAGGAGCTGGCCGGCACCATCACCGCGAGCTGGGGCGACCAGATGCGCAGCTACGTGCTGGCGCCCTACCAAATGGTGAAGGATCTGCGCACCGACTACGAGGTCAACAACCCGACCCACGTCTTCGATGGCGACCTGGACGGCTTTATTGCCGCCGGGATTCGATGGCGTTCGCTCAAGCCCGCGAAATAGCCCCTCCAACTGGGTGGATTCACAGGCTCGGCTGGGGGCATGTCGCTGCAGGGATTATGCGACGCTCTGCTTAGGCTCAAGAGGTCATGATCCTCTTTGACCACGTCTCCAAAAAATATTCGGGCACCGCGAGGCCCGCACTCAACGACATCACCCTCGAGGTGTTGCGCGGCGAGTTCGTCTTTCTCGTCGGCGCTTCCGGAAGCGGCAAGTCGAGTTGCCTGCGGCTGATCCTCAAAGAGGAGAAGCCCACGAAGGGCAGCATTCACGTGCTTGGGCAAGATCTCGGCTCGATCTCCAGCCGTAAGGTGCCGTACTTTCGGCGCAACCTCGGCGTGGTCTTCCAGGACTTTCGGCTGCTGCCCAACAAGACCGTCTTCCAGAACGTCGCGTTCACGCTGCAGGTCATCGGCAAGTCGCGCGGCTTCATTCAGGAGGCCGTGCCCGACGTACTGAGCATGGTCGGACTCACCGGCAAGGAGCAGCGGTTGCCGCACGAGCTCTCCGGTGGTGAGCAGCAGCGCGTGGCCATCGCCCGCGCGGTGGTCAACAAGCCGCAGGTTCTGCTTGCCGATGAGCCGACGGGAAACCTTGACCCGGCCACGAGCGCGGGCATCATGGCCGTGCTCGAACGCATCAACGCCGGAGGCACCACGGTGCTCATGGCCACACACGAGGCCGGCATCGTAGACAAGATGCAGCGCCGCGTGATCGAGTTGATCAATGGCGAGATCGTGCGCGACGAGCGCCACGGTGGGTACACCACGGCGATCCCGATCCAGCGCGACCCGGATGCGCCCGCCGACGGCCATCTCGCAGCGCCTGCCGAAGCGCCTCCAGCCCCCGTTTCCGTCCCGCAACCGCAGCCGACCTTCGCGCCGCGACCGCCGGCATCCTCACCCGTGGAGCAGCCGGTGCGGACAGAAGCTGTTCCTGAACCCGCCGAGACGATGCAGAACGCGCATTTCGCTAGTCCGCCCACGCAGCCCGTGCTGCGACAGCGGCCGCTGAGCGACGAAGAATTGCCCGAGCAGCTCACTCTGGCGGAGAAACTGGGTCTGCGCGCGCCGCACGTTGATCGTGACGATGACGGAGAACAGAACGTGGGGCCCGTCAAATGAGATTCGCACTGATTTGGTCGGAGGCGGCCAGCGGGCTGCGCCGCAACGTGTCCATGGTGGTCTCGGTCATTCTCGTGACCTTCATTTCGCTCACTTTTGTGGGGGCGGCGATTCTGCTGCAGATGCAGATCGGGCAGATGAAGGGCTACTGGTACGACAAGGCGCAGGTCGCGGTGTACATGTGTACCGCGACCGACAATTGCGCGGACGGCGAGGCGACCCCCGCGCAGATCGCTGCGGTGAAGGCACAATTGCAGGCGCCGACCCTCTCGAAATACATCGAAAAGGTGTCGTTCGAGAACCAGAAGCAGGCCTACGAGCACTTCAAACAGCAGTTCAAGGGCAACCCCGTCGCGGACTCGGTCACGCCGGAATATCTCAACCAGACGTTCTGGGTGAACCTCAAGGATCCTTCGCAGTCTGACGTGCTCAGTGAGAGCCTGTCGAATTCTCCGGGCGTGCAGAGCGTGATGGACCAGCGCCGCTATCTGGATCCGATCTTCAACATTCTCAATGCCGCCAGCTACACCGCCATCGGTATTGCCGCGCTCATGCTCGTCGCGGCGGTGATGTTGATAGCGACGACTATCAGATTGTCGGCGATCTCTCGGCGCAGGGAGTTGGGGATCATGCGGCTCGTGGGTGCCTCGAACCGCTTCATTAGAACGCCGTTCATTCTCGAGGGAGTGTTCGCGGCGTTCATCGGATCGCTGTTGGCCGGCGCCGCGGTCGTGGGCATCGTGCAGTTCTTCGTGCACGGTTATCTGGCCGCACGAATACCCTCTATCGCTTTCGTCGGTGCCGATAGCGCGTTCGTGGTGGTGCCCGCGCTGCTTGTCGTGGGCATCGTGCTGGCGGCGATTTCTGCCAATGTGGCGATCAGCCGGTATCTCAAGGTCTAGGCCACGTATTAGACTGATGGGCTGCTCCGCGCTTGCGGGGCGCATTCGTTTGATCATTCAGGAGTAAGCCGTGCCCAGGGAACGTGGCCAGAAGGTGGTGGCCACCAATCGCAAAGCCCGCCACGACTACACCATCGAAGACACGTATGAGGCCGGTCTGGTCTTGAACGGAACCGAGGTGAAGTCGCTGCGGGCCGGTCGCGCCTCCCTCGTCGACGGCTACGCGTACATCGACGCCGGTGAGGCATGGCTGGATGCCGTGCACATTCCCGAGTACTCGGGCGGCACCTGGAACAACCACGCCCCGCGCCGCAAGCGCAAGCTGCTGCTGCACAAGGAACAGATTCTCAAGATTCACAACAAGGTGAAAGAGGGCGGCTACACCCTCGTACCGATGTCGATCTACTTCAGCGACGGGCGCGCCAAGGTGGAAATTGCCGTGGCCAAGGGCAAGAAGGAATACGACAAGCGCCAGACTCTGCGCGAGCGCCAGGACAAGCGTGAGTCCGATCGCGCGATCTCGAGCCGCAGGCACCTGGGGGAGTAGTCGCGCACGGTCCTGACCGAAATATGCGGGAGCGCGGAAGTGTTGTAGTCTGTAAGGCTCGCCATCGGCGAGATGTATCTGCACAATTCAACAGCGCGCGATAGTGACTCACCGTCTCACGGTGTTCAGGGGGATGATCGGTTTCGACATTGCCTGAGCGAATATGAGAAGCGGGTCGAGGATCCAGGGTTATCTCGTTAACGATCTCTGGAAAACAATAAGTGCCAATTCAAACAGCACTGTCTCTGCCAAGGCTGACTTCGCCCTCGCGGCGTAAGTTCCTTCGCAACTTATAGAGACCGTCAGGCCGGGAATGCTCTCTACCCGGACCCTGGCGCCAGCTAGAGAGATTGCTTTTATGTTCTGTCTTGGGGCATAAAGGGACTTAAACCAGGGCTGGGCTTGTCGGATTAGGTGCCAGTGGCAAATTCCGGAGCCGAGTAGAACGCCTGCACTGGCTACACCCGTAGAAGGCATATGACCACAGCAGTGGACCGGGGTTCAATTCCCCGCATCTCCACCAGTGGTTGCTATCGCGCGCTGTTGTGCGGAGTGCTCGGCGATCGAGTAGCCCGTCAGCCCGTGGATGCGACGCTGACCAAGCCGATCGAGAAGTGCGTGACAGTGGCGAGGTAGCCCACGGCGTCCTCGTCGGCGGGGCGCGGCCGGTCTCCAACGATGAGAATCACTTGGCCGCGGTTGCGAGCGAGGGACGTCCATTGGCGCCTCACTGGAAGGCGCACCCCTTCTATCGTCACCATGAGCGGGTTGACATACGCGGTGACCGTGGCGAATGGCATCGGGTCGTCACCGCCGCCGGACGCCAACCCCCAGCCCGCGGCCAGGGGGAGCAGACCCTCTTCATGGCCGGTCGAGGTGGGAGTCAGAAGCAGGTGCGCCGCTTCGCGGCCATTTCGGTCTTCGGCGACCCACGCCGCGGCAACGAGTTCGGCCATCAGCGGCGCGCCGAACCAGTGCGTCGAGCCGTCCAGACGGTCGTCATGAGAGCTGCGCACATAGCGCTCACTTTACGCGAGACCAGTGTGCTCAATCCGGGTCGCTCGGGCAGTGGCACGCTCCGACTAGACGGCGCGCAGCACCGCGAGCACCAGTATCAGCAGGCTTATCGCCCCGATGGCTGCGCGCAGAACGATGGCCGTTCGGGCGCCACGGGCGACCCGCGCCGCGAGAGTGGTGTCTGCGGATGTCGCGAGCAGCGAGCGACGCAGGCGCGTCATCCGTCTCGCCTGCAGTACTCCGACGCCGAGCACCAGCAGAAGTATGGCCGCCACGGCGACCAGGCAGGTGGAGAGTCGCGTCCAGGGTACGGCCGCGAGCAGCAGGATGCCGGCGGTCAGCCCCACGAGGAGCGCGCCGGTCGCCACGACGCCGTATCGGCGGCCGAAGTGGCGAAAGAACGCCACCCGCGCCTCCCGCGAGAGCGTCGCGGTTGTGCTGCGGGCGAGAAGGAAGAGTGCCACCCAGCCGCCGAGCCAGATGGCGCCTGAGAGCACCAGCA
Organism: Leifsonia sp. Root112D2; assembly: GCF_001424905.1. Classification (NCBI taxonomy): domain Bacteria; kingdom Bacillati; phylum Actinomycetota; class Actinomycetes; order Micrococcales; family Microbacteriaceae; genus Leifsonia; species Leifsonia sp. Root112D2. The sequence goes on from NZ_LMCU01000001.1 coordinate 2,218,067, forward strand.
GGCCGAGCAGAGCCGCTTGCCCGGCCTGGCCGAGCGCGAGGTGCGCGCTCGAATCGAATGGTCTCACGCGGTAGCGGAGGGGCGCCCGATATCGACCTTCCACACCTCGGGGCCCTGCTCGAGGTACTCCCAGGTGAAGTCGCCCGCGTGCTCGGCGGCGAACTGGTAGTAGAGCGGCTTGGGGTCGTGGTCGTTGACGAGCACGTAGCCCTCACCCGGCTGCAGGCCGTTGTAGTGCTCAAAGATCAGTTCGTGACGACGTGCGGGCTCTTCCGTGCGCACATCGAGAAGCGGACGTTCTGCCATGGGGTTCCTTCCGATAACGTAAATAAAAAGTATTAAAATGATTGCACACCTTGTCCGACGTTCGTGAAACGAGCACGCCATCCGTTCCGCTCCCGCTCGACCCGTTCTCAGCCGCAGAGGAACGCGGCTCGCGTTTCTGATCCCCGGTTCGATAGCGCTTCTGGCCGGGTTGGATGCCGCGCTGCTGCTTCTGGGACTGCCGGCGCCGGTCACGACGCAGCGACTGCCCGTGGTGCACGGACCGCTGCTGGTCTTCGGGTTCGTCGGCACGGTCATCGCCCTGGAGCGAGCGGTGGCGGTGCGACGGTGGTGGGCGTTCGCCTCGCCGGCGGCCTTCGGCGTCGGCGGGCTGCTCCTGCTCACGCCTGTACCGCTGCTCGTCGGCCGCATTCTGCTTGCCGCGGGCGCCGTCGTGCTGCTGTTCATCTACCTGGCCATCTGGCGCAGACAGGCCATGCTGGCGGCGGCCGTGCAGTCGCTCGGGGCGTTTCTCGCGCTGGCGTCGACGATGCTGTGGATCGGCGGTCTGCCGGCATCCGCTCTCGTGCCGGGAATGGCTGGGTTCATGGTGCTGACCATCGCGGGTGAACGGGTGGAACTGGCTCGGGTCGTCGTGCTCAGCCGCCGCACCGAGCGCGTGGCCTTCGGCGTGAGCGTGGCGCTTGCGGTGGGCGTGCTCGCGGCGATGCTGTGGCCCGACGTCGGCTACCCGCTATTCGGCGCTGCGTTGCTCGCGGTGGTGGCCTGGCTCGCCGTGTTCGATGTGGCGTCGCGCCTGGTGAGATCGAGCGGCCTGCCCCGGTACATTGCGGCGTGCCTTCTGGCCGGCTACGTCTGGCTCGCCGTTGCGGGCGTCATCTGGCTTCTCGCGGGGGCGGTCGTCTCGGGGCCGCTGTACGACGCGAGCGTGCACGCGGTGTTTCTCGGCTTCACTCTCGCGATGATCATGGCCCACGCCCCCGTGATTCTGCCGGCTGTGCTGCGCAAGCCCCTGCCGTACCGGCCGATCTTCTATCTGCCCGTCGGGCTGCTCACCGTCTCCCTCGTCGCACGCATTCTCATCGGCGACGTGCACGACGTGCCTGTTCTCGTGCAGTGGGGTGGGGTGTTCAACGTCGTCGCCGTGCTGCTCTTCGTGGTGCTCGCCGTGGCATCCGTCGTTCGTGGAGAACCGCAGCGGACTCCGGCACGCGGGGAGGGGGCCTCGTGAGGAGGAAGAAGCCGCTTTCGCGCAAGGCCTGGTACGCACTTGTTAACTCCCTTGTCGTGGCCTGGGCGCTGGGCGCTGTGTTCGTGGCCATTGTGCAACCGCTCGGTGTCGCCGCACCGTGGTTGATGGTGCACCTGCTGCTACTCGGTGCCGCAAGCACAGCCATCATCGTCTGGAGCCAGCACTTTGCTGACACCCTGCTGCGCCGCCCCGCGGCGGGCGGGCGCATGCTTCTCGGCGCGCGTCTGTTCGCGCACACCGTCGGCGCGCTTGCGGTCGTCACGGGCGTGCCAGGGCGCGCCTGGCCTCTCGTGCTAGCGGGGGCTGTGCTCGTGGCGCTCGCCGTTCTGACGCAGGTGATGAGCCTGGCCCGCCAACTGCACGTGGCGCTGCCGTCGCGGTTCGCACCACTCGTGCGCTACTACATCGTGGCGGGGCTGTTCCTGGTCATCGGCGTCACTCTGGGCGTCGTAATGGCGAGGAGCGACATCCCGGGCGGGGTGCACGATCGTCTCTTCGTTGCCCATATTGCTTTTAACCTTGCGGGCTGGATCGGAATCACCGTGCTCGGCACCGTGATTCTGCTCTGGCCGACGGTGCTGCACACGCGCATCCTTCCCACGGCGGATGCCGCCGTTCGGGGCGCGCTGCCGCTGCTCGCGCTGGGGCTTCTGGTCGTGGGACTGGGCGCTCTGTTCGGCATTCGCCTGGGCGTGTCGTTCGGGCTGCTCATGTATCTGGCGGGGCTCAGCCTGATCGTGATCGAGGCCGTACGCCAGGGACGGCGGGCCGTGCCCGTGACATATGCCGGGTGGAGCATGGGGGCCGCCCTGCTGTGGTTCGCCGGCAGCGTCTTTGCCGTGATGGTGCTCGTCACCGTCGTGCCCGACTGGGAGCAGGCCGCGACGCGTATCAGCGGGGTTCTCGTGCCCTTTGCCGTCGGTTTCGTGGCCCAGCTCGTGGTCGGGGCCCTGAGCTACCTCGTTCCGGTGGTCATCGGCGGCGGACCCGTGGTGACGCGCAGCATGAACGCGGGGCTGGACCGGTTCGGCCCCTTTCGCTTCATCGTGGTGAACGGCGCTCTGTTGCTCATGCTGCTTCCGCTCGCCGAGCCGCTGCGCATGCTGTTGTTGGCACTCGTCGCGGCCAGTTTGCTGGCGTTCGTTCCCCTGGCGATTCGTGCCATCGTGGCCGGACGTCACGCGCGTGCGGAGGATTGGCCGAGCGACGGCACCAAGGCGCGCATGCCGGCGCTGCACGCCAGCAGCGGCGGGATGATGGCCGCCGTCGGAACCCTCGTTCTTGCCGTTGCGGTGGGTGTTGCGTTCGTGCCGGGCAACGCGGGCGGCATCGGGTCGAACGCGCTGAGCCCCGGCGCCCAGTCCGCGGCGGCCGCAGGCTCAGCGACAGGGCATACGACCACCGTGACGATGACCATGAAGAACATGCGCTTCTCGCCGAGCACCGTGCGTGTGCCGGCAGGCGACAGGTTGGTGATCCACCTCACCAACGCCGACGAGGAGGTGCACGATCTGGTGCTCGCAACGGGCGTGACCTCGGGGCGGCTGATCGGAGGAGAATCCGCCACGGTGGATGCGGGAGTCATCTTCTCGAATGTGAACGGATGGTGCTCGATCACCGGCCATCGGCAGATGGGCATGGTGATGAGCATCGTGGTCGTCGGCGGTTCGAGTGGGAACGGCGCGCCCATGGCGGGGATGGACATGGGCGGCCCGGCGGCGCAGAAGGGAAGGTCGGCGGCGAACGACATCGACCTCGCGAAGAAGCCATCGGCCGGGTTCGAACCGTACGATGCGGCGTTGCCGCCCGCGGCATCCGCCACCGTGCACACGCTCACTCTCACGGTGCGCAATACCCTCACCGAGGTGGCCCCCGGCGTTTACCAGACACTGTGGACGTACAACGGAACCGCGCCCGGCCCCACCCTGCGTGGCAGAGTCGGTGACGTCTTCGAGATCACCCTGGTGAACGACGCGACCATGGGACACTCCATTGATTTTCATGCCGGAGCCCTCGCCCCGAACGAGCCGATGCGCACTATTCAGCCCGGACAGAGCCTGAAGTACACCTTCACGGCCACGCGCTCGGGCATCTGGCTCTATCACTGCTCCACCATGCCCATGTCGGCCCACATCGCCAACGGCATGTATGGCGCCGTCATCATCGACCCTCCCGGCCTCGACGCCGTAGCTCACGAGTACGTGCTCGTGCAGGGCGAGTACTACCTGGGACCGCAGAAGGGGGAGATCGACGCGAGCAAGGTCGCGGAGAAGGAGCCGGATCTGGTGGTCTTCAACGGCTATGCCGACCAGTACCGCTACCGTCCGCTGACGGCCAGGGCGGGCGAGCGGGTGCGGGTGTGGGTGCTGGATGCCGGGCCGAATCTGGCGAGCGCGTTTCACATCGTGGGCACCCAGTTCGACACCGTGTTCACCGAGGGCGACTACCTGCTGCGCGACGGCGGCAGCACGGGGACGGGCGGCTCCCAGGTGCTCGGACTGCAGCCCGCCCAGGGTGGCTTCGTCGAACTGACATTTCCCGCGACGGGTGACTACTCGTTCATCACCCACGCCATGTCCGACGCGGAGCGCGGCGCCGCGGGCCTGTTCCACGTGACCCCGTAGCCCGAATCGACGCCCGCGTCTCACGTCGATCGGATGCCCGTAGGCTGTCCTCGTGAGTTCCCCTGTGACGCCGCCCTCCCGACTCCAACTCACGCTGCACAAACCTCGCCTCGGCTGGTTTCCGAAGCCGACCGTGGTGGTGAACGGCCGCGGGCATCCGGCGCAGTGGGGAACCGGAACCTGGCAGATACGCGCGGGGGAGAAGACGGAGATTGCCGTCTATCTCTTCAATCGGCTCTGGAAGTTCGGAACCGCGCGGATTCCGGTCGAAGCGGGGGAGCAGGCGGTCCTGATCTACTCGGCACCGTGGCTTCCGTTCCTGCCTGGCAGCTTGAAAATCGAGCACGGTCGCGATCACTGAAGAACCCCGCGCACGGTGGGCCGACCCGGGGTGATAATGCGAGAGCATCGCTTGGCGATCTACGGAAGGTCGGCGTGAAGTGGCTCGTGAACATCGCGGGTGCAACGGCATAATCCCGCGCGGTCGCGCGAGCTATCGCAGCGAAAGCAGGATCTTGCCGAGGTGGGCGGATGTCTCCATCAGCCGGTGCGCATCCGCTGCCTTCTCGAGGGGAAAGACGCTGTCGACGATCGGCCGCACCTGCCCGCTTGTGACCAGGGGCCACACGTTCTCACGCACCGCGGCGATGATGGCCGTGCGCTCCTGCAGCGAACGTGCACGCAGCGTCGTTGCCCAAATGCGCCCGCGTTTACCCATCAGTGAGCCGACGTTGAGCGTCGAGTCGCTGCCACTTTGATTCGCTATCACCATGATGCGGCCTTCGACGGCCAGCGCCGCGATGTCACGCTGAAGATAGTCGCCGCCCACCATGTCGAGAATGACATCGGCACCGTGGTCGTCGGTGTGCTCCATGACGAGCTGCACGAAATCCTGGCCGCGATAGTTGATGCCGCGAGCACCGAGAGACTCGCAGAAGGCCACCTTCTTCTCGGAGCCGACGGTGGCCAGCACGGGGGAGCCGAGCGCAGCGGAGAGTTGGATCGCCATCGAGCCGATGCCGCTGGATCCGCCGTGCACGAGCAGCGTCTCGCCCGGCTTGAGCGCCGCGAACATGAACACGTTCGACCACACCGTCGCGGCCACCTCGGGCAGGCCGGCTGCATCAACCAACTCGACCCCGTCGGGTACCGGCAGCACGAGCCCGGCGTCGATGGAGACGTATTCGGCATAGCCGCCCCCGGGCACGAGCGCGCAGACCGCGTCACCCGTGGCGAACCCCTCCACGGCGTCGCCGACACCCACAACGATCCCCGACACCTCCAGCCCCGGCCGCGTGGGTGCGCCCGCCGGAAGCCGGTACAGGCCCTTGCGTTGTGCAATGTCGGCACCGTTGATCCCCGCCGCCGCGACCTCGATCAGCAACTCGTGGGCGCCATATCCGGGTACTTCCGCCTCGGAGAGTGTCAGAACGTCGGGGGCGCCGGGCTGAGAAATGTCGATGGCGCGCATCGAGCCGGCCGGAATCGCTGTGTTCACGCCCTCCACTGTACGGCGCCACCCGGCGCGGCCTGCTGCGGTGACGATAGGCGACTACTATCGGCTCATGGTCACGTATGTGAATCCCGGGCCCATCGAATACGAGGGAGTGCTGGAGAGATCGGATGTTGTCAACGCATCCGCCTACATCCCCTTTCCTTTTGATGTGAAGGAACTCTTCGGCGTGACGGGCCGGGTACCCGTCATCGCTCGATTCGATGACGTTGAGTATCGCGGATCCCTTGTGAGCTACGGCGGCCCCCACCGCATGCTCATGCTCAAGGAGATTCGGGAGCAACTCGGCAAACACCCGGGGGACAGCGTGCGGGTGCGCATCGAGCTCGATACCGCGCAACGCACCGTCGAGCTGGCCGCGGATGTTGCCCAGGCGTTCACGACCGGCGGAGTGACCGATACCTTTCGGGGCTTCAGCTACAGCGCCCAACGCGAGTACAACGGCTGGATCGAGGAGGCCAAACGACCGCAGACACGTCTCTCGCGCATCGACAAGGCTGTAGCGCTGCTGTCGGAGGGCAAGCGGCTGCGATAGCGGTGGCTGCCTCGCCGGAACGCGGTGAAAGCGCGGCGAGTGGTCAGCGCAGCGCGTCGAGGAGTGCGTCGTGCAGCACGCCGTTGGTGGCAAGCGAACTTCCGTTGCCCGGCCCCTGCTCGCCCGTGACCGAAGTGAAACGCCCGCCCGCCTCCTCCACGATGGGAATGAGCGCGGCCAGATCGTATGCCTGCACATCGAACTCGCCCACGGCATCCAGCAGTCCCTCGGCGAGCATCATGTACGCCCACATGTCGCCGTATGCCCGGTCGCGCCAGACCGTGCGACTCAGCGCTATCAGGCGCTCGAGATAACCCGCGTCGTCCCACTGGGCGATGGACTGGAAGCTGATGGAGGCATCCGTCAGCTCGCTGACCCCCGAGACGCGGATGCGGCGTGGCGCGTCATCACCCTCCTGCAGCCACGCTCCCGAGCCCTTCGCGGCCCACCAGCGTTTACCGAGCGCGGGAGAACTGACGACGCCGACGAGGGGAACGCCGTCGATCGCCAGGGCGATGAGCGTGCCCCACACGGGAACGCCGCGCAGGTAGTTGGCCGTGCCGTCGATCGGATCGATGATCCACTGGCGGCTGCTGTCGCCCTCGGTTCCGTACTCCTCGCCGTAGATGCCGTCGCCGGGTCGGGCGTCGGCGACACCGGCGCGAATCGCGCGTTCAACGGCTTGGTCGGCATCCGTCACATAGGTGCGATCGGGCTTGGTTGAGATAGTCAGATCACGGGAGCGAAATCGGTCTGCGGAGATGGCGTCGGCGGCATCCGCGAGGCGAAGTGCCAGGGCAAGATCGTCGTCGAGAGAAGGGCCGGATGCGTCAGTCACGCTCTTCAGGATAGTTGCGAAGCCGCGCCCCGTGCCGATTGGCATCGACCTCGGTGGGGATGCTAATGTTGACCCTCGGTTCGGGTTGTCTCGAACGCAACGCACCTCTAGCTCAATTGGCAGAGCAACTGACTCTTAATCAGTGGGTTCCGGGTTCAAGTCCCGGGGGGTGCACCACATAATAGGCTTGTCTCCGATGTTGGATCATTCGAAGCTCGACTACCGCCCGCTGAGCGAAGCGGTTGCGCGTGCCGATGTCGTTGCCTACAAGAAACTGATTAAGAACAGCGGCTCCGCCGACGTCTCGGTCTCGACGATTCTTCGCTGGATCGTCGTGGGGTTCATCGGCCTGATCTTCGTGCTGGTCGGTGGGTCGGTTTTCGCGGCATTCATAGCCGCACTGGCCAGCACGAACATATCAACTGGGCCCGTGAACCCTGCCGTGTTCGTGATGCCGATGATCCTGCTTATCGTCGCTGCTGCCATTGTCGTTTTCATCATTCGGAGCAGCCGAGGGCGCTGGGCGCGCCGTTATCGGCTCGATCGTTTTGCGCGGGCCAACGGGCTTGTCGCTCGTCTCGGAGAGACCGATTCCGACTACCCCGGCTCGATTTTCGGTATCGGCAGCGAGCGCACGGCCTACGACAGCGTGCGACAGCTGGAACAGCCGTACATCGACATCGCCAACTACCGCTACACGACGGGTTCGGGCAAGAACCGTACCGTGCATCATTGGGGGTATTTAGCCATACGGCTCGACCGCAGGCTGCCACAGATGGTGCTCGACGCGAGGTCGAACAACGGGCTCTTCGGGGGCACGAACCTTCCGGCCGTGTTCTCGAAGAACCAGGTGCTGAAGCTCGAGGGTGACTTCGACAAGTACTTCACCCTGTACTGCCCGCGGGAGTATGAGCAGGATGCGCTCTACGTCTTCACCCCCGACCTCATGGCCCTGCTCATCGACAATGCCGACTCATTCGATGTAGAGATCGTCGACGACTGGATGTTCGTCTACTCGTCGACGTCACTGAAAATCGACGACCCCGCGGTATTGCGACGCATGTTCACCATCGTGGACACGGTGGGAGCCAAGACCCTGAGCCAGTCCAGGAACTACCGTGACGAGCGCGCGATTCCGGCCGGAACGCCGCTCGCCGACGGATTCGCTGCCAGCGGCAACACCATTGCAGCGGGAGGGCGACGACTGCACCGCGGAGTGAGCGGCGGCGCCATCGTCTTTTCTGTCGCGATCCTGGCGTTCTGGGCCTGGAGCACCTTCATCGCGCGGTGACTGCCCGTTTCAGCTGTCGCGCAGTCAGGCCGAGGCGCTTGCTCTGGTGATGGCCTCCGCGGCCCGCACCAGAGTCAGATGGGTCAGGGCCTGAGGGGTGTTGCCGGCCTGACGGCCGGAATCCACGTCGTACTCCTCGCTCAGCATTCCCACATCGTTAGCGAAGCCCAGCAGTCGCTTCATGAGAGTGCGGGCGTCGCCGACGCGACCGCTGCGGGCGTACTGCTCGACGAGCCAGAACGCGCAGGCGAGAAACGGATGCTCGCCCGGCGGCAGGCCGTCCACCCCCGCCTCGGTTCGGTAGCGCAGCGGCAAGCCGTCACGCAGCAGATCCGACTCGATGGCGGCAACCGTGCCGAGCATCCGCGGATCGTCGGCTGCGCAGTAGCCGATCTGCGAGAGCTGCAGCAGTGAGGCATCCACTTCGCTTGTTCCGAAGTACTGCGTGTAACTGTTGCGCTCGGCGTCGAAGCCGCGCTCCTCGATGGTGGCGCGCACGCGATCGCGCAACTTCTCCCAGCGCTCCGCCGGACCGTCGAGGCCGAACTCGCGAACGGCACGCGCGGCGCGGTCGAACGCCGCCCACACCATGGCGCGCGAGTGGGTGAAGTGGCGCGCTTCCCCGCGAATCTCCCAGATGCCCTGGTCCGGCTGCTCCCACTTCTGCTCCAGAAAGCCGATGAGTGCACGCTGCAGGCCCCAGGAGAATTTGGTCTCCTTCACCCCGGCGACGCGCGCTTCGTGCAGCGAGATCATGACCTCACCGATGACATCCGCCTGGAATTGCAGGGCGGCGTCGTTGCCGACCCGCACCGGGGAGGCGTCCTGGTAGCCGGGCAGGCTCGTCAGCTCGCGTTCGGAGAGATCTCTCTCGCCGGCGAGGCCGTACATGATCTGCACATCGGCCGGGTCCCCGGCCACCGCGCGCAGCATCCAGCCGCGCCAGTGCTCGACCGCCGCGTGATAGCCGTGGGAGAGCAGCACCGAGATGGTGAGGGACGCGTCGCGCAGCCACACATAGCGGTAGTCCCAGTTGCGGCTGCCACCGAAACTCTCTGGAAGCGATGTGGTGGCCGCGGCCACGATCCCGCCCGTCTGGTGATGGGTGAGAGCGCGCAGCAGCAGCAGCGAGCGCACGATCTCGTCCCGGTATTCGCCCGTCTCGTTGCACCGTGCCGCCCAGTCCGTCCACCAGGCACGGGTGTGCTCGATGGCGGCATCCACCTCCGGCGGCTCGGGCGGTGACTTGTGCGAGGCATGCCAGGTGAGGCTGAGGTCGACGGTCTCGCCCTCGCCCACGGTGAAGGTGGCTTCGTGACTGTGGTCGGTGGCGGTGAGTTCCGGGCCGCGCAGCACGACGGCATCCGGCCCGGCGACGGCCAGCAGCGCGCGAGGCTTGTCGCCGCTCTGCTTGCGAACCCACGGAACGGCCTCGCCGTAGGTAAAACGAATGCGCACTTCTTCGTGCATCTCAACCGAACCGCGGATGCCGCGCACCCGGCGCACCAGGTCGGCGCGCTTGTCGCCGTGCGGCATGAGATCCGTCACCTCGACTTCGCCGTCAGGCGTCGTCCAGTGCGTCACGAGAATCAGCGTGTCGCCGTCGTAGCTGCGGGTGGAGGTTGCCTCCTCATGGCTCGGCGCGAGCAGCCAACTGCCATGATCTTTGCTGCCCAGAAGGGCCCCGAACATGGAGGCGGAATCGTACCGCGGCATGCACAGCCAGTCGATGCTGCCATCCTTGCCGACCAGAGCTCCGGTGTAGCAGTCGCTGATCAGTGCATAGTCCTCGATAGCTAGAGCCATGCCTCCATCATGCCCCTCGCGGTATGAAGCTTCCACCGTGGGCGCCTCTTCACACCGTGCGCATAGCTGCCCGTGAGAGCCGCGGGCTACTGTGGGATGCATGACGCAGACGGTTCAGACGCTTCTCATTCTTGGCGCCAGCGGTGACCTGGCGGCCAGACTGCTCATGCCGGCCTTCGGCCAGCTGGTGCAGGAGCGGCCGGGTGAGCATGTTCGCCTCGTGGGCGCGGGTAGCGAGGAATGGACGCAGGCGCGGTGGCGCAAGGCGGTGCGCGCCTCGTTCGCCGCGGCAGGGGCATCCGGACCCGCCGTCGAGAGGGTGCTTGCCGAGACCGTCTACCTGAGCGCCGATGTGACCAACCCGGATGACCTCACCCGGCTCCTCGAGAAATGCGAAGGCACCCCGGCGATCTACTTCGCCCTGCCTCCGGCCATTTCGGCGCTGGCATGCAAGGCGTTGGAGAAGGTCGATCTTCCCGCGGGTACGCAGTTGGCGCTGGAGAAGCCGTTCGGCACCGACCGCCGCTCGGCAGCAGCGCTCAACACGCAGGTCCTCAAACTGGTTCCCGAAGACCAGGTGCAGCGCATTGACCACTTTCTCGGGCGCTCAACCGTGCTCAACCTTCTGGGGCTGCGCTTCGCGAACCGCATCTTCGAGCCGCTGTGGAGTGCCGAGCACATCGCGAGTGTTGACATCGTCTACGACGAGCAGCTGGCCTTGGAGGGACGCGCCCGCTACTACGACAAGGCCGGCGCCCTCATCGACATGATCCAAAGTCACCTGCTGCAGGTGCTCGCCGTGCTCGCGATGGAGGCCCCAGCGTCGATCGACGCGCAGGACCTGCGCGACGCGAAGGCCACGGTGCTGCGGGCCACGCGGGTGTGGAACGACGATCCAACGACCTCGAGTCGGCGCGGGCGTTACCTGGCGGGCGAGATCGACGGCAAGAAGCTGCCCGCGTATGCGAAGGAGAACGGTGTCGACCCCGCGCTGAAGACCGAGACGCTCGCCGAGGTGACGTTCGAAATCGAGAACTGGCGCTGGGCCGGGGTGCCTTTCACGCTGCGCTCGGGCAAGGCGCTGGGGGTGCGGCGCCGCGAGATAGTGATCACCTTCAAGGCGCCCCAGCATCTTCCGCACGGACTGCACGGCAAAATAGAGCCCACGGTGCTGCGCCTGCAGCTGGCGCCGGATGCCATGTCCCTCGAACTGAACATCAACGGCCCCGGAGACCCGCACGAGATCGACCGCAGCGTGCTCAGCGCAGACTTCGGCCCGGGCCAGCTGCAGGCATACGGCGAGGTGCTCTCGGGTGTCTTCGACGGTGATCCGAGCCTGTCGGTGCGCGGTGACACGGCAGAGCAGTGCTGGCGGATCGTCGCACCCGTGATAGCCGCCTGGAAGGCAGACAAGGTTGCGCTTGACGGCTATCGTGCCGGGTCGAACGGGCCCTCGAAGTGGAAGCCGATCGGCTAGCGTCCTCTGCGGTGCGCCCTCGGGTGGGTTTCTATGCGACGAGGGCGGGTGCGCGCAACTGCGGAATCTCGCCCGTCACGGGCTTGCGCAGATCTGCCCACACCGTGATCGGCGCAGGCTCCCAGCCGAACGCTGCCGGCTCGAGTTGCTTCGCCGCAGCATCCGGAGTCTCGAGAGGCGCCACATGCGCTCCGGGTTCGTCATGCTCGGCCACGATGACGGCGACGGGAGTGGCAGCGGCCCCGGCCTCAAGCTGCTGGCGCGCGTCGCGCAGGGCCGTGATGATGTCCGCGGTGACGGACTTCACCAGCACGCCGTGAAAAATTGCGTCAGTGTGCGCCTCGGTGCGGCGGGAGACGGTCCACTCGCCCTCGGCGCCGAAGGAAGCGGCGAGCTGGTACTGCACGAGCTCGAAAATCTGGTCTTCAGTCAGCTGCGGCGCGGGGGCTGCCGGCGCTGCTGCGACATGACGTCTGCGACCAAACATCGCGAAACCCCTCTCAGGCGGTCGGAACTACTCGTTCAAGTGTCCCCGATGAGGGGTGTTCCGGGGCGGGGACACGCCGCGCGATCCGCTTAGTTCTGCGGATCCTCGAGTTCGCGGGAATCTTGCCTGACCGTGCCGATGGCTATCGCGAGGCTCAGGCCCCAGCTGATCCACATGAGCACGAGCTTCCAGTCGCGCGGACCCTTCCTCGTCGTCTGCACGATCGAGAAGGCCCCCGTGACCGCGCCGATCATTGCACCGTTGAAGAGGTACTTGCGCATCGGTCACCTTTCGTCACTCTCTACGCTACGCGATTCCTCTTCTCGCGCTACCCGTCTGCGGCGTACAGTGATCGAGCCCTCCTTCGCCGGGCGTCTGGAGGCTTGCGTGCGCACAGCGGTAATCGGATGCGTGCTCCTCGCGCTCGGTGCGGCATCCGTGGCCGTCGGCATCCTGCCTCTCGCGGATGCGCTCGAGCTCTGGGGTCGCATCTGGCCGGTGCTGCTTTTCGTTCTGGCCATCACTGTGGTGACGGAACTCGCCGCCGAAGCAGGCCTGTTCCGCTTCATCGCCGAGCGCACGGCGCGCTGGGGCCGAGGCCGAGCCTGGCTTCTCTGGCTTCTCGTGGTGGCGTTTGCCACGCTCAGCACGATCTTCCTGTCGCTCGACACCACGGCGGTGCTGCTGACCCCGGTGGTCATCGTGCTGGCCAGGCATGCGGGCCTCAATCCGCTCCCGTTCGCGCTCACGACCGTCTGGCTGGCCAACACGGCCTCGATGTTGCTGCCGGTCTCCAATCTCACGAACCTGCTGGCCCAGCACCAGCTGGGTGGTCTCAGCCCGTTGGGCTTCGCGGCGATGACCTGGGCGCCCGCGCTCGTGTGCGTCGTGGTTCCTGCCGCGGCGATTTTCCTGGTCGCGCGGCGTTCGCTGCTGCTGCGTTACGAACCGGATGCCAGCGCACCGGTCACAGACCGCCCGCTTTTCGCCTGCAGTGCGATAGTCGTGGCACTCCTGCTGCCCGCGCTCGTCTCGGGCGTAGCCGTGTGGATCCCGGCGGTCTGCGCCGCGCTGATCCTGGCTGCCGTGTTCGCGGTGCGTCGCCGAGAGGTGCTGCGCGCCTCGCTCGTGCCGTTCTCGCTGCTGGTGCTGGCATCCGGCTTGCTCTTCGTCATGGCGGCCGCGCACGCGCTGGGCCTTGGAACTGCGCTCGCCGCCGTCTCGGGCACGGGGGAGAGCCCAAGAGAACTGCTGCGCCTCGCCGGAGTGGGGGCGTTCGGTGCGAACGCCATCAACAACCTGCCGGCATATCTGGCGCTGGAGCCTGTAGCGGGTTCGCCGCTGCGGCTTATCGCGCTGCTGATCGGGGTGAATGCAGGCCCCCTCATCACCCCATGGGCATCGCTGGCGACGCTGCTCTGGCATCGCCGACTCACCGCCATGGGCGTTGCCCTGTCGTGGCGCCGTTATGCGCTGCTCGGCGTGGTGGTCGCGCCCGCCACGGTGGCGCTTGCGGTGCTGGCACTCGTGCTTGTCACGCACGGGGCATCGTGAACCGGGAACTGGCTGGCAATCCGCTGCCAATCTGACCGATCGTGCAGAAACTGACCGATTGGTCAGATACCGTCGTGGGGTGAGTATTCCTTCCCCCGAATCGGCCCCGCCGGCGGGACGCCCGAGCGCCAGCGTGGAGTTGCGTGCCGTCGCGCTCGAGCAGTTCGCCTCTGTCGGCTTCGCCGGCACCTCGCTGCAGCAGATTGCAGACATCGCCGGCTATTCCAAGTCGAGCGTGCTGTACCACTTCGCCTCGAAGGAGGCGCTGCTTGAGGCGGCCATCGGCCCGGCCATCGACCGGCTCGAAGAATTGCTCGGCGACATCGGCAGCCTGCGATCCTCGGCCGCGGCACGTCAGACCTTCATTGAATCGTTCATCGACTTTCTACTTCAGTACCGGCTCGAGGTGCACACCTTCATCAACCAGGGGCAGTCATTGGCGGGCATCGCCGTGATTGACCGGGCCAACGCATCCGTCGCCGCTCTTGCGGACAATTTCGCGAGCGACCTCGAGGGTGCCGAGCAGAAGATTCGCTTCGGCGTCGCTCTCGGCGGCGCGGCGTACACGCTCGTTGCCGCCATGAACTTCACCGACGAGAGCGACATGCTTCCCCTCGACGAGATTCGCGGGGCCCTCATCAGCGTCGTCTCCGAACTGCTCGCCCCCGTTCAGTACCGCCCGCACACCCGATAGGACCACCCGAATGGCTACCCTCCTCTATCGCATCGGTCACTTCGCTTACCGCAGGGCCTGGATCGTCATCGGCGTCTGGGTGGCGCTGCTCGCCGGAGTGCTGGGCACGGGGCTGGCGCTCGGTGGCCAGACCCAGGAATCCTTCGCCATCCCGGGCACGGAATCGCAGCAGGCCATCGACAAGCTCGCGGCAGTCTTTCCCTCGGCGGCCGGTGCGAGCGCGCAGGTCGTCTACGAGACCCCTGCCGGTTCGACCGTCAATGACCCGGCCTACAAATCCGCCATCGAGGCCATGGCAACGCAGCTCGAGAAGGTGCCCGGCGTCGACTCGGTGCTCACGCCCTACTCCGAATACGCGGGTGACGCGATAGCCGACGGTGCGCGCATGGCCTACTCCACCGTGCAGTTCACGGGGCAGTCCTCCGACGTCACCGACGCGACCCTCGGCAAGGTCACGGCAACGGCGGATGCCGCGCGCGACGCCGGCCTGACCGTCGCGTTCGGCGGCCAGGTCTTTCAGGACACCAGTTTCGGCATCACCATCACCGAGGCCTTCGGTGTGATCTTCGCCGCCGTCGTGCTGCTGATCACCTTCGGCTCGCTGCTCTCGGCGGGCATGCCGCTGCTCACGGCGCTGCTCGGGGTGGGCATTACCATGGGCGCGGTCATCGCACTCTCGGCATTCACCACCATCTCGAGTGCGTCGCCCATGCTCGCGCTCATGCTGGGGCTCGCGGTGGGAATCGACTACTCCCTGTTCATCCTCTCGCGCCATCGAACCCAGCTGGCCAGGGGAGTGGATCCCGAAGAATCTGCGGCAACGGCCGTCGCCACGGCGGGCAGCGCGGTGGTCTTCGCCGGTGCGACCGTGATCATCGCCCTGCTCGGACTGCTGGTCGTCGGCATCCCGTTCCTCAGTGTGATGGGTCTTGCGGCGGCATTCGCCGTGCTCGTCGCCATCGCCGTTGCGGTCACCCTCGTGCCCGCCATGCTCGGCCTCGCCAAGGGGCGCCTGGCACCGAAGGAGGGGACCCGCGCCTGGAAGCGCGCGCACGCGGGCGTCAAGACACGGCCCACGATGGGCCTGCGCTGGGTGCGCATGGTTCTGAAGGCGCCGCTGGCGTGGGTCGCGGCCGTCGTCGTGATTCTCGGAACGCTCGCCATTCCCGCCCTCAGCCTCGATCTCAATCTGCCGACGGGTGCGCAGGACCCGGCCGGATCGACCTCACGCCAGGCATACGACATGATCGAGCGCGGTTTCGGACCGGGCTACAACGGCCCGCTCATCGTCATGGTCGACATCACCCAGACGACCAATGTCATGGAGGATCTGAAATCCATCGGTGGGGATCTGGCGCGTCTCGATGACGTCAAATACGTGAGTCAAGGCATCCCGAACCCGTCACTCGATACCGCGATCATCCGGGTGATCCCGAAGAGTGCGCCAGACTCCGTTGCCACCAAGCAACTCGTCGAGGCGATTCGCGAGAAGGCGCCGGCGATCGAAAAGACCTATGACACACCGGTCTCGGTCACGGGCGCGACGGCCGTGGCCGTCGACATCTCCAACCGTCTTGCCGGCGCGCTCATCCCGTTCGCGCTGGTGGTTGTCGGGCTCTCGGTCATTCTGCTCACAATGGTGTTTCGCTCGCTGTTCGTGCCGATCAAGGCCGCGATCGGCTTTCTGCTCTCGATCTTCGCCTCAATCGGAGTGGTCGTGGCGATCTTCCAGTGGGGCTGGCTCGCCGATCTGCTCAACGTCTCATCGACCGGGCCGATCCTCAGCTTCCTGCCGATCATCATGATGGCCCTGCTGTTCGGCCTCGCCATGGACTACGAGGTCTTCCTCGTCTCGGGCATGCGCGAGGAATACGTGAAGACGAAGGATGCGCGAGGCGCCATCACGACCGGCTTCTCGGGTGCCGCTCGCGTCGTGACGGCGGCCGCCCTGATCATGTTCTTCGTCTTCTTTGCCTTCGTGCCCGAGGGCTCCGGGGTGATCAAGGGCATCGCGCTGGGACTCGCCGTCGGCATCGCCTGCGACGCCTTCCTGGTGCGCATGACGTTTGGTCCGGCCGCCATGGCCCTGGCCGGAAAGGCTGCCTGGTGGCTGCCGCGCTGGCTCGCACGCATCCTGCCCAATGTCGACATCGAGGGCGAGGGGCTTCGGCATCACCTCAGCGACCGGGCCTGGGCCGCCACGCAGGAGGCGGCGATCACGGCCGACGATGCAGTCTTCGGCGTGAGCGAGAGCACTATCGGGCCGCTCACCGTCTCGGCGCCTCGTGGTGCCATCGTGACGATGACGGGCAGCCCCGCCGACCGTCGCGTCGTTGCCGCGAGTCTCGCGGGTCGTCTCGATCCCGTGGCCGGTCGAGTGCAGGTACTCGGTTCGCCGTTACCCTCGGAACGCTCGCGCGTGATGCGGCAGGTTGCGCTGGTCGATGTGGGCAGGCACAGCGGCATCGACGGGGGCCGCACCGTTGCCGAGGTGCTCGCCGAGCGCCTCGAGCTCGCCGCGCGCTGGTGGCCGTCGTCGTCGCGTCTGGCGCTGATCGGCTGGGAGCGGCGCATCACCGACGCGCTCGCGGCAGCCGGATGCGACGCCGCCGGCGTACACGGCGGCTCCAGTCTTTCCACGCTCGGCTCCGTGCAGCGCTCGACGGTGCTCGTAGCAGCGGCGCTCGCCGAGCGGCCGGGTCTCGTCTTCATCGACCTCGGCGAAGGAGTGTCGGGTGAAGCCGACGGGGAACGCTTCGCGAGGGTCGTTGCCGCGCTGGCGCCGGCATCCGTCACCATCGTCTTCAGCTTGTCGTCATCGGCGGGTGCAGCGGATGCAGCGGATGCGGGGTCAGCGCTCGCCGGCCGCGAGCGTGTCGCACTCGATCTGAACGTCTTCGACAGGAAGGGCGTGCTGCGATGAGCACCAGGCTCGAAAGACTCTTCACCCGCACGGCGGGCTCGCGTCGACGTCGCTTCGGCATTCTGCTCGCCGGGGTGATAGTCGTTCCGCTCGTGGTTGCAGGCTTCTTCGCCGGTGCACTGACCAACGCGGACAAACGCGTGGACGCGATTCCGGCGATTGTGGTCAACAACGACGTGATGGTCACCTCGACCGCCGCGGACGGCACGAAGCAGCCCATTCTGGCCGGCCGCCAACTCGTGACGGAGTTGACCGGCGGCACCAGCGCGGGCTTCGACTGGACCATCTCGAATTCCACCGACGCCAAGGCTGCGCTCTCCTCCGGCAGCGCGTATGCGGTGCTGACCATCCCCAAGGACTTCTCCGCGTCGATCCAGTCATTGCAGGGCACCAGGCCGACCCAGGCGAACATCAGCATTCGCACGGACGATTCGCACGATTATCTCGTCGGCTCCGTCGCGCAGTCGGTGGGCTCGGCCATGTCGGGCGCCTTCGGCAAGCAGATCACGACGCAATACCTGACGGCGTTCTACGAGAACCTCGCCGGCATGGGCGGCTCGCTCACCCAGGCAGCCGACGGCGCGGGGAAGCTTTCCACGGGAGCAACGGGTGTGGCATCCGGGCTCGACAAACTGGCGCAGGGAGCGGCATCCACCGCCACCGGCGCGGGTTCGGCGGCATCGGGCGCCCGCTCGCTTGCCGGCGGCGTCAATTCCTACACGGGTGGAGTCGACCAGCTTGCCGCCGGCCTCGGGCAGTTGCGCGACGGCTCGGCGGGGCTGTCTTCACTGAGCTCGGGAGTCTCGGCCTATACCAGTGGTGTCAGCACCCTCTCTGCAAACCTCACGGCACTCATGAGCGCGGACCCGACGCTGGCAGCGAATCCCGGCCTGCAGCAGATCGCCGCAGGGCTGAAGACGACCGCCGCGAGTGGCACGACGCTCTCGTCGAAGACCTCGTCCGCGCTGACGGGCGTTCGTAACGGCATAGCCTCGAGCGCGGATGGCGCGGCTCAGATCGCGGGCGGCTCGGCCGGGCTCCGTTCCGGGGCGGATGGGGTCGCCTCCGGACTCGGCCAACTGGCCATCGGCATCGACGCGCTGTCCACCGGCGCCGCATCGGCGGCATCCGGGGCACATCAGGTGGCCGGCGGTGCATCAACGCTCGCCGACGGGCTCGCAGGCGGTGCCAAGCAGGCCTCGGCCTTGAGCGACACGAGCGCGAAAGCCACGGCCAAGGTGATAGCCGACCCTGTGGGCATCACCGTGAGCCGGGCGAATCCGATTGACGGCGTCGGCAAGGTCATCGGCATGGTGTTTCTGCCGATAGGCCTGTGGGTCGGCGCCATGGCGATCTTCCTGCTGCTGCGGCCCGTGACGGCGTTCACGCTGGCGTCGACTGCCTCGACGGCGCGCATCGTGGCGCGCGGCTTCGCCAGGGCCGCCGGCATCGCCCTTGCGCAGGCCATTGTTCTGGTGGCGCTCGTGCACACGGTGCTCGGGGTGTCGTGGGGGATGCTGCCGGCAACTCTTGCGTTCGCCCTGCTGCTCGCGCTGGTTTTCACGGGTATCCATCACCTGATGAACGTGCTGTTCGGACGGGTGGGCGTGGTCGTCTCAGTCGTGCTGCTCGCCCTGCAGTTGCCGGCGATCGGCGGGTTATTCCCCGTTGAGATCGTCTCGGCACCGTTCCAGGCGATCAGTCCGCTTTTGCCGATGACCTACGCCGTACAGGGAATGCAGGGGATCGTCTCGGGCGCCGGTGGTGCCACTGTTGCCGGGGCATCCGTTGCGTTGATGGTGTTCGGGCTGCTCAGCCTCGTGTTGTCGTACGTTCTGGTTGCGCGAAAACGCGGGGCGAGGTCGTTTGCGTTTGCTCCTGCACGCGGCTGAGCTGCGGCGTGGTGTGGGCGCGGGCGAACTCGATGGTCTCGCGCAACAGTTCAAGGCGATCGCGCTCGGAGCGTGCCTTGCGCGTGTTGATCTCCGCCACGACACTGCCGTTCCAGTCACTGGCGGCAAGGTGTGCAAGCACCTCGGCCACCGGCTGAGTGCCACGACCGGGCAGCAGGTGCTCGTCGAAGACGCGTCCATCAGCCAGCGAGCCCGAGCCGTCGCACAGGTGCACGTGCCGCAGCCTGGTGCCGAGCGTGCTCGCCATCGCCAGTGCGTTGCGCCCGCTGAGCGCCGCGTGGGAGAAATCGAGGGTCACCGCGTCGCAGTCCATCGTCACCGGGTCCCATCCGGGGGCATAGGCCTTGAGGCCGCGGCCGGCGACATTCCATGGAAACATGTTCTCGATCGCGATCTCCACACCCCACGCCGCGCGCAGTTCGCGCACGATCGCGAGGAACTGCAGCGCGTAGCCGCCCTGCCAGCGAAAAGGCGGATGCACGACCACAGTGCCCGCGCCCGTCGCCCGGGCGAGCTCCGCCGACTTCTCCAGTTTCACCCGCGGATCGCGCCCCCACACGAACGCGGTGAGCACGAGCACCGGCGCATGAATCGAGAGCACGGGCATGTCGTATTTCTTGGCCAGGGCATTCAGTCCCGCCGCGTCCTGGGTGGTCTCGTCGCGTGTGACCATGATCTCGACGCCGTCGTATCCGGCCCGTCGTGCCAGTCGGAACGCCTCCTCCGTCTTGAGAGGAAAGACGCTCGATGTGCTTAATCCGATGCGAATCATCACGACCACGGTAAAGGCCGCACGTGAACGCGTGATGACCGGCATCCGACGAGCCGCAAAACAGATCGGCTGGTAGCCTGAGCACAGTGCGGAGGCCTTCTGGCCCAGAGCGATCGGACACACAATTTCTGCCGAAAAAACTGCGAAAAGACCCCACAAGTCTGGGGACACTTTCGACCGCGTGATCGTATCGAACAGGCTGCCGGTCGACCGGGTGATCGATGACGACGGCAACACCACATGGCGCCCCTCACCCGGCGGCCTTGTGGCTGCTCTCGAGCCGATGATGAAGGCTGAAGACGGCGTCTGGGTGGGTTGGCCCGGCGTCGCCGGCGAAGAGATGGAGCCGTTCGAGATCGGCGGCATTGACCTCATTCCCGTCGAACTGAGCGAGCAGGAGGTGCAGGAATACTACGAGGGCTTCTCCAATGACACCCTCTGGCCCCTGTACCACGACGTGATCGCGCCACCGAGCTACCACCGCGAATGGTGGGAGGCGTACGTCGTCGTCAACAAGCGCTTCGCGGATGCTGCGGCGAAGGCCGCCGCCCCCGGTGCCGTCGTGTGGGTGCACGATTACCAGTTGCAGCTCGTGCCGAAGCTGTTGCGCGAGGCGCGACCCGATCTGGTGATCGGCTTCTTCAACCACATTCCCTTCCCGCCGTACGGCATTTATTCGCAGCTGCCGTGGCGGCGCCAGATCGTGGAGGGCTTGCTCGGGGCCGATGTTCTGGGATTCCAGCGACTGGCCGATGCCGGCAACTTCTCCCGTGCGGCACGCCGGCTCAAGGGTTACGACACGCGGGGCTCCATCATCGAGGTGCCCATCGAGACGGACGATCCGGAGGCGGGTTCGCATCGGCATGTCACGACGAACCGTCGTGGCGCGCTCGTGCGCACGGTGCTTGCCCGGCAATTCCCGATCTCGATCGACGCGCAGATGTACCAGGAAATGGCCAGCAGGCCGGAGATCCAGGAACGCGCCAGACAGATTCGGCACGACCTCGGTGACCCCCAGACGATCATGCTCGGCGTCGACCGCCTGGACTATACGAAGGGCATCGGGCACCGGCTGAAGGCGTACGGGGAGCTGCTCGCCGAGCGACGCATCGACCCCGCCGATGTCGTGCTCGTGCAGGTCGCGAGTCCCAGCCGCGAAAGGGTCGAGACCTATCGTCAGTTGCGTGACGAGATCGAGTTGACCGTCGGCCGCATCAACGGCGATTACAGCAGCATCAGCCACACCGCGATCAACTACCTGCACCACGGCTACCCTCGCGAGGAGATGGTGGCGTTGTACCTTGCCGCCGACGTGATGCTCGTCACGGCCCTGCGTGACGGCATGAACCTCGTCGCCAAGGAATATGTGGCCTCGCGGGTGGACAACGACGGTGTGCTGCTGCTCAGCGAATTCGCCGGGGCATCCGACGAACTTCGTCAGGCCATTCTCATCAATCCGCACGACATCGAGGGCCTGAAAGAGGCCATGCTGCAGGCGGCGATCATGCCCAAGGCGGAGCGCAGCCGCCGCATGCGTGCATTGCGCAAACGGGTGCTGACATACGACGTGGCACGGTGGTCGAAGTCGTTCCTCGATGCCCTTGTGAATACCGCACACGGAGATCACCGGGACGAGAAACCGGCCGGCTACCGCACCAGGGAGCGCTGAATGGCCGGCTGGAGTGCGGCGGCTGCGGCCGACGGCGGTGCGGTGCCCGTCGAATTGGCGGATGCCCTCGCCGGGCTCGCGCGCGCCGATTCTCTTCTGATCGCGCTCGACTTCGACGGCACGCTCGCGCCGTTCGTCGATCTGCCCGCTGAGGCACGTGCGACCCCGCAGGCGAAGGCCGCCATTCGGCGCCTTCGTGCGGTACCCCGCACCACGGTTGCCTACATCTCCGGCCGGCCGGTCGCCAGCCTGGCGCGTGTCACCGAGGCGCAGCCGGCCGAGCTTCTCGTTGGCTCGCACGGCGTCGAACTGCGGCTCGACGGCGCCAGGACCGAGGTGGAACTCGACCCAGAGGAGCGTCGGCTGCTCGCTGCGCTCGACGCGGAACTCGCGGCGATCGTGCAGGAGAATCCGGGCGTGCACCTGGAGCGCAAGCCGGCCGGCCTCGGTCTGCACACGCGACTGATTCCTTCGGCAGATGCCGCGGCCGTCATCGCCGAGGCACGCGCGGCCGCCGAGGCGCTCGGCACCGGCATCACGGCGCGCGGCGGCAAAGACATCGTCGAGTTCGCGGTACGCGGCGCGACCAAGGGCGACGGCGTGCGGCGCCTGCGTGAGCATGTCGGGGCATCCGCGGTTCTGTTCGCGGGCGACGACGTGACCGACGAAGACGGGTTCCTCGCGCTCGAGCCGAGGGATGTCGGCATCAAGGTGGGTGACGGCGACACGGCCGCCGGCTATCGCGTGTCCGACCCGCTCGCGCTCGCCGCAGCCCTCGACATCCTCGCCGACCTCCGCACGTGAACCAGCAGGAGCCTGTCGACGTGAAAATGGTGGTGCCCGCGAAGTTCTAGACTCGTCTCATGCCTGAGATCGACATCAAACCGCGCAGCCGCACCGTCACCGATGGAATCGAAGCCACCACGAGCCGCGGAATGCTGCGCGCCGTGGGCATGGGCGACGAAGATTGGGACAAGCCCCAGATCGGCATCGCGAGCTCCTGGAACGAAATCACGCCGTGCAACCTGAGCCTCGACAGGCTCGCGCAGGCGGCGAAGGAGGGCGTGCACTCCGGGCGCGGCTATCCGCTGCAGTTCGGCACTATCTCCGTTTCCGACGGAATCTCCATGGGCCACGAGGGCATGCACTTCTCGCTCGTCTCCCGTGAGGTCATCGCCGACTCGGTCGAGACGGTGATGATGGCAGAGCGTCTTGACGGATCCGTGCTGCTGGCCGGATGCGACAAGTCCATTCCCGGCATGCTCATGGCGGCGGCCCGGCTGGGCCTCTCTTCCGTCTTCCTGTACGCAGGGTCCATCGCACCCGGCTGGGTCAAGCTCTCTGACGGCACCGAGAAGGAGGTCACGATCATCGACTCCTTCGAGGCCGTGGGCTCCTGCAAAGCCGGCACGATGAGCCTCGAAGATCTCAAGAAGATCGAGTGCGCGATAGCGCCCGGTGAGGGTGCCTGTGGTGGCATGTACACGGCGAATACGATGGCCTCTGTCGCCGAGGCCCTCGGCCTGAGCCTGCCCGGCTCGGCTGCGCCGCCCGCTGCCGATCGCCGTCGTGACTACTACGCGCACCGTTCGGGCGAGGCCGTCGTCAACCTGCTGCGCCTGGGCATCACGACCAAAGACATCCTCACGAAAAAGGCGTTTGAGAACGCGATCACGGTGGCGATGGCACTCGGCGGCTCCACCAACGTCGTGCTGCACCTGTTGGCCATCGCCCGCGAGGCCGAGGTGGATCTCACCCTCGACGACTTCAACCGCATCGGCGACAAGACGCCGCACATCGGTGACCTCAAGCCCTTCGGCAAGTACGTCATGAACGACGTGGACCGTCAGGGCGGCATCCCCGTCGTCATGAAGGCGCTGCTGGATGCCGGCTTGCTGCACGGCGACGCGCTCACCGTCACCGGTAAGACCGTTGCCGAGAACCTCGCCGAACTGAACCCGGATCCGCTCGATGGCGAGGTCATGCGCACCCTGGACAACCCGATTCACGCCACCGGCGGGCTCACCATTCTGAAGGGCAGCTTTGCGCCCGATGGAGCCGTGGTGAAGACGGCCGGCTTCGACGCCGACGTGTTTGAAGGGCCCGCACGCGTGTTCGAACGGGAGCGCGAAGCCATGGACGCCCTCACCGCGGGGGCGATTTCGGAGGGCGACGTGGTGGTCATCCGCTACGAGGGTCCGAAGGGTGGGCCCGGCATGCGCGAGATGCTGGCCATCACCGCAGCCATCAAGGGCGCGGGACTCGGCAAGGATGTATTACTATTGACGGACGGTCGATTCTCAGGCGGCACAACCGGACTGTGTATCGGCCACATAGCACCCGAAGCGGTGGACGCTGGTCCCATCGCCTTCGTGCGCGATGGTGATCTGATACGGGTCGATATCGCAGCTCGCTCCCTCGACTTACTGGTTGACGAGGCCGAGCTGGCCGCTCGCCGAGAAGGCTGGGCACCACTTCCTCCGCGCTATACCCGTGGCGTTTTGGCGAAGTACTCGAAGCTCGTGCATTCCGCAGCGGAAGGCGCGATCACCGGGTAGTTCGCGCCCCACCATTCACGTACGATCCGATTGGGATGTGATCTCACGATGTCTGCGGACTCCTTACCCGTGCCACCACCCGCCGCCCGCACCACTGCGCCGGCCGAACCAGAAATTCTCACCGGGTCTGGCGCAATCCTGCGCTCGCTCGAGCACCTCGGCGTCAAAGACGTCTTTGGTCTCCCCGGTGGCGCCATCATGCCGTTTTACGACGAGCTCATGTCGTCGACCGCCATTCGCCACATTCTGGTGCGACACGAGCAGGGCGCCGGCCACGCGGCCGAGGGCTACGCCTCATCCACCGGCAAGGTCGGTGTGGCCATTGCCACCTCCGGCCCCGGCGCCACGAACCTCGTGACGGCGATTGCGGATGCCCACCTCGACTCGGTGCCGCTGCTCGCGATCACCGGTCAGGTCTTCTCCACCTCCATGGGAACGGATGCGTTCCAGGAGGTCGACATCGTCGGCATCACCATGCCGATCACGAAGCACTCCTTTCTCGTGACGAGGCCCGAGGAGGTACCGGCGACCATTGCCGCCGCGTACCTGATCGCGTCCACCGGCCGTCCGGGCCCGGTGTTAGTGGACGTCACGAAAGACGCGCAGCAGAACAGCGCACCGTTCATTTGGCCGCCCAAGCTCGACCTGCCGGGTTACCGCCCGGTGATGAAGGCGCACGGCAAACAGATTCAGGCTGCCGCGCAGCTTCTTGTCGAAGCGAAACGCCCCGTTCTCTACGTGGGAGGCGGCGTCATCCGCTCGGAGGCATCCGCCGAACTGTTGAAGCTGGCCGAGACGACGGGCGCGCCCGTCGTCACGACGCTGATGGCGCGTGGGGCATTCCCTGACTCGCATCCGCATCACCTGGGCATGCCCGGTATGCATGGATCGGTTCCCGCCGTTCTCGGCATTCAGGAGAGCGACCTGCTGATAGCGCTGGGCGCCCGTTTCGACGACCGCGTTACCGGCAAGGTGAGCGAGTTCGCCCCGAACGCCAAAGTTGTCCATGTCGACATCGACCCCGCGGAGATCTCCAAGATCCGCGTTGCAGATGTCCCGATCGTCGGCGATGCCAAGGACGTCATCGTCGACCTGACCTCCGCATATCTCGAGGCGGCGGCAGGAACGACGCCAGACATCACCGAATGGTGGAAAAGGCTGAACGGCCTGAAGGAGCAGTTCCCGCTGGGCTTCACCGAGCCCGACGACGGACTTCTGTCGCCCCAGTACGTGATCGAGCGCATCGGTGCCATCACCGGCCCCGAAGGTATCTACGCGGCCGGCGTGGGTCAGCACCAGATGTGGGCCGCGCAATTCATCAAGTACGAGCGCCCCAACGCGTGGCTCAACTCGGGCGGTGCGGGAACCATGGGTTACGGCGTGCCGGCGGCCATGGGCGCCAAAGTCGCCAACCCCGACCGCACCGTGTGGGCGATCGACGGCGACGGATGCTTCCAGATGACCAATCAGGAACTGGCCACCTGCACGATCAACGACATCCCCATCAAGGTGGCGATCATCAACAATTCGTCGCTGGGCATGGTGCGCCAGTGGCAGACCCTGTTCTACGACGGGCGGCACTCGAACACCGACCTCAACACCGGTCACGGTACCCGCATGATCCCCGACTTCGTCAAGATGGCCGACGCGTATGGCGCGTTGGGCATCCGGGTCACGAAGAAGGAGGAGGTGGATGCCGCGATCAAGCTCGCGAACGAAACGAACGATCGCCCCGTGGTCATCGACTTCGTGGTGAGCCGCGATGCCATGGTGTGGCCGATGGTTCCGCAGGGGGTCGGCAACTCCTCCGTGCAGTATGCGCGTGAACATGCGCCCGAATGGGAGGGGGAGTAGCCATGAGCCACCACGTTCTTTCGCTGCTGGTCGAGGACAAGCCCGGCTTGCTCACCCGCGTTGCCGGATTGTTCGCGCGTCGCGGCTTCAACATCGAGTCGCTTGCGGTGGGTTCGAGCGAGGTCGACGGCCTCTCCCGCATCACCGTGGTGGTGGATGTTGATGCCCTGCCTCTCGAACAGGTCACCAAGCAACTCAACAAGCTCGTCAACGTGATCAAGGTCGTCGAGCTCGACCAGTCGCAGTCGGTGCAGCGCGAGCATCTGCTGATCAAGGTGCGCGTGGATTCCGGCACTCGTTCCGCCGTTCTGGAGGCTGCCACCCTGTTCAGGGCCCGCGTGGTCGACGTGGCCACGGATGCCGTGGTCATCGAGGTCACCGGCGACAGCGGCAAGACCCAAGCGCTGCTGAGGGTGCTCGAGCCGTATGGTATTCGGGAGATGGCACAATCCGGATTGCTCGCGATAGGTCGCGGTCCCAAGTCCATCACCGAACGCGTTTTCAAGAATTAGGAACCAAGACCACAACACAAGGAGAGAAATACATCGTGGCTGAGATCTACTACGACAAGGACGCTGACCTGTCGATCATCCAGGGCAAGAAGGTTGCCGTCATCGGGTACGGCTCGCAGGGGCACGCCCATGCGCTGAACCTTCGCGACTCCGGAGTCGAGGTTGTCATCGGCCTCAAGGACGGCTCCAAGTCGAAGACCAAGGCCGAGGAGGCCGGCTTCACGGTCAAGAGTTCCGCGGCGGCGGCGGCCTGGGCCGACGTCATCGTGGTTCTCGCGCCCGACCAGCACCAGCGCGGACTGTTCGCGGACGACATCAAGGACAACCTCTCCGCCGGCAACGCGCTCGTCTTCGGGCACGGCTTCAACATCCGCTTCGAGTACATCCAGGCGCCCGAGGGCGTCGACGTGATCATGGTTGCCCCCAAGGGACCGGGTCACACCGTGCGTCGCGAGTACGAGGCCGGCCGTGGCGTTCCCGTGGCCGTCGCCGTCGAGAAGGACGACACCGGCAATGCGTGGGAGCTCGTGCTCAGCTACGCGAAGGGCATCGGCGGACTGCGCGCCGGTGGCATCAAGACCACCTTCACCGAAGAGACCGAGACCGACCTGTTCGGCGAGCAGGCCGTGCTGTGCGGCGGCGTCTCGCAGCTCATCCAGTACGGTTTCGAGACCCTCACCGAGGCCGGCTACCAGCCGGAGATCGCGTACTTCGAGGTTCTTCACGAGATGAAGCTCATCGTCGACCTCATCTGGGAGGGCGGCATCGCCAAGCAGCGCTGGAGCGTCTCCGACACAGCAGAGTACGGCGACTACGTCTCCGGCCCGCGCGTCATCGACCCGAACGTCAAGGAGAACATGAAGGCCGTTCTCTCCGACATCCAGGACGGTACCTTCGCCAAGCGCTTCATCGCCGACCAGGATGCCGGTGCTCCGGAATTCCTCGCCCTGCGTGCCAAGGGCGAGCAGCACCCGATCGAGGCCACCGGCCGCGAGCTGCGCAAGCTGTTCGCATGGAACTCGTCAAACGACGACGACTACACCGACGGTTCGGTCGCGCGCTAAGCGTCGTACATCGCACTCTCGCTCACGCGGGGGTTGCGCCGCAATGCGGGTGGCAGGCCGCCCGCGGAACGGCGCAACCCCCGCGTTTCGCGCATCCGGGGCTCGGGGCGTAACACTTGGTCATCTTTGAGGGCGGCGCGATAGTGTTGCCACACGCGGTTTTCGAGCCGTGTGATGGCCCGGGGGTTGTCATCCGTCCCAGTAGGCGATGAGACAGGCGCAGAAGAAAGAGTGTTCCCCGATGCCCCTTGGAAGACCCAGACACCCCGCAACGGCTGAAGCGATTCTGGATGCGACCGTGGCCGTCGCCCGCGAATCCGGATACAGCGGGGTGACCTTCGAAGCTGTTGCCAAGCGTGCCGGCGTCACCAGGCCGACGATCTATCGTCGCTGGTCTTCGAAGTCGCATCTGCTTTCGGCGGCGTTGCACGCCGTGGCCCCCCGCGACCCTGTACCCGATACCGGCAGCGGCCTCGACGACGTGCTCATGCTCGTCTCGCGGCTGCAGTTGACGCTCGTGGACACCGGTCTGCTCGGCGTGGTTCTCGAATTGATGGCCGGCAGTGCGGAACCCGGTGCGATGAACGAGCCCCTGCGCCGGGACTATCTGCTCGTGCGTTTCCAGACCTTCGCCGACATCTGCGACCGTGCTGTCGCGCGCGGAGAACTGGCGCCCGGTGCCGATCCGTCGCTTCTGCGTGACCTGGTTCTCGGCCCGCTCGCATATCGGTGGCTGGTCCAGGGCGAGCTCGAAGAGAGCGTCATCGAGCGGCTCGTGACGGCCGCCTGGCTGGGCATGACCGGCCTGCCGGTTGTCGAGTCTCGGGCTGGGATTCTTCCCGCCATCGACGCACCGCGACGGTGAGGGTGGTCGCTCGCGGCCCCGTTCTGGCAGTAAAGTGTCTTCAATAGCGCCCCAATGGTCGCGGCGCACGTCTCCCCTCCTGCCCCAAAGCCAAAGGAACCGTTACGTGTCGAAACCGGTAGTGCTGATCGCCGAAGAACTCTCACCCGCCACCGTCGAGGCCCTCGGCCCCGACTTCGAGATCCGTACCGTCGATGGCACTGACCGCCCGGCGCTGCTTGCCGCCCTTGCAGATTCTGCGGCGATTCTCGTGCGTTCCGCCACGCAGGTCGACGCGGAGGCACTTGCTGCCGCGCCGAAGCTCAAGGTCGTGGCTCGCGCCGGAGTCGGTCTCGACAACGTGGACATCAAGGCGGCGACAACGGCCGGTGTCATGGTCGTGAACGCCCCGACGTCGAACATCATTTCGGCGGCGGAACTCACGGTCGGCCACATTCTGAGCCTGGCCCGTCACATTCCCGCCGGTCATGCCTCGCTCGCCGAGGGCCTGTGGAAGCGGTCGAAGTACACCGGCGTCGAACTCTACGAGAAGACGATAGGCATCATCGGCCTCGGCCGCATCGGCGCGCTCATCACGGCGCGCATGCAGGCATTCGGCACGAATGTGATCGCCTACGACCCCTACATCACGAGCGCCCGCGCGCAGCAGCTCGGGGTTCAGCTTGTGAGCCTGGAGGAGCTGCTCGCACAGAGTGACTTCATCACCATCCACATGCCGAAGACCCCCGAGACCACGGGCATGATCAGCGACGAGCAGTTGAAGCTCATGAAGCCCACGGCGTTCATCGTCAACGTCGCCCGCGGTGGTCTCATCGACGAAGACGCCCTCCACCGTGCGCTCACGAGCAATACCATCGCGGGCGCCGGGCTCGACGTCTTCGTCAACGAGCCGCCGAAGGACTCGCCACTGGTCTCGCTGCCGAACGTCGTTGTCACGCCGCACCTGGGCGCATCCACCGACGAGGCGCAGGAGAAGGCCGGCGTCTCTGTCGCCAGGTCGGTGCGCCTCGCCCTCTCGGGCGAGCTGGTTCCGGATGCCGTCAACGTGGCCGGCGGCGTAATCGACCCGTATGTGCGCCCCGGCATTCCCCTCGTGGAAAAGCTCGGCCAGGTGTTCTCCGGACTCGCGGGCAGCCCGCTCACCAGCGTGGATATCGAGGTGCGCGGAGAACTCGTCGACTACGACGTGAGCGTGCTGAAGCTCGCCGCACTGAAGGGAATCTTCACCAATATCGTCAGCGAGACGGTCTCCTACGTGAATGCGCCGCTCCTCGCCGAGCAGCGCGGCATCGAGGTGCGCCTGATCACCGATTCGGTCAGCGCCGAGTATCGCAACCTCATTACGCTGAACGGCGCACTGAGCGACGGATCGCAGGTCTCGGTCTCGGGCACGCTCACGGGCACCAAGCAGATCGAGAAGATCGTCGGCATCAACGGCTACGACGTTGAGGTGCCGATCGCCGAGCACCTGATCGTGATGGTCTACGACGACCGCCCCGGGATCGTTGCTGTCTTCGGTCAGCAGTTCGGTGACGCGAAGATCAACATCGCGGGCATGCAGATCGCCCGCACAATGGCGGGCGGGAAGGCACTGAGCGTACTCACGGTAGATTCGCCGGCCCCGGATGCCCTGCTCGAGTCGGTGCGCACGGCCATTGACGCCGATCTGCTGCGCGAGATCGATATCACCGAGGCGTAAACGCGGGAGCGTGCCGATGCATGATCGGCACGCTCGCGCACGTCAGTACTGGGGTGGGTCGTCGCGGCGTTCTGATTCGGAGAGTTGTTCCCGGCCCCTCGCATCAATCGTGCGGTTGGTAACGACGGTGCTGCGCTTGCGCACCATCAAGACGATTCCAAGTATCACAATGACGAGGCCGGCCGCCATCAGAATGTAGCCGACGAGGTGGAGATCGATCCACGTCACGTCGAGGTTGAGGGCGAACGTGAGAATTGCCCCAATCACTATCAGTAAGATTCCTGCGCCTAGGCTCATGAGATCCTGCTTTCTTCTCGGCGTGCCTTCGTAGAGTTCTGCACGTGCACCCACAATAGGTCGTCACGCGCCCCCTGCACAGGCCCACACCGTGGTGTGCGCGATAGTCTGAGATCTCCGCCGTGCAGTCAAGGAGCACTATGTCGCGTTCGATCAAGCTTGCCGTCATTCCCGGAGACGGGATAGGTCCCGAGGTGATAGCGCAGGCGGTGAAGGTGCTGCACGCCGTGGCGGCATCCGAGGACGTCAGCTTTGAGACGACCGAGTTCTCCCTGGGCGCAGGGCGTTTTCTCGAGACCGGCGACGTGCTCACCGACGACGATCTCGAGTCCATCAAGGGTCACGACGCAATTCTGCTCGGCGCGGTCGGCGGACTGCCGGGCGACCCGCGGCTGAAGAACGCGAACATCGAGCGCGGCCTTCTCCTGAAACTGCGCTTCAGCCTCGACCACTATGTAAATCTGCGACCGACCACCCTCTTTCCTGGCGTGGTGAGCCCCCTGGCGAACCCGGGGGACGTCGATTTCGTTGTCGTGCGCGAAGGCACAGAGGGCCCCTACGTGGGTAACGGCGGTGCGATCCGCGTCGGCACGGCGCAGGAGGTCGCCAACGAGGTCTCCGTGAACACGGCGTTCGGCGTCGAGCGCGTGGTGCGCTTCGCCTTCTCCCAGGCTGAGGCCCGCCACAAGAAGCTCACGCTCGTCCACAAGACCAACGTGCTCACCTTCGCCGGGGGACTCTGGAAACGCATCGTCGATGAGGTAGCGGCCGAGCATCCGGATGTCACGGTCGACTACCTGCACGTCGACGCGGCAACGATCTTCCTCGTCACAAATCCTGCTAGATTTGACGTCATCGTCACGGATAACCTCTTCGGCGATATTCTCACCGATCTGGCTGCCGCAATAAGCGGCGGCATCGGACTGGCGGCTTCGGGCAATATCAACCCCGACAGCACCTTCCCCAGCATGTTCGAGCCGGTTCACGGTTCCGCTCCCGATATCGCTGGCCAGCACAAGGCCGATCCCACCGCCGCGATCCTCTCTGTTGCACTCCTGCTGAACCATCTGGGGCTGACGGATGCCGCGACCCGCCTGAACCGGGCGGTCACCGACGACCTCGCGGCCCGAAACGGCAATCAGCGCACGACCGAAGAGATCGGCGATGCGATAGCCGGGTTGCTGGCGCAGAATTAGACCCACGCACGTTTACGAAGGAACACCCCATGCCGATACAGCTCACAATGGCCACTCCGGATCTTCTGTGGCAGACGATCCGCAATGAGAACGCCAAGTCCGAGGTGGAGCGCGAGGAGATTCTCGCCAACCCCGGCTTCGGCCACTTCTTCACCGACCACATGGTCGACATCTGCTGGTCGACCGGCGGCGGCTGGCACCGCCCCCGCGTGCAGCCGTACGGGCCGATCTCGCTGGAGCCTTCGGCTGCTGTTCTGCATTACGGGCAAGAAGTGTTCGAGGGACTGAAGGCGTACAAGCACGCGGACGGGTCGATCTGGACCTTCCGCCCGGAGGCCAACGCGCGCCGCATGCAGCGCTCGGCCCACCGGCTCGCCCTGCCGGAGCTGCCGGTCGAGTACTTCATCGAGTCGCTCAGGAAACTCGTCGCCGTGGACGGCAGCTGGGTGTCCGACGCCGACGAGACAAGCCTGTATCTGCGCCCGTTCATGTTCGCCAAGGAGGCGTTCCTCGGCGTGCGCCCGGCCAACAAGGTGGCCTTCTACGTCATAGCCAGCCCGGCCGGCGCATACTTCACCGGCGGGGTCAGCCCGGTCTCCATCTGGCTTTCCACCGATTATTCACGCGCGGGCAAGGGCGGAACAGGCGCGGCCAAGACCGGTGGCAACTACGCCTCCAGTCTGCTTCCCCAGGCCGAGGCGGCCGAACAGGGCTGCGCTCAGGTGCTGTTCCTCGACTCGGTTGAGGGCAAATATCTCGAAGAACTCGGTG
Organism: Leifsonia sp. Root112D2; assembly: GCF_001424905.1. NCBI lineage: Bacteria > Bacillati > Actinomycetota > Actinomycetes > Micrococcales > Microbacteriaceae > Leifsonia > Leifsonia sp. Root112D2. Next base: position 2,250,516 of record NZ_LMCU01000001.1, read on the forward strand.
GCATGAATATCGTGCTCGTCTACAAGGACGGCACGCTGGTCACTCCCGAGTCCGAGAGCATCCTCGAGGGCATCACGCGGGACTCGATCCTTCAACTCGCCCGTGACCGCGGACACGCGGTCGAGGAGCGCAGGGTGTCGATCGACGAGTGGCGCGAGGGGGCGGCATCCGGTGACATCGTCGAGGTGTTCGCCTGCGGAACCGCCGCCGTCGTCACGCCGATCGGCCAGCTGAAGGCCGCCGATTTCACCATCGGTGACGCGGATGCTCCTGCCGGCGAACTCACGATGTCTCTGCGGCAGGAACTCACCGATATTCAGTACGGCCGCCTGCCCGACCGTCATGACTGGCTCACCCGCCTCGACGCCTGACGGCTAGGCTTTCGTACATGAAGATCGCACGATTCAGCCATGACGGTGCCCTGTCTTACGGCATTCTCGACGAAGACGAGAACGAACTGGTGGTGCTGAACGGCGACCCCATGTACGCCGGATTCGACACGACGGGTGAGCGCGTGAAGCTCGCGGATGCCACGCTGCTGGCCCCGGTCATCCCCCGTTCCAAGGTGGTTGCCGTCGGCAAGAACTACCGCGACCATGCTGCCGAGATGGGCGGAGAGGCACCGGGGGAGCCGCTGCTGTTCCTCAAGCCGAACACCTCGGTGATCGGGCCGAACGACACCATCACACTGCCCCCGCAGTCGAACCAGGTGGAGCACGAGGGCGAACTGGCTATCGTGATCGGCAGCATTGCCAAGAATGTGCGCGCGGACGACGCCGATCAGGTGATCTTCGGGTACACCGTGGCCAACGACGTGACGGCGCGTGACCTGCAGAAGGCCGACGGCCAGTGGGCGCGGGCCAAGGGCTTCGACACGTTCTGCCCGCTCGGGCCGGTGATCGAGACCGACTTCGACGCGGCATCCGCCACGCTGCAGACGCGCGTGAACGGCGAGGTGCGCCAGGATGGGCGCGTGAGCGATCTGGTGCACTCCATCGCCGCAATAGTCGAGTACGCCTCGAGCGTGTGGACGCTGCTTCCCGGCGACGTGATTCTCACCGGAACGCCAGCCGGCGTCGGGCCGATCGTTGACGGCGACACCGTCGAGGTCGAGATTTCAGGCATTGGAACGCTGAGCAACCCCGTTCGTCGTCGCGTGTAGGTACCGAGCTCGCAGGCTCGCTCGGCGCTGGCGTCGCGGGATCGCTGGCGCGATCCTCTCAGCTCCAGCGCGCTCAGTAAGATGGAGGCATATGTCTGAGACCTCCACGCACCCGTTCTCCACGGCCACCGGTAGCGACGTTCGCGTGCGCTTCTGCCCTTCGCCGACCGGCACGCCACACGTCGGCCTGATCCGCACCGCCCTGTTCAACTGGGCGTATGCCCGGCACACGGGTGGCAAGCTCATTTTCCGCATCGAAGACACGGACGCCGCGCGCGACAGTGAGGAGAGCTACGGCCAGATTCTCGACGGGCTGCGTTGGCTGAACCTGGACTGGGATGAGGGAGTGGAGAAGGGCGGCCCGCACGGTCCGTACCGGCAGTCGGAGCGCTCCGCGATCTACAGCGACGTGATCGAGAAGCTGAAGGCATCCGGTCACATCTACGAAAGCTTCGCCACCGGCGAGGAAATCGAGGCACGCAACGTCTCGCTGGGGCGCGACCCGAAGATGGGTTACGACAACTTCGAGCGCGAGTTGACGGATGCCCGGCGGCAGGCGTTTCGCGACGAGGGCAGGGCTCCCGCGCTGCGACTGCGCGTTCCAGACACCGAGCTCGGTTTTCACGATCTGGTACGTGGCGACATCACATTTCCGGTCGGATCCTTCACCGACTTCGTCGTGGTGCGCCCGAACGGGCATCCGCTCTATCCCTTCGTGAACCCGGTCGACGACGCGCTCATGGGCGTGACGCACGTGCTGCGCGGCGAGGACCTGTTGCCCTCGACCCCGCGCCAGATCGCGCTGTACCACGCGCTCATCGACATCGGGCTGACCACCTTCGTGCCGCTGTTCGGCCACCTGCCGTCTGTGCTCGGCGACGGCACGAAAAAGCTCTCGAAGCGCGACCCCGAATCGAACCTGTTCCACCACCGCGACCGCGGTTTCATTCCCGCGGGCCTCGTCAACTATTTGGCGCTGCTCGGCTGGGGACTCTCGGCCGATCAGGACGTCTTCAGCCTCGAGGAGATGGTCGCCGCATTCGACGTGAAAGATGTGAACCCCAACCCGGCGCGCTTTGACCTGAAGAAGGCCGAGTCGATCAACGGCGACCATATTCGCCTGCTCGACGTCGAGGATTTCGCGAATCGTACCGTGCCGTACCTTGTGGCGGCAGGCGTGCTCAGCGAGCCGCTTACCGTTGCTCAGCGCGACGTGCTCGACCAGGCGGCACCGCTCGTCCAGGAACGCGTGCAGTTGCTCGGCGAGACGCCCGGCATGCTCGGCTTCCTGTTCACGGATGCCACGTCGCTCGTGATCGAAGATGACGCGCGCGCCTCTCTGCCCGCCACCGCCGGCGAAGTGCTGGCCGCGTCGCTCGGTGCGCTCGAGGTTGTCGCCGAATCAGAGTGGACGCATGAGGCGCTGGAGTCGGCGCTGCGCGACGCCCTCATCGAGGGACTCGGGCTGAAGCCGCGTGTGGCTTTCGGCCCGTTGCGCGTCGGCATCTCGGGTCGCAGGGTTTCGCCGCCGCTGTTCGAGTCCATGCAGATTCTCGGCAAGGCCGAGACCATCGCCCGCCTCGACCGGCTGTCCGCCAGTCTCGTCTAGTGAACGCGCCAGACCCGCTCGCCCCGGATGTCGCCCGCGGCCGTCTCGAAACGCCTGCGACCGACTACGACGTGGTAGTCATCGGCGGCGGCCCGGCCGGTCTCTCCGCGGCGCTCAACCTGGTGCGTGCCCGCCGCCGCACCCTGGTGATCGACGCGAATCGTCCGCGCAACGCCGCAACTCTGCACGCGCACGGCTACCTCAGCCGCGACGGAATCTCGCCCCTCGAACTGCGCAAGCTCGGTCGGGACGAGGTCGAATCGTATCCTGACGGCGAGCTGCTGTCGGCGGTTGTAGACGGTGTCACCCGGGTCGGTGAGGTGTTTGTGGTGGCCGCGCGCGGCATCCGAGGCGGCCAGGATCGAGCGGTCACGGCCCGCACGGTGCTGATTGCCAGTGGCCTCATCGAGACCCTGCCCGCGCTGCCCAGCCTGCGTGTCTATTACGGCACCCACCTGCACAGCTGCATCGAATGCGACGGTTACGAGAAGGTGGACGCCGCGCTCGCGCTCATCGGCGAGTCCGTCGATCTTGCCCAGCGCGCGCTGCTGCTGGGCCAGTGGTCGCGCGATCTCATCGTGTTCACCAACGGGGTGGGCGCGATCAGCGACGGTGACGAGCGTGCGCTTGCCGCGAGGGGTATTCGGGTGGAGAGGCGGGCCATCACCGACATCGCGGGGGAGCGCGGAACGATGAGCGGCGTGCAACTCGCCGATGGCGAGATGGTGCCGCGCACCGCTGGCTTTGTGCGGCCGCAGTGGGCACCCGCGCTCGGTTATGCCGATTCTCTCGAACTGCAGACGGATGCCGACGGCTTGCTGGTCGTGGACGGTGGCGGCCGCACCTCGGCGCCCGGCGTCTACGCGGCCGGCGACCCCACGACCGCTGGCCCCCAGCAGCTCATCGTGGCGGCGGGGGCGGGCGCCGTTGCAGCTTCGGCGATCAACAGCGACCTCATCGGCCCGCTGAACCCGGCCTGAAGCGCACGACCCACTCGCGCCATTCTCGGCGGTTGGCTAGGCCGGCTGGCGTCGGTTTTGCGGGGGTCTCCCGGTAGGCTAAAGTTGACAGTCGGCCCGGGCTTCGGTTCTGGTCGGTGGGGTATGGTGTAATTGGCAACACGGCTGATTCTGGTTCAGTTGTTCTTGGTTCGAGTCCAGGTACCCCAGCTTCCAAGCCCCGGTTCTCCGGGGCTTTTTGCTTGTCGGATCGTGATGACGTGATTGATCACGTTTCATCGTGATCGGCGGTCGAAATGCATGCGGAGGCGATCTGACATCCGACCTGGCCTGTGCCGATGATGCCGATTGCTGTCACGCGTGCTCCTGAGTCTTGTGAAGAGGAGCCGAGGGGTCGGTAGCTGCGGTGGCTGCGGAGGCCAGCAACGCAAGCGTGTCCGCGTCGCTGGACGCGGCATCCGGATGGAATACGACGAGCATCAGTCCGTTGGCGCCGGCGATGCTCATCCGCTCTCTGTTGAGGCTCAGCTCGCCGAGCTGCGGGTGGTCGAATCGCATGACGCCACCCGTCTGGCCCCGCACCTCGTGCCGTGCCCAGAGTTGGCGGAACCGGGGGCTTGCGAGCGTGAGCTCTCCGGTGAGCTCGATGAAACGGGGATCGTCGACGTCGGTGCCGACCGCCTGCCGCAGATTGGCGACGAGGCACTCCGTTGCGTTGGCCCATTCCGGGTACAGCGCTTGTTCCGCTGGGTCGAGGAACATATCTCGCAGTTGGTTGCCGCCGACCGCGAGGCGCGGGTCGATGGCTCGCATCAGCGAGTTGGAGGCCAGAACGTCGAAGTACCGGTTTTCGATGAACGCGGGCTGCGTGAGGGAAGCCAGCAGCTTCAGCGCGCCCGGCGGCGGGGTCTGCTTGCGCGGTCGGCGCCGACGCTGCCGGGGCACCTGGGCGACGAGGGTGAGCAGGTGGGCGAAGTGGTCGTCATCGAGCTGCAGCACGCGGGCGATGGATTCGAGCACTTGCAGGGACGGGTTCCGGTCGCGACCGCGTTCCAGCCGCAGGTAGTAGTCGGCGCTGATGCCGGCGAGCATGGCGACTTCTTCGCGTCGCAGGCCCGGTACGCGCCGCGCACCGTCATCGGGGATGCCGGCCAGCAGCGGTGTCACCAACTCGCGTCGTGCTCGCAGGAACGCACCGAGGGCGTTGGTCGATTCGTTCATGCAACTACCGTAAGCAGCTTCGGAGTCACGAGAGGGGGCCCTGCTGGGCCCCGGTCCGAAGGGGACTCTGGGCCGAAATCGCGTGCGCTCATACGGTTATCAACGGCCGGTTCGGGCCGAATATTTCGATAAAGGACACACATGACCGTCGCACTGATCACCGGAGCCAACAAGGGCATCGGCTTCGAGACCGCGCAGCAGCTCCTCGAGCTGGGACACACCGTCTACATCGGCGCTCGTGACGTCGAGCGAGGCGAGCGCGCCGCGGCGGCGCTCGGGGCACGGTTCGTGCAGCTCGACGTGAGAAACGACGCATCGGTGTCGAGCGCGCTGACCGTGATAGATGCGGCCGAGGGGCGCCTCGACGTTCTCGTGCACAACGCCGGCGTGCTCGATGCTGCGCTCGACGGCCCCGCGGCCCTGCGCTCGTTCGACACGAACGCCGTGGGCATCGTGCGTGTCACGGAGGCGGCACTGCCCCTGCTGCGCCGGTCGTCGAACCCCAACGTCGTCACCATCTCAAGCAGCGCCGGTTCGTTCTGGGCCGTGAACAACCCGGAGAGGCCAGAATTCGCCATGCCACTCGCGCTCTACGCGGCGTCAAAGACGGCCGCGACCATGCTGACGGTGCAGTACGCGAAGGCGCACCCGGGTATCAAATTCAACGCCATCGAGCCCGGCACCACCGCCACCGATATGACCGCGGACTTCGGCATCGGGCGACCGGTGGCCGAAAGCGCCCGGTTCGTCGTGCGGTGGGCGACGCTGGCGGCAGACGGCCCCACCGGAACCTTCCAGGATGAAGCGGGGCAACTGCCCTGGTGAGAGGCGGTGGGGGTCCTGGCGCCACAGCGTCCGGCCGCGAGCGTCCCTATCGGCTCCCGCTGCCATCGCGCTCGTCGTTCAGGTGCTCGAGGTAGGCCATGGAACGCTCGGAGGAGTTCACGAGGTTGCGATAGGCGCCGCCCGGAGTGGCCTGCGGATGCCCCGGCGGAAGGTAGCTGCGCAGGAGCGCCTCCGAGATGCCCTTCGCCGCGCGGTTCAGCAGCCTGACCCAGTCGAGAGCGGGGCTGCCGTCGTTCGGCACGACGATTCCGAGTGCACCGACGACGACATCGTGAGAGCCGCGCACGGGCACGGCTATTCCGCGCGACTCCGCGAAGATGCGGCCCTCCGCGATGCAATAGCCGTCTCGGCGCGCCGTCTCGACGGCGTCGCGAAGGTGTGCCTCGGTCTGCAGGCTCGACGGGGTGATCGGGGCGAGGCCGCGCTGAACAATGCGCTCCAACAGCCCTTCTTCTTCGGCGAAAGCGAGCAGGACTATCCCACTCGAGGAGTGCTGCAGCGGGATGCGACCGCCGACGATAGACGCGTTCACCACCGCGTCATGGGAGGAGAGACGTTCGATTATGAGAACATCGAGCCCCGAGCGCACGGCAAGTTGGGTGTGCTGTCTGACCTCCGACTGAACGGCGTGCACGGAGGGGCGCGCGATCTCCCGCAGTCCCAGCGCGCCGGGGGTGCGGCTGCCGATCTCCCAGAGCCGGATGCCGACGCGGTAGCTGCGGTCCGGCATCCGCTCGAGAAGCCCGTGGGCGACGAGTTCGCCCACGACGCGGTGGGCCGATGATGGGGCTATTCCCGCCCGGTGCGCGATTTCACTGAGCGAAAGGAATGGCGACTCGAAGGAGAACGCGTCCAACACGGTGACGGCCCGGCTGATCGCCGAGGCACCGTTCGATTGACGCGCCATGCCGCCTCCTCGTTCACAGCATATTCCTTTGAAAGGAATATGCCGGGCACACAGGTCGGGTCGGCTTCTAAACTTCGAAACACTTCCGGTGCGTCACCGTCGACGCCGGAGCAGAACACCAGGTAAGGAACAACGATGTCTCCAGAGAATCTTGCCCAGGCGATTGCGCGCGTCGGCAGTGCTGTCGAGTTGCTGCGTGATCAGGACTGGCCGTCAATCACCTTTCCCATCGCCCCCGAGTTCACCAATTGGCGCGACGAGCAGCGTGCGTGGAGCACAACTGTCGCGCTCATGGACCAGTCCCACCACATGACCCAGCTGTTCCTCGGCGGTGCCGACCTCATCCCCACGCTGATGGCCATCTCCCCGAACACCTTTGCCACGTTCCGCCCTGGTGTGGCCAAGCAGCTCATCTCCGTCAACAAAGACGGTTATCTCATTGGCGACGGCATCCTGTTCTATAACTCCGACGAGCGCGAGGGTCTCGTTCTGATCGGGCACCATATTCTCATCGACTGGGTGCGCTACACCGTTGAGAAGGCAGAGGCTGCGGGAAAAGACGTGCACCACCGGCTCGAGCCGAACTCCAACATGCGCGATGGTTCGCCGACATACTTTCGGTACCAGCTGCAGGGGCCGGTCGCCAACGAGGTCATGACGAAGCTGCTGGGTGGCCCGCCGCCCGAGGTGAAGTTCTTCCACATTGCCGATCTCAGCATTGCCGGTAAGCCCGTCAAAGGGCTTCGTCATGGCATGGCAGGACAACCGGGTTTCGAGTTCTACGGTGCGTGGGAGCACAACGAGATCGTGCGAGACGCGATACTCGCCGCCGGCGAAGAGTTCGAGATTCGGCGAGTCGGGGCCAAAGCCTACTCGAGTTCTCCGCTCGAATCCGGATGGGTGCCGACGCCGTTCCCCGCGATCTTCGACGACGACTTCGCCGATTACCGCGAATGGCTTCCGGCGGCCCGTGCAGGCTCCATCGGCGGCTCGTTGTATTCGACGGACGTGCACGACTTCTACTTCACACCGTTCGACCTCGGTCTCGGTCGTTCGGTGAAATTCGACCATGATTTTCACGGGCGAGAGGCGCTGGAGAAAATCGCGGAGGCGCCGAGTCGTCGCAAGGTCACCCTGTTGTGGAATGCGGATGACGTCGCCGACATTGTGAAGTCACAGGTCGAACCCGGTACTCCCGCGAAATACCTCGACTTTCCCAAGGCCCGCTACGGCTTTTACCAGATGGACGAGGTGCAGAAGGATGGGGCGCAGGTCGGCATTTCAACGGATGCCGGCTACGTCGCCTTCGATCAGCTCTACATGTCACTCGCGTCGATCGACGTCGCGGTACCCGATGGATCCGTCGTCGAGGTGGTCTGGGGTGAGAACCCCATCTCCCACAAACCGCAGGTCGACGCCGCACACCGCCAGGTGCGCATCCGTGCCACGGTTGCCCCGGCGCCCTATCACGACTATGCGCGGTCGGTGTATCGGGCAAACGACTGAGGGCGACCCGGCGGAGCGATCTCGCCGGGCAATAATTTGGAGCCGCCGTGTGTTGTGGTTAACAGTCAAGGAAAGGGGCCAAGCGATGTCGAAAGCCACTCACACCAGCGTCGACCCACTGCACGTCAACGAACAGTTGAATGATCGCGTGCGCGTTGCCGAAGAACTGGCGAGCCTGCAGGCGGCATTCCCCTGGTCAGGGGAACTGCCGATGGAGGAGCGGATGCGTTTTGCGCGCGAACTCGCCGACCACCCGAAGCGGGCGACGGATCGTGATCTCGACCGCCTGCTCGCCGGATGGAAGGCTCGTGCCAGGACTCACGTGGCGCAAGGACGCAGAATGCTGCGTCGCGCGGCCTGATCTTCTCGCTCAGATATCGAGTGTGTCGCCCGGAACCAGCGGGAAGAATTCGCCACCGTTCTGCTCCGTAGCCCAGGCGATGCGGCCATTCGCCATCTGATTGCCGGCGACCGAATTCACCATCTCGTGGGTGGGGAAGCTGCGCCGGGGCTTGACGGCGAGCACGTAGTCGATGAACTCGGCGGCCTTGAGCCAGGGGGCGCTTGCGGGAACAGCGAGAACGTCGACCTCAACACCCTCGGGAATCGTGAAGGCGTCACCCGCGTAGAAGAGCGTGTCGTTGATCAGAACTCCGACGTTGTCGACCACGGGAATGGAGGAGTGGATGACAGCGTGCTTCTCACCGAAGAACGTGAGGGTGAAGGGGCCGGCCTCAACGGTATCGCCGGCGTGCACGACGGTGACGTCGAAGTCGGTCGCGGCCGCCGCGACGCCCTCGGGGGCGTAGATCGGTACGCCCTTGTTCATGGATACGATGCGCCCCAGTTGTTCCGGCGTCCAGTGGTCGGCGTGCTCGTGGGTGATGACGACGGCGACCGCACCGGCGGAGTCCGTGATCGGAGTGGTGAAGGACCCGGGATCGACGAAGAGCTTCTTGCCGGAATCTTCGAGGACGAGCGCAGCATGTTCGAGTTTGGTCAGTCGCATTCTCTGAGCTAATACCCAATTGCTGCGCCGTGCAACTCGTTGTCATCTGATACCCATGGGGGGTACCATCGACATCGTGATGAACGAGACGAATCCAGCGCACGCAGACCACGATGCCGGCGAGCACGCGCAACACGCAGACCACGACATGCACTCCGCTCACGACCCGCATGCTGGCCACGCCGGTCATGAAGGTCACGACCCCGCAATCTTCCGGCGCAAGTTCTGGCTGAGCCTGGCGCTGACGGTGCCGACGATGGTCTTCTCAACGGGTCTGCAGGACATTCTCGGCCTGTCCGGGCCCCGTTTTGCGGGCAGCAGCCTCATTCCCGCTGTCTTCGGCATCGTGCTCTTCGTCTACGGAGGCATGGTCTTCCTGCGCGGCGCCGTGACCGAGCTGCGCGGCAGGCAGCCCGGAATGATGACACTCATCTCCCTGGCGATCATCGTGGCCCTCGGCTACAGCCTCGCTGTCACCCTCGGCCTGGCCGGCATGGACTTCTGGTGGGAGCTGGCCACCCTCATCACCATCATGCTGCTTGGTCACTGGATAGAGATGTCCGCGGTGATGGGGGCGCAGGATGCTCTCGGCGAGCTGGCCGGGCTGCTTCCGAACGAGGCGGAGCGGGTGCATCGTCACGACGGGCAGCCGGAGCGCGCAGAGACCGTCGCCGTTTCCGATCTGAGCGTGGGCGACCTCGTTCGTGTGCGACCGGGGGCAGCGGTTGCCGCCGACGGCGAGATCGTCGAGGGGAGCGCCGAGATCGATGAGTCGATGCTCACGGGGGAGTCGCGCGCGCTCGAGCGCGGCATGGGTGACGCCGTCGTCGCCGGGAGCATCGCCGGCGGCGGATCCCTCCTCGTGCGCGTCACGAAGACCGGTTCTGACACGGCGCTGGCCGGGATCATGCGACTCGTCGCGGATGCCCAGGCCAGCAAGTCCGGCGCCCAGCTGTTGGCCGATCGTGCCGCCGCATGGCTGTTCTACGTTGCGCTCGCCGCGGCCGTCATCACCCTGGTCGTCTGGTGGCTGCTGCGCCCCGACGACCCGGCATTCGTGCTTGAGCGCGTCGTTGCCGTGCTCATCATCGCCTGCCCGCACGCCCTCGGACTCGCCATCCCGCTCGTTGCGCAGATCTCTACCGCGCGGGGTGCGCGTCGCGGACTTCTCGTGCGCGACAGGCATGCGCTTGAGGAGGCGCGCGCGATCGATGTCGTGCTCTTCGACAAGACGGGCACCCTCACCGAGGGCAGGCAGGGTGTGGCATCCGTGGTGACGGCCGAAGGCGTCGACGAAGCCGAGCTGCTGGCTCATGCTGCGGGCATCGAGTCGGCCGCCGAGCATCCGATCGGGCGGGCAATCGTTGCCGAGGCGCGTCAGCGCGGGCTGAGCTGGCCGCACGCTGGTAATTTCGAGGCATCCGCGGGCCGGGGCGTGTCGGGCACTGTTGGCGGCCGCTCCATTTCGGTGATGGCACCCCGCGTGCTCACCGAGCGCGGACTCACCGCGCAGCCCGAGCTCGTGAACGCCGCGAATGCCGCATCACGCGCCGGTCGTACCGTCGTGTTCGTGACCGTCGATGATCGCGTTGAAGGGCTCGTGACCATAGCGGATGTCATCAGGCCGGAATCGAAAGAGGCGATCGAGACTCTCACGAAGCGTGGTATCCGCGTGGCGATGCTCACGGGCGACTCGCAGGCCGTCGGTGCCGCTGTCGCGGCCGAGCTGGGCATTGCCGAGGTGTTCGCCGAAGTGCTGCCTTCCGACAAGGCGGATGTCGTCGCGCGCCTGCAGAAAGACGGTTCCAGGGTCGCGATGGTGGGAGATGGCGTGAACGACGCGCCCGCGCTGGCGCGCGCCGACGTGGGCATGGCCATCGGGGCCGGAACCGACGTCGCTATCGAGTCCGCGGGCATTGTGCTCGCCTCCAGCGATCCACGCGGTGTGACAACCGTGATAGCACTGTCGGCGGCCACCTACCGCAAGATGTGGCAGAACCTGGCGTGGGCCACCGGATACAACGTGGTGGCCATTCCGCTGGCGGCCGGGGTGACGACGAGCCTCGGTTTCGTGGTCTCCCCGGCGCTCGGAGCCGTGCTGATGTCGATCTCGACGATCGTCGTGGCGCTGAACGCTCAACTGCTGCGGCGCGCCCCGATCGGGTGATGCCGCGACGGGTACGGAGTCGGTCATAATCGGGTCATGAGCGCTGCACCGTCCCGTGTCGTCGTGGCCATCAACCCCACGGCGGCCTTTGGCAAGCACCTCGCGGTGGGCGCGGGCGTGGTTGATGCCGTTGCGGCGGCCGGGTACGAGGCCGTCGCCGTGAGCGCGGCCAACTTCGAACTCCTTCGACGCGAGACGGAGGCGGCACTTCGTGACGATGATCGTGCTCTGGTCGTGGTCGGCGGTGACGGCATGGTGAGCATGGGCGTGAACCTCGTGGCCACAACATCCGTGCCTCTGGGCATCGTCGCGACAGGAACCGGCAACGACACGGCGCGCTCACTCGGCCTGCCGCATGACGACACGGATGCCGCGGTGCGCGCCCTCGTGACCATGCTGAGCCGCCCGCCGCGTGTCATCGACGCGGGCCGGGTGCGTCACGGTGAGCTGACCACCTGGTTCGCCGGTGCGGTTTCTGCCGGGTTCGACGCAATTGTCAATGATCGGGCGAACCACATGTCGTGGCCGCGCGGCGCGAGTCGATACACGCTGGCGCTGTTGCGGGAGATGCTCACGCTCAAGCCGATCGAATACCGCCTGGTCGTGGACGGAGTACCGCGCACCGAGCGGGCGCTGCTCATTTCGGTGGCGAATGGCAACTCGATCGGTGGTGGAATGCGCATCGTTCCGCAGGCCCGCCTCGACGACGGGCTTCTCGATCTCTTCCTCGTGTCGCCGATGCGACGGCTCGCCTTCCTCCGCGTGTTCCCGAAGGTCTTCTCCGGTACGCATACCGAGCTCGACGAGGTGCACATCTCGCGCGTGCGCTCGGTGCGCATCGACGCGGACGACATCGTCGCCATGGCCGACGGCGAGCGCATTGGGGCGCTCCCCATCGACATCGACATCGTGCCGGGAGCGTTGCGTGTGCTGGCGCCGCTGGCTGCACCCCTGGCCAGCGAAACCACCCCGCGTCCGCGATCTGCAGGGCGCACCGAGGGGGCCGGGCCTTCCACAGTTTGAATGCACCCACGGGGTATGGCATACTCGATGAGTTGCAAGCGGCCCCATCGTTTAGCGGCCTAGGACGTCGCCCTCTCACGGCGGTAACGCGGGTTCAAATCCCGCTGGGGTCACCAACAGCCCGGATACCAGTCATTCACTGGTGTCCGGGCTTTTCTTCGCTCCGGCCCGGTGGGGCGGCCCGGAGTAACTCTCGATATCGTCGACTCGGTCGTCGGAGCGACAACCGGGAAGATGCCAGGGGACTCACGTCACCAGCCGGTGGCGAGCAGGTGCTGCGCCAGAAGTGCGAACCCGGTCTGTGCCACCAGCCCGTATCTCCGCCAGCGCGGGGGCAGCAGCGCGGTGCCGACCAGCAGCCAGGGCATGAACGGCAACCAGATGCGCTCCACCTCAGCCCGGCTCATTTGCGAGATGTCAGCTAGCACCACGCAGAGCAGCGCCGCGATCGTGAGCAGCACCGCGGCGAGCTCGGCCGGTTCCCGCCTGAAGACTCCCTTGATTCGGGCGATCGCTGCCGCGACGGCCGCACCGAGGATAGGGCCGGCGCCGATGCACAGTGCGGCGAGGTCGGCCCAGGTCCAATACGTTCCTGGCCTCAGGTGGGCATCGCCTGCCCAGTACCGTTGCACGAGCACCGGATACCCCTGCCACCACGCGAAGCCGAAGGCCGCGAACACCAGCACGACCGCCACTGCTCCACCGACCGCCCAGAGCAGCGGCCACCACGAGCGGGCAGCGATCAGAACTGTAAGCGCGAGCACGCCAAGCAATGGCAATCCATACGACAACATCGTGCAGCAGCCGAACAACAAACCTGCGCCCACCGCCCAGCCTGCCGCCGCCGTTCGTGAGCGCGTGGTCGCCGCCACCGCAAGGCAGCAGAGCGCCCACGCGGCGAATGCGGCGAACACCGCGTCGCCGGAGACGGCCATCCAGATCGCCATGGGTGAGAGCACCAGCAGGGGAGCCGCCCGGCGGGCCGCATCGGCCCCGCCCAGGCGGCGCAGCGTGATCAGTACCGCGATCGGCACCGTGGCGGCGATCAACACAACCACTATCCCGGCGGCGAGCCCGCTGCCGAGTCCAAGCCGTGCTAGTAGCACGAAGAACAGCAGCGCGCCGGGCGGATGTCCGGCGATCTGGATCTGCCAGTTATCGTGACTCTGCAGGGGAATGTGGTCGACGAAACCGTGGAGGGTTGCGACGATGTCCGTGATCGATCGGGCGGTCGGCAAATACTCGTGCGGGGTGTCCAGAATGTGCCCGATTCCACGCCAGCCGTCGACCGCCGCGAGCGCGACCAGCCAGGCCAGACCGAGCAGGTAGGCGCCTATCAGCACGCCCCGCCAGCGCCAGAGGGCCGCCGCGCGCGGCGCGAAGATCACGCCGAGCACCGCAACCGCGATCGCCGGAATCGTGCCGGGGCCGATGCGGGGCCGCCAACTGGCGTGCAGCGGTGGGAAGGTGCTCTCGTGCACGTTCAGTCCCGTGAGTGCGGGCACGATCATCGCTGCGGCGATCAGTAGCACAGCCACGCTGAGGCCGACCCAGGGCGCCGTCATCCGTTGGGCGATGCTCGCCTTGTCGACGTTCACATCGCGGCGGCGGCCGGCGCACCGGTCGACGGCGGTTCCGCTGCCCGGCTCGGCGCCGTGGCGAGCGACTGTACCCCGTCGGCGAACAACACCTCCGCCCGCCAGCCCAGTTCATCGCAGGCACGCTGGTTCGAGGCGGTTATATGCCTCACGTCGCCCAGCCGGTACTCGCCGGTGATGATCGGCGCCGGTCCATTGAGCGCTTCGGCGAGCGCGTGGGCCAGGTCGCCGACGGTGTGCACCACTCCGCTGGCGATGTTGAAGGCGCGTGCGCTGCCCTCCGGCTGTTGCGCCGTCCACGCGGCCGCGGCCAGGTTGGCGGATGCCACGTCGCTGACGTGCACGAAGTCGCGGCGCTGGGCACCATCCTCAAACACACGTGGTGCCTCGCCGCGATCCAGAGCCGAGCGGAACAGCGAGGCGACGCCCGCGTACGGCGTGTCTCGAGGCATCCGTGGGCCGTACACATTGTGGTAGCGAAGCATCGCCACTCGGCCTCCGGTGGCGCGCGCCCATACGGTCGCGAGATGCTCCTGTCCCACCTTGGTCGCGGCATAGACATTGCGCGGGTCGAGGAGGGCGTCTTCGGAGATCAGCACGGGCTGCAGGTTCTCGCGTGTTCGGGGCGAGACCGGCTCGAACCGACCGGCGTGCAGGTCGGCAGCGGCACGGGGCGGTGCCAGAACCGGACCGTCTCCGTCCCGGTATCCGCCCTCGCCATAGACGACCATCGAGGAAGCGAGCACCAGCCGATCGACCCGGGCGCGGGCCATGGCGGCGAGCACCGTAGCGGTGCCGGTCTCGTTGCTGTGCACGTAGTCGGGGGCATCGTCGAAGTCAACTCCGAGTCCCACCTTCGCTGCCTGATGGCAGACTACGTCGATGTCGTGCAGCAGAGCGTCGACCGCATCGGGGTCGGTCACGTCGGCACGCACCACCTCCAGGCCGGGACGTTGGGATGCCTCACCCCACGCGGCATCCCCGCTCATTGGGCCTGATGAGGAGCCGCTCGACGCAGAGTGCGCGTGCACGTCATGTCGGAACGAGTCGGCCACACGCACGTGCCACCCACGGTGCAGTGCCAGGTCGACAATGTGCGAACCGATGAATCCGGCACCGCCAGTGATCAGTATCCTCGGCATCAGCGCGACTCCGATGCTGCCGTCTGTCGGCTGACCGCATCCCGTCGTTCGAGAGGGCCGTCCGCCCGCGTCGCATGCACGGTCGGCGTCGCACCCCTGACCGGCGACTTCGCGAGAACCTGCCGTACTGCATCCGTCGGAATTGCCTCGCGCGGGGCATAGTCGACCGGAATTGCCGCCACGATGGCCGCCAGCGCCTCCCGGATACGTCCGCCCGCGGCGGCGAGCCGGTCGAGCACCACCTGAGCCTCCACGGCCTCTGTCTCGGTGTCGCCAGCATCCGTATCGGTGACGAAGGAGAGGTTCACGTAACCGACATTGAGCTCGGCCGCGAGGGCGACTTCCGGGTACTGCGTCATGTTCACGATGTCGCCGCCCGCCGAACGCAACCATCGTGACTCCGCGCGCGTGGAGAACCGGGGCCCCTGCACGACGACGGTCGTGCCCGTGCCCGAAGGGTGCTCGCCGAGTGTGGCGAGAGCGGTCAGCGCGGTCTGACGTAATTGTGGGCAATAGGGGTCGGCGAACGGCAGGTGCTGAACCGAACCCGCATCGAAGAAGGTGTCGTCTCTGCCCCAGGTGCGGTCGATCAGTTGGTCCGGCACCACAAAGGCGCCGGGCTGCAGATCGGATGAGATCGACCCCACTGCGCTGGAACTGACAATCGCACGCACGCCGAGCGAGGCGAGCGCCCACACATTGGCCCGGTAACCGATGCGATGCGGCGGTACCGAGTGGTCGGTGCCGTGGCGGGGAAGGAACGCCACCTGCCGCCCTGCGAACTGGCCGATCGCAACTTCGGCCGATGTCGCACCGTAGGGGGTCGGGATGCGACGTACGGTGGCAACATCGGTATCGAACAAGCGATAGAGGCCTGAACCGCCGATAAGCCCGATGGGGGCGGCGCCGGCGTCCCCCCATGTGTAGTTGCTCGGTGCCATGGTTGTCCTCTCCCACTGCCGTCATCAGCCGTACGGCCAGCTTGGCAAGGAAGTGACCCTGACCGGGGTCACAACCGATTACGGAGTGGTGACGGATTCGTTGGCGTTCGCAGACCGTAAGGTTTGACGGCCGCGAACCGAACGCCCGCTGACGACACTGGAAACATGACGCGACTCACCCAGCGAGTCGGCGACCGGCTGCAGGCCCGCGCCGCCGTCATTCAGGCTGGGCTGGCATCGCCGGTGCGCACGACTCGGACGACCGTGGTGCTGGGGCGATTGCTCGCCTCGGCCTTTGTGATCTGCTTTCTCACGGGGCTGTACAGCCACTTCCTGCAGCAACCATTGCCGTGGATGGTCTTTCCCACGCGCCCGACAAATCTGTATGCCCTCACTCAGGGCATACACGTCACGGTGGGCATCGCGATATTTCCGTTGATTTTCGCCAAGCTCTGGGTGGTCTACCCCAAGCTCTTCGTCTGGCCGCCCTTCGACTCGGTGCGCACGCTACTGGAACGGGTCTCGGTCGCGGTGCTTGTCGCCGCGGCAGTGCTCGAGCCGGTGATCGGCCTGATCAATTCGTACCAGTGGTATCCGTGGGCATTTTCGTTCCGAAGTTCTCACTACGGTCTGGCCTGGGTGATCGTGGGCGCGATCGCCGTGCATATCGCAGTCAAGTTGCCTCTGATCGTGCGCCACTGGCGACGACCGGCGCAGCCGGATCCGGAAGGCACACGATGACGGGCAAGGGAGCACCCGTGGAAAGGCGTGCGTTCCTTGTCGGAGTGGGCGCGTCCGCGCTCGCCCTCGTCGGCTTGACCGCGGGCCAGTCATTTCACTGGCTTGCGCCGTTCAACGCTTTCGCACCGAGGCAATGGGGAACAGGGCCGCAGAATCTGCCTGTCAACCGCACGGCAGAGCAGGCTGCAGTCGGGGCTCTCGCGACGGCCAGCCACTGGCAGCTGAGCGTCAGAAACGGTACTCGCATGCGGCGCTTCGGCCGCCGCGAACTCGAGGCTATGCCGCAGACCGAGGCGGTGTTGCCGATTGCCTGTGTCGAGGGGTGGAGCACCTCAGCGCACTGGCAGGGAGTGCGATTGAAGCACGTGCTGGACAGCGTCGGTGCTGCGCAGGCAGCCGCCGTGCGAATCACGAGTCTGGAGCCGAAGGGCTACTACCGGGTCACGCACATGCCGGCCGAATATGTGCGCGACGACACTACTCTCGTTGCTCTTGCCGTCAACGGCGCACCGCTCGATCTCGACCACGGCTACCCTGCACGGATCATCGCGCCGGGCCGCCCTGGAGTTCTGCAGACGAAGTGGCTTGCGTCCATCGAGGTGATTTCATGAAATCCGCCCGAGCGCTCCTCATTGCGATCGGTGTCGTACTCGCGGCGGTCGGCGTGCTGGCCATGGTGCAGTCGATACGTTTCGAGCAGCTCCTCGATTTGGCAATCTGGCTCGCGTGCGCCGTGCTCCTGCACGATGGCGTGTTCGTTCCTCTCACCCTCGTGTTCTCGGGGCTCTCGGTTCGAGCCGGACGGGCCCTGCCTGCTGCCGCGTTGAATCTGGTGCAGATCGGTTTCGTGGTCGGAGCGCTGTTGACGCTGGTGGTCGCGCCCGAGATCTTTGCGCAGGCGCGCGGCAACTCCAATCCAACGATCCTGATGTTCGACTACGGTATTCGGCTCGTCGTGATGTGGGCAATTATCATTCTCGTTGTCGCGGCGGGCAGCATTCTCATCGTGGCGCGTACTCGGCGAAAGAGCGTTCCCGCTCGCTCCACTCCCGCATCAGAGTGAGACCGGCGCGCTGCGCATATTCATGCAGCGCCAGCGTGCCGACCTCTGCCCAGTCGAATGGCAGGCTGGATCGCCCATAATCGTCGGTGATGACGCCGCGGAAGCAGCGGTCGCGCACGGTGTCGTTGTGTGCCTCGACCACGATGCGGCCGTCGCCGTGCACGAGCGCAGCGCAGCGCTGCAGGAGTGCCGCCGGCTCACCACCAATGCCGATGTTGCCATCGAAGAGCAACGCCACACCCCACTCGCCTTCGTTTGGCAGCTGATGGAACACGTTGCGGCGAAGAACAGGCAGCCCATTCGCGCGGGCAAGCTCCGTCGCCGTCTTCGAGGTGTCGATGCCGAGCGCGAGCCGTCCGGCAAGGATGGAGGCCTTCACGAGTCGACCGGGACCGCAGCCGATATCGAGAATCGGTCCTTCCAATCGTTCGACCAGCAGGCGCTCCGACTCGGACGCGTCGCCGAGAAAACGGCGAACGTCAATGCGGCTCGCGGTATCCATGCCGGTATCGGTAGTGGGTCGCAGAGAGAGCACACCGTGGCCCCTCGTCAAGGCGTGGTCGTACGGCTCCTGTGCGCCGGCGCCAAAGTATCCCGAGCTGGCCGGCGCAGTCGACCCGAGCACAATACTCGTCATGAGGGTAGCCCTTGGCCGAGCGGTGATCTGAGGCTGACGACTTCCGTCGCAGCCGTCCTCTGGATCTCGTCAACGATGTGAGCGACGGTGGATACGGGAAGGTGCGACACCACGTCCTCCAGGGAGCGCACAGTGTCGATGTCGGTCAACTCGGGTAGATCGCGTACCTGCAGTCCGGCATCCACGAGACGTTTGCGTTGGATGCTCCCCGTGTCGCGCCGGGACATTGGCACGCCGCGCACGAGGTCGCCGCGCGGCTCGGCAAGGGCGAGCGCCCAGAAGCCGCCGTCGGCGGCGGGCCCGAACCACGCGTCCGTGCCCTGCGGCCACGGCTCGAACACGCAGCCGAGGTTAGACGCTGCGATCTGCGGGGTATCCATTCCGATCAGCACTGTCGGCCCGGAACACGCGTCGAAAACCGAGCCGATTCGCTCGTCGAGAGAGCCCTGTGGCTGCGGCCACACTTCGTAATCCGAGGCCTCGACGGGCGGCTCATCGCCTTCGAAGAACAGGATGCGTCGTGTCGCAGGCAGAGTGTCGGCAGCGTTGAGGGTGTCCGTCAGGCTCGCGTGCGCGATGCGTGCGGCATCTGCGAGGCTGAACGGCGGGTGCAGTCTCGTCTTGACGCGTCCGGGCAGGCATTGCTTGGCGATGATCACGAGCGTCGTCATCGCGATGCCGTCAGGAGCCGTGACATGTCCCGCACCGCGGTGAGAGTGCCTCGAACGGTTCCGGTCACCTTCGATCGGCCGATTCGCGGATGATAATCCACGTCGATCTCCGCAATTCGCCAGCCGGCATCCGCTGCGCGCAGCACCATCTCCAGGGGGTATCCGCTCCGCCGATCCTGCAGGCGCAGCCCCAGAAGCCCCTCACGGCTTGCGGCACGCAGCGGGCCAAGATCGTGGAGTGATGCCCCGGTTATGGCGCGGAGACGATGGGCGAGTATGGCGTTGGCGAGGCGGGCATGCAGCGGCCAGGCACCGGCCGTGACGGCGCGACGGCGTCCCAGCACCAACTGTGCGACGCCTGCTCGTATCGGATCAACCACACGGTTCAGCTGCACGGGATTGAAGGAACCGTCCGCATCGCAGAATGCGACGATGGGCGCGGTCGCGGCCAGCAGACCCGCGTGGGCCGCGGCGCCGAATCCGCGCCGCGGCTCGAAGACCACGGTCGCGCCGTACTCTGTGGCGACCCGTGCCGAGGAATCCGTCGACCCATTGTCGACCACAATCGCGTGGAACCCTGCTGGCATGCGGCTGAGCACGCCGGGCAATGCGGCCTGCTCGTTTAGACACGGCAGGACGACATCCACGACGGCGATAGGCATGTCTCGACCTTATGAATGTGCGTGAGAGAGATCCCAGCAGAAAGTCTTACGATCCGGAAACGTGACGGCTCTCACGCAGAGTTCCCCTCCACCGTGGGGCTGCAGCCGCTCTAGTCTGAGGGAATGAGGAGTGCGAGTCGATGACGAACCCATCGCGGCCGGATGCGCAGCAGGCCGATCCACTGCTCGGTCGGCGCGTTCTCGTCGTGGAGGACGACCCGACGGTTCAGGAGGTCGCAAGCAGTTACCTGAGCGCGGCAGGATTTCTCGTGGACCGGGCCAACGACGGGTTCACGGCTCTGGAGATGGTGAGGCGCGTCGCGCCCGATTTGATTGTGCTCGACCGGATGCTGCCGGGCATCGACGGGGCGGAGGTATGCCGACGCATCCGCGAGCGATCGAGCACGCCGGTCATTCTGCTCACCGCGTTGGACGCAACGGAAGATCGCATTGTCGGCCTGGAGGCGGGCGCCGACGACTACCTGACCAAACCGTTCTCGCCGCGCGAGCTGGTGTTGCGTGTGCAATCGATCTTGCGTCGCAGTGTGACGGAGCTAACTCCGGAGGCCCCGTTCGAGCTCGGTCCGTTCCACCTCGACCCTTCAGCGCGTATCGCGGCGAAGAACGGTGATGAGCTGGCGCTCTCGGCACGTGAATTCGAGCTGTTCGCATTTTTGCTCAAGCACCCCGGGCAGGCGTTCGGGCGTGAGACGCTGTTGCGATCGGTGTGGGGCTGGACCTTCGGCGACCTTTCCACCGTGACGGTCGCGGTACGACGGCTGCGCGAAAAGATCGAAGACGATCCGACAAGACCCACCATCCTCCGCACGGTGTGGGGCGTTGGATATCGACTGGAAGTGACAGCATCGTGATTCCATTTTCCGATCTCGTCGCGATCCTTTCGATAGCGCTGGTGTGCGCCCTCGTGATCGGTGCTTTCGGCCTGGCGGTGTTACGCCTCGCGCGCCGCGCACCGTTGCTCGCCCAGCTCTGCGTCGTCGTGGCAACCGCCATCGTCTCTGTCACCGTCGGGATGATTGCGGTCGCACAGGAGATGTACCTGTCGCCACACGATCTGGTCGTCACCTTTTATGTCGCGGGTGTCGCCGCGCTGGTCTCGCTGGGGGTGGCCTTGGTGCTCGGGCGGGCCTTCACTCGAAACGCCGTTCGATTGCGTGAAATCACTCGCTCGATCAGCGAGGGGCAGCGCATCCAGTTCACAGCCGACGACAGTCAAAACGCCGAGTTCGGTGACCTTGCTGCCGACCTTGCCGAGACGAGCCGCAGACTTGCCGAATCCCGCGAGGAGGTAGCCGCGATGGATGCCTCCCGGCGGGAGCTGATCGCCTGGATCTCGCACGACCTTCGCACTCCTCTGGCCGGCCTGCGAGCGATGGCGGAGGCGCTCGAAGATGGCATGGCTGAGGACCCACAACGCTTCCACCGGCAGATGCGCCTCCAGGTGGAGCATCTCTCGGGCATGGTCGATGACCTGTTCGAGCTGTCGAAGATTCAATCCGGCACCCTGTCGCTCGCGCTTGAGCCGATTTCGGTATACGACCTGGTCAGCGATGCGGTTGCCGACGTTGCAACCCTTGCCGCGTCCCGGTCTATCACGCTGCGTGAAAGCACCGCGGAGGGCCTCAGCGTGCTCGGCGACGCCCGTGAACTCACCCGCGTGGTGGGGAACTTGCTGATGAACGCCATCCAGCATTCACCGGCCGGCGCCGAGGTCTCCATCAGCGCGCAACCGGATGGCGCGGGCAGCGCCGTGCTGTCGGTGCAGGACAGCGGAGGCGGCATTTCCGAGCACGACCTGTCCAAGATATTCGAGCCCGGTTGGCGCTCGAGTGCGGCCCGCGGCCCGGGGGATGCGTTCGGCTCCGCCGGCGCAGGACTTGGACTCGCGATAGTGCACGGCATCGTCACTGCGCATCAAGGGGCCATCGCCGTCAGAAACATCGCAGGAGGATGCCGATTCGACATCAGTCTGCCGGCAAACGGCCCGGAGTCTTGAGCCGGGGGAAGAAGCGCAGACTCACGGAGTGGGAGAGGCCCACAGCCACCGGTTAGACTTGCGCAATCGAAGGGGAGTATTCCGGAGGGCGCGCACCGTGCGCCCACGCCATTCTCGTCAGTACGGGTCGTGTCATCGCGGCCCCGGGGGCGGCGGCACCATCATGGGTGCGGGAGAGACTTTCGGGCCATCGCGCGTGAGCGTGCCCGAAGAGAGGAACCCATGGAACTCGCCCTTCCGCTCTGTTTCGAGATCACATCCTTCATCGTCCTGATTGTGATTCTTGTGGCGGACCTTGCCCTGATCATCAAACGACCGCACGTGCCGAAGCCGCGCGAGGCCGCACTGTGGATCTCGTTCTACGTAGCGCTCGCTCTCCTCTTTGCGTTGCTGATATTTCTGCTCGGCGACGCCGAGCACGCGGGGCAATTCATCACCGGCTGGATCACCGAATACAGCCTGAGCATCGACAACCTGTTCGTGTTCGTGGTGATCATGAGCCGCTTCAAGGTGCCGCGATCCTCGCAGCAAGAGGTGCTCATGGTGGGCATCGTGGTCGCGCTCGTACTACGCGGAATTTTTATTCTGGTCGGGGCTCAACTCATCGCGAACTTCGCCTGGATCTTCTATCTCTTCGGTGCATTCCTGCTCTACACCGCCGTTCACGGCCTGTTCGCGCACCCGTCGGACGAGAGCGAAGACAACGCAATCGTTCGGATGCTGCGACGCAGGCTGCGCATCTCCGAACAGTACGACGGATTCAAGCTGCGCACGACGGTGAACGGCCGCAGCATGCTCACCCCGCTCATCATCGTGTTCCTCGCACTCGGCACCACCGATCTGCTGTTCGCCCTCGATTCGATTCCCGCGATCTTCGGCATCACCACGAGCCCGTTCATCGTGTTCACGGCGAACATCTTCGCCCTCATGGGGCTGCGGCAGCTGTACTTTCTGCTCGGCCACCTTCTGGAGAAGCTGGCGTACCTCTCCTACGGCATCGCGTTCATCCTCGCCTTCATCGGCGTCAAACTGGTCTTTCACGCGATGCACGCGAATGCCGTACCATTCCTGAACGACGGCCGGCCTTTTGAGTGGGCGCCCGACATCGGAACCTGGACCTCGCTCATCGTCATTGTTGCGGCGATGACGGTTGCTACCGTCGCGAGTCTGTTGAAGTTGCAGTGGGATACCCGTCATGCAGGTAAGAATGGTCTAGAACAGAGTGACCCGCATACGGGGGGCGCACAGCAGTCTCAGGAGGAAAAGGGTCAGTGAACGTGAACGTCGAGGCAAGTGCACGCAGCGATGTGGGCAGTGTGCGCAAGGTCAATGAAGACAGCTTCGTGGCGAGAACTCCGGCATTTCTGGTGGCGGACGGGATGGGCGGCCACGCTCGTGGCGACAAGGCGAGCCAGGCCGCCGTGCGGGTGCTCGGAGAGTTTCTGCCGGCAGGATACGACCCCAGCCCCGACGAGGTGGTTGCGGCCGTACACGCTGCCAACGATGCCGTTCGTGCCCTCTCCACCGTTGATGACTCGGGCGTGGCCGTGGCCGGAACGACGCTCACCGGCGTCGTGCAGGTGCACGCCGACGACGAGCCGCGCTGGATGGTCGTCAACGTGGGCGATTCGCGGGTGTACAGCTGGGACGGCAGAACGCTCGGCCAGCTGACCGTCGATCATTCTGCCGTGCAGGAGCTTCTGGATGCCGGTGCGATCAGCGTCGGTGAGTCGCTCATCCACCCCGAACGCAATGTGATCACGCGCGCGCTGGGTGCCGATGACACCATTGAGGTGGACGTCTGGTTGCTGCCGGTGACGGGCACGCAGACGTTCCTGATCTGTTCAGACGGACTCTGCAAAGAGCTCGACGACGAGGCCATCGCCATGATTCTGGCCGATACCGGTGCCGGCCACACGGATGCCGCGAGCGTCGCCGACGCTCTGGTTGACGCCGCGCTCGAGGTTGGTGGGCGGGACAATGTGACGGTAATCGTGGTTGAATCGCAGGCGGGGGATGTCGCCGACGATCCGGATTCGACCCGGGACCGACCGGCGACCGCGCATGAATTCCTCGAAGACACCAGGCCGAGAGGGTAGGGGCGAGAGTCGTGCTTGAGGTTCAACATGCGGCAGCAGGGGGCTGGCTCGCGGTGGTTGCCGCGGGACGACTGCTGGTCGTGAACAGTCAGGATGCGTTCTCGACGGCAGACATCCGTGCGCTCTGGGATTCAATCGCGCGCCCGGACGGCCTGCGTACCTCGCTCGAATCGCTCACGAAGAAGGGACTGTCGGCCACGCCGCCGTTCGCCCTCGTGGAGTGGGAGGGCGACCCGATTGCCGCACCGGCGAGTGTGCGCTGCATTCTGCGCGGGGATGTGAGCCTCTCCCTCGACACCGTCGCCGGAGATCGCGACCTTTCCGGCGCAGCCGTCTCGACGTGGTTCGAGCAGTCTGTCTCCGGTGTCACGGGTTTTCGGTTGCAGTGCGGAGACGCACCGCAGGTATCCGACGCCGTGTTCCTGCCGTTGGCCGAGGGCGCCTCGTGGGTCAGCGGGCTGCGTCTGGGCTCATACGGTGAAGCGGATGCCGACCATACGGTTGTGCTGCCGCCTCGCGCAGCAGCCACACCAGCACAGGTGCCGACCGCCGAGGTGCCGGTCGTCGATGCAGCCGAACCACCAGCCGCACCCGAACCGACAGCCACGCCCGATTCGCACGAGGAGCGCGCGAGCGAGGAGACGATCGTCGAGGCTCCCTGCGCCGAGGGCGACGCGGCCCCGGGCGACGCGGTACGGGGTGACGCGGAGGCATCCATCGACGAGCAGTCCGGCTATGACCATCTCTTCGGCGCCACCCAGATGCGCAGCGTCGAAGACGCGGCCGTGCGCGCCGGCGAAGAAGCCGAGCCCGACGAGGTCGACGTGCAGAGCAAGAAGATCGATCTCCCCGCCTTCGTCACCGGGGCTGACCCGCTGGGCGAGGCGGAGGGCGATCACGACGGCCTCACCGTCTTCAGTGGAGACATCCAGAAGCTGCGCAAGGGCAGGAAGGCCAAGCGCGACGCGTCGGGGAAGAAGAAGGGTGCCGATGCGCCCGGCGAGGACAACGCCGCACCGGAAGCGCCGAAGAGTCCGGATTTCTACCTCACCCTCATGAATGGAACCAAGGAATATCTGGGGCAGCCGGTGCTCATCGGGCGCGCACCGAGCGTCAGCAAGGTCTCCGGCGGGCACATGCCGCGTCTGGTGACGGTCGGCAGCGCCGATCAGGACATCTCGCGCAATCACGTGCAGCTTTCCGTCGAGGGGGACACCGTGGTCGTGACAGATCTGCACTCGCGCAACGGCACGATAGTGGTGCTGCCCGGTAAGGCGCCGCAGAAGCTTCGGCAGGGCGAGCCGACCTCGGTGATAGTGGGCACCGTCGTCGACCTGGGCGGGGGAGTGAGCATGACGGTGTGTGAAGAGTGATGCGCCGGGCCGCCTCCCAGCCACCCGAGCTTCCCGGCTATGACTATGTCAAGGTTCTGGGCTCCGGCGGGTTCTCCGACGTGTTCCTCTATGACCAGCAGCTGCCGCGCCGCAAGGTGGCGGTCAAGGTGCTGCTCACCGAGGAACTGAATGCGGCCACGCGTGCCCAGTTCGTCGCCGAGGCCAACCTCATGGCGCAGTTGTCTGCGCACCCGTATATCGTCACGATCTATCACGCGGATGTCGCATCCGACGCCCGGCCGTATTTCGTCATGGAGTACTGCTCCGGCCCCAGCCTGGCCGACCGCTACAAACGCGATACCTTCAGCGTCGAGGATGCCTTGCGCACGGGGGTGCGCCTCTCCAGTGCCATCGCGACCGCGCACTCGGCGGGCATCCTGCACCGGGACATCAAACCGGCCAATGTGCTCACGAACGCCTTCGGCTGGCCGGCGCTGACAGACTTCGGCATCTCGTCCACCCTCGAGGAAGAGCTGCCGGTACACACCACCACGGCGGAGAAGATTCGGGAACAGGCCACTGACACCGGCACCGGGTCGGGCCAATCCGTGGGCATGAGCGTGCCGTGGTCACCGCCGGAGATGTTCGAAGACGAACCGCAGCCGGATGTGCGCAGCGACGTGTTCTCGCTCGCGGCCACGATCCACACCCTGCTCGCCGGGCGAACGCCGTTCGAGGTCGTCGGCCGCTCGAACGGAACCCTCGACCTGATCGGGCGCATCGAGCGCGGCGTGATCACGCCCATCGGGCGCGAGGACATTCCTCGGTCGCTCGTCGCCGTGCTGCAGAAGGGTATGGCCACGCGCCGTACCGACCGATTCTCCAGCGCGGTCGACTTCGCTCGTGCGCTGCAGCGCGTCGAGCTCGAGCTCGGTTACACGCCCACCAGCATCGAGGTGCCCAACCTCGTGGTCACGCCGGAGGCGCGCCCGGAGGGCGGAGAGGACGCCGACGAGACCCGGGTTCGCTCGGTCTCCACCATCGCGGTTCAGAAGCCGGGCAACACCGATAAGCCTGAGCGCCCCGTCGCCCGTGCAGCCGCGACACCCGTGCCCGAAAGTCCGCAGGAGTCCACTCGCCTGCGCACCCCGGTGAGCGTCGAACAGACGGTCATGCGGCCGCGCCGGGCGCCAGCCGAGGCAGAGGTGCTGCCGGCCGAGCACGCGCCCGTGACGGATGCCGCGCACGGAACCCGTCGCCTCGGCATCCTCATCGCCTGCATCGTGGCCGTGCTGCTCGTGGCCGGTGGGGTCACGGCCGCCGTACTTCTGCCCACGCTCGGCGGCGATCCGAAACAGACCACCGGCCCCGATCCGGTTCAGGGTGGTGGGGGCGGTCTCGACATCTCCACGATTCCCTCGCCGAAGAAGGGCACGGCAACGCCCAGCGCCGACGGTAAATCGGTGACGTTCGTCTGGACGAACCCGAAGCCGCAGAAGGACGACAAATACCTCTGGGCCGCGGCTGAGACGCCGGACAATAAGAACCTTGTCGTCGAACCGAAGGCCGTCGTGACGGGGGTGGTGCCGGGCTCGCGCGTCTGCATCAATATCGTTGTGCTGCGCGACGGGCAGACCTCGCCCAATCCGTTGAAGGTGTGCGACAAGTGAAACCCCTGAAGGTCGAGTTCTGCGGCGAGTGGTTCACCGTCGACGAGAGCCACGATTTCATGATCGGTCGCGAGGGCGACCTGGCCATCGACGACAACC
The DNA here is from genome assembly GCF_001424905.1 of Leifsonia sp. Root112D2. NCBI lineage: Bacteria > Bacillati > Actinomycetota > Actinomycetes > Micrococcales > Microbacteriaceae > Leifsonia > Leifsonia sp. Root112D2. The sequence continues at coordinate 2,277,599 of NZ_LMCU01000001.1, forward strand.
CGTACCTGCACCGGCAGTTTCTGCGCATCTATAAGGATTTCGACATGTGGTGGCTGGGCAATGTGGGCAATCTGCTCTCCGCAACCGTCACCGACACCACCGGAACCGTGCAGGCATGGCTCGCGCCCGGCGCAAAGCTGCCGCTGGTCTTCCAGAAGATGCATGTCATGTTCAGCGCGGGTTCCACCACCTACGACTTCGCCATCCAGGCCGAGGACGACTACTTCAACACCTCGGTCTCGCTGAACACGACGGCGGGCTCCACCACCATCATGCCGGTGACGCTGACCGTCTCGCAGAAGCAGCTGATCCTCTCGCTCGCCGAAGACATCCTCACCCAGCAGGTGCCCGGTCGCGGCACCATGCCCACCTCGGCGGATGCCGCGAAGCGGCTGGGCTGGAGCATGACCACCTTCAATCGCAAACTCGACAATGTGTGCGACAAACTCGACAAGATCGGGGTCTCCGGGCTGCGCGGAGGCAAGGGCAAGCTGGCCAGCAACAGGCGTGCACGCCTGGTGGAGTACGCGGTGGCCACGCACCTGGTCAGCAACGAAGATCTACCCATGCTCGAGTGGCCGCGCGACACCGACGACGTCTGAGCGGCCCGAGGATTCCCGCCGCCCACGCTCTGGAACGCACCGGGAAGCCGTGTTAGCGTTGTCGAGGTTTTCCGCCGCCCCTTTCGGGGGGCGAACGAGCGGTCGTGGGGAGTGAGACGTGGGGGCGTTGTCGTCGTGGATGCGCGGGCGAAAGGCCCTCGCATCCGGCGTCGTGCTTGCCGTGCTCGCCGGTATCCCGGTGTCTGTGGCCCTGTTGCATCCGGGTTATCCGGTCACCGATGTGAATCTGAACACGCGTGACGTCTGGGTGACGAATGGTAAGTCGCTTCTGGGTGGACGTATCAATCATCAGATCGGCGAGCTCGATGCCAAGGTGAACGGCTCCTCGGGGCATCTGGACGTGTTACAGGATGGCGGGGCAACGTTGTTGACGGATGCCTCGCAGGGCACCGTGCAGGTCATCGATCCCGCGTTCGTGTCGTTGACGGAGAAGATCACGGTGCCGGTGGGTGCTCAGTTGGCGTATGGCAAGGACACGCTGGCGATCCTCTCGACTCAGGGAAAGCTGTGGGTGCTCGACACCTCTGAACACCTCAAGTTCGACGCGTCAACGACGACCGCGGATGCGAAGCTCGGCACGGATGCCCAGGTGACGGTGAGCAAGTCGGGCACGGTCTTCGCCGTGTCGCCCACGACGAAGAAGCTCTACACGATCGATACCCCGGGCGCCCAGGCGAAAACTGTCGCGTTTGCGGCACTCACGCACTATCAGCTCTCGGCGGTGGGCGATCATCCGGTGGTGTTGGACACCTCCGCCAATACCCTCCTCACCGAGAACGGCTCGGCCGAGAAGCTGCCGGCGAAGGGGCTGCGCATCCAGCAGGCGGGCCCGGACAGCGACACAGCCCTGGTGGCGACGGCGACGGGTTTGTTGCGGGTGCCGCTCGGCGGCGGCGACATCGCCACGGTTCCGGCACGGATCGAGCGCGGCATCACGAGTGAAAAGGATGTCTCCGCACCGGTATTTTTGAACGGTTGCGACTATGGCGCTTGGGCGGGCGCGCAGAAGTATCTCTACGCCTGCCAGGGCGGCAAAGCGGTGGCCCAGGCCATCGACCAGCCCGTGCAGGGCAGTGACCTGGTGTTTCGCGTCAACCATGGGGTGATTGCGCTGAACAACCTGGAGAACGGCAACGCCTGGCTGGTCTCCTCGAATATGCGACTCGTCAACAACTGGGCACAGGTGAATCCAGATGTCGTCACCAAAGACGGCCAGACCGGCAAGGAGCGCCCCGTCAAGGCGTCGTTCGAAGACGCCGTGGCGCATCGAACCACGGTGAACAAGCCGCCCGTCGCCGTCGCCGACAACTTCGGCGTGCGACCCGCGCGAACGACGGTGCTTCCCGTGTTGAGCAACGACACTGACCCCGATGGCGATGTGCTCACCATCACGACAGTCGATCCCGTCGAGGCCAGGCAAGGCAAGCTCGACGTGATCGACGGCGGCAGGGCCGTGCAATTCACGCCGGCGCAGACGGCATCCTCCACGGTCTCGTTCCGGTACACGATCACCGACGGGCGTCAGGCGTTCGCCACGGCGCAGGTCAACGTGACTCTGCGGCCGAACACGGTCAATGACGCCCCGGTCGCCACCAGGTCGAGCACCGCGACCGTCGAGGTCGGCCAGTCGATTCGCTACAACGTGCTGAACGACTGGATCGACCCCGACGGCGACGACGTCTACCTTGTCGGTGCATCTGCCACCACCTCCGACGCTGTACAGTTCACGCCGGACGGCTTCGTCACTTTCACGAGCAAGACCGGGCAGAGCGGGTCGAAAGAGGTGGCCTTCACGGTTTCCGACGGTCGCACCACCGCCAGCGGCAAGCTCACGGTCAATGTAAAGCCGGCGGACTCGCTCGATCCGGTGGCCGTGCCCGACTTCGCGACAGCATTCACGGGATCGAGCGTGGTCATCCACCCCCTCGAGAACGACCTCTCGCCGTCCGGCGGCACCCTCTCACTGCTGGGGGCCAAGGCCGATAACGGTACGGACGCCACCGCGACAGCCGACCAGGACCGCTCGACCATCAGTTTTGAGGCCAACGCGACGGGCGCCTACTACCTCACCTACACGCTTGCCGCAGGCTCCCACACCACGCAGGGTCTCGTTCTCGTCAACGTGAGCGATCCGCCGGCCTCGAAGAAGCCGCCGATAGCGGTCAAGGACACCGCATACGTGCGACCGGGGGAGCCGAGCACCGTCAACGTACTCGACAACGACGTGTCGCCATCCGGTCGCGTGCTCGTCGTGCAATCCGTGGCGAAGGGGGCGGATGCCGATTCCCTCAATGTCGAGGTGCTCGCGAATTCGGTCATCAGGGTGACGGCCCCGGGTGTGCTCGCGCGCCAGGTGCAACTGAGCTATACGATCTCGGATGGCTACGCCACCTCGACGGCGGGAATCACCGTGGTTCCGATCCCGCCGCTGGTCAATCACCAGCCGCCGGTGGCCGAGCCGGATGCCGTGACGGTGCGTGCCGGAGACGTGGCCACCGTGCACGTTCTCGACAACGACAGTTCGCCCGACAACGAGCCGTTCACCCTCGACTCCGCGCTGAAGAATACCTCGAAGATGGGCGCGGGAGCCGAGGCGTTCATCAGCAAGAAGGTCGTGCGCTATCAGGCACCGAACAAGGCGGGTGTCTACACGGTCGGCTATGGCATCACCGACAAGTTCAACCAGACGGCGACGGCGACGGTCACCTTCACGGTGCTTGCGGCATCCAAGGAGAAGGACAGGGCGCCGCAGCCCCAGGAGCTGACGGCGCGAGCATTCGCGGGAGCGGCCGTCGACGTGGTTATTCCTCTCGACGGGCTTGATCCCGACGGTGACTCCGTCTCGCTCGACGGGGTGCAGAGCGCGCCGACACTGGGCCGCATCACCAAGACGACGGCTACCTCGCTGACCTACCAGGCGTATCCGACCTCCGTGGGTACGGACACGTTCAGCTATGCACTCATCGACACCTATGGAAAGAGCGCGACCGGCACCGTGCACATCGGCATCGTGCCGAGGCCGTCGACCGTGAAACCGCCGACGGCCGTGGATGATCGTGTGGAGGTGAAGCCGGGCAAGGTTGCCTCGGTGCCGGTCCTGTTGAACGACTCCGACCCCAACGGCTACGTGATCAGCCTTCTGCCGAGGCTGCCCGAGGTGCAGGCTCCGTTGAGGGCGAAAGTTTCCGGCGGCAACGTGTTGGTGACGGCGCCATCGACCGAGGGCGCGTTTGTCATTCGGTATCAGATCAGTAACGGTCAGGGTGGTTCGGCGACGGCGTTCATCCAGGTGCTGGTGACGAAGGATGCCACACCCGTGTACCCCACCGCAGCCGACCATGTGATCGAGATCGGCCAGCTCGCGGGCAAGAGCAGCGTCGGCGTCGACGTGCTCGAGGGGGCGCTGAACCCCTCGGGACCGGTCGGCAATCTGACGGTGGCCGTCGAGGGCCCTCACGCGGGCGCGGCGAAGGTCGGCAACGATGGCACCGTCACCGTGACGCCGGGTGCGCACCGCATGGCCATCACCTACTCGCTCACCGATCCCGCGAGCAAGCTGGCCGGCAGGGCCTTCATCATCGTGCCGCCGAAACCCGGATCGGCCGACGCCTCCACCGCTCCACCGCACATCAAGCCGGGCCTCGCACAACAGGTGGTCACCATGAACGGTGAGAAGACCTGGAAGCTGTCACAGATCATCGACGTGCCGTCGGGGCGTTCCTTCAGCATGACGGGCGCGGGCGGAACGTCATCGTCCCACGGAACAGGTACCTCCCCGTACGTGAATGCGCAGACACTGACCTTCGCCGCGGCCAAGGATTACCGTGGGCCAGCCGCCATCACCTTCCGGGTCAATGACGGCAAGGATCCGGGAACGACGAAGGACCGCATTACCCTTCTGACCCTTCCGATCACCGTCGGAAGCCCCGACCAAAGCGATGTTCCGCCCACCTTCACGCCGCCGAACCTCACCATCGAGGCGGGCGAGAAACCTCAGACCATCGACCTGCGCAGCTCGAGCTTCCACCCCAACCCGCAGGTACTGAGCCAGCTCGGCTACCACGGCCTCACGGGAGCGACGAAGGACGTCGCGGCGAGCCTGAGCGGCTCCCAGCTCACGGTCTCCTCGCCCCTCGGCGTGCAGCCGGGTGCCACGGCGCGGCTGAGATTCACCGTGACATACAAGAACTTCTCAATTCCGGGTTCGGTCAATGTGCGGGTGGTCTCGTCGACCAGGCCGGTCGCCTCCCAAAAGAATGCGCCGCAACAGCGTGAGCTCAAACGTGGCACGGCCGGCGGCGTCACGGTGAACAATGCCGTCTCAGACAGCTACTGGATCAACCCATTCCCCGAGAAGCCGCTGGTCATTCTCGACGCCACCGCCGTCAGCGCGCCGAAGGGCGTCACCGTGCGGCACACGGCATCGTCGATCACCGTCGAGGCGGGTACCGCCGCTGCGGCCGGCCGCGTGAACATTCAGTACCACGTGCAGGACGCCACGAAGGACCCGCAGCGTGTGCAGATCGGCCAGCTCACCGTGAGCATCCACGATGTTCCCGATCAGCCGCCTGCGCCCTCGAATGTCAAGGCCTCAGACGCCCAGGCGACCATGCAGATCTCGGCGCCGCGCAGCGACAACGGCAAGGCGATCAACTCCTATCAGGTGGCGTGGAACGGCGGAAGCGCCACGACCGGAACCGGAACATTCACGGCCACAAAGCTGAGCAATGGAACGCGGTACTCATTCAAGGTTCGTGCGCACAACGCCGACGGCTGGGGAGCATGGTCGTCCCTCAGTGCAAGCGTCACGCCGTACGGCACGCCGAGCGCCCCGACGAACGTCTCCCTGAAGGGCTCCGACCAGTACGCGACGAGCCTCAGCATGACCTGGAGCGCACCCAGCGTGACCGGTGGCGGCCCGGTGCAGTACTCCTACAGTTTCGACAGCGGCAACTGGAGCACGTGGTCGACGGCGAAAACCGCGACGCGCAAGGCCGCAGTGGGAAAGCACTCATTCACAGTTCGCGCCAGGAACGTGGGCAGCGGAAAGGTCGGCCGGAGCGCGGCCTCGAATGTCTGGCAGATCAACAAGACGCCCGTGCCAAAGCGGGCGGTCACCATCGCCAAGGGTTCCTCTTTCGTTGGAAGCGGCTGCAACGTTGGCTGCTCGTATTACAAGGTCACAATCGCGCACTTTGCGAAGGGCTCCTACACGATTCACTATTATTGCCCTGGGCCGTCTGCCGTGTCGTACACCGACACGATCAAGGCGGGCAGCAACGGCTCCGGTTCCTTCAACTCCGAGAATGGCTCACACTTCCGGTGCGGTTACAACACCTACGTCAAGGTCGACGGCGTCACGAGCAACACCATGAATTTCAAACCGTGATGCACCGCGCTGACTGTGAGGCCGATTAAATGAGGGGATCCGGGGGAATGGTGTCTTCGTGGCTGCGCGGTCGCAAGGCCGTCGCATCCGCGATTGCGCTTGCATTGCTCGCCGGCGTGCCGGTGTCACTGGCCGTGTTGAATCCGGGCTTTCCCGTCACCGACGTCAATCTCAACACGCGTGACGTGTGGGTGACCAACGGGCACGAGCTGTTGGGCGGTCGCCTGAACCATCAGATCGGCGAGCTCGACGCCAAGGTGAACGGCTCGTCGAGTCACCTGGACGTGCTGCAGGATGGCGGGGCAACGCTGCTGACGGATGCCTCGCTGGGCACCGTGCAGATCATCGACCCCGCTTTCGTGTCACTGACGGAGAAGATCACGGTGCCCGTCGGAGCGCAGCTCGCCTACGGTGAGAACACCCTCGCCATCCTGTCGCCACAGGGCAAACTCTGGGTGCTCGACACCTCAGCGCATCTCACCTTCGACCAGTCGGCGACCCCGCCAGCCGTGAAGCTCGGCCCGGATGCCCAGGTGGCCGTGAGCAAGTCGGGCATGGTTTTCGGCGTCTCGCCCACGAAGAAGAAGCTATACACCATTGAGCACGTGGGGGCGGCGGTGACAAGCACGCCGATGCCTCTCGCGAAACACTTCCAGCTCTCCGCCGTCGGCGACCACCCGGTGGTGCTGAACACCGATGCCAATACCCTCGTCACCTCCGACGGCGCCGGCCACGCGCTGCCCTCGAAGGGCCTGCGCATCCAGCAGGCGGGCCCCGACAGCGAGGCCGCCCTGGTGGCAACGGGAACCGGACTGCTGCGCGTGCCGCTCAATGGCGACAAGCCGCAGACCATCACCGCGCAGCTGCGGGGCGCTGTCACGAGCGAGGACGCGGTCTCGGCACCCGTCTATCTGGGCGGCTGCGCGTATGGCGCATGGGCGGGCGCGCAAAAGTATCTCTACGCGTGCGACGGTGCCAAGCCCGTCGCACGTGACATCGACCAGGCGGTACAGAACAGCGAACTCGTCTTTCGGGTGAATCACGGCGTGATAGCCCTGAACGACCTACAGGACGGCAACGCCTGGCTGGTCTCCTCGAACATGCGCCTGGTGAATAACTGGGCGCAGGTGAACCCGGATATCGTCACCAAGGACGGCGACAAGGGCAAGGAACGGCCGGTCAAACAATCCTTCGAAGACGCCGTCGCGCATCGCACCACGGTGAATCAGGCGCCGGTCGCGGTAGCCGATTCGTTCGGCGTGCGCCCGAACCGCACCACGATTCTGCCCGTGCTCAACAACGACACGGATGCCGATGGTGACGTTCTCACCATCACGAAGGTCGACCCGATCGAGAAGGCACAGGGCCGGCTCGATGTGATCGACGGTGGTAGGTCGGTGCAGTTCACGCCCGCGTCGACGGCATCGACGACGGTATCGTTCCGATACACCATCACCGATGGCCGCGACGCCTACGCGACCGCCCAGGTGAACGTCTCTGTGCGGCCGAACACCGTCAACAAGGCGCCAGTGGCGACACGATCGAGCAGTGCAACGCTCGAGGTGGGCCAGTCCATTCAGTACAACGTGCTGAACGACTGGATTGATCCGGATGGTGACGCGATCTATCTGGTGGGTGCGGCATCCACGACAGCGGACACGGTGCAATTCACCCCGGACGGTTTCGTCACCTTCACGAGCAAGACCGGTCAGACCGGTTCGAAGCAGGTGACATTCACCGTCTCCGATGGCCGAACGAGCTCGACGGGCAAACTGCTGGTTGAGGTGAAGCCGGCCGATTCGCTCGATCCCGTCGCGGTTCCCGACTTCGCAACAGCGCTGACCGCCGAAGCGGTGGCCATTCACCCGCTCGAAAACGACCTGTCACCTGCCGGAAGCCCGCTCTCGCTCGTCGGCGCGAAGCTGAGCGAGGGTAAGGCGGCAACCGTCACGAGCGACCAGGGCACCTCGACCATCACCTTCAGCGCCTCGGCTCCGGGGGCCTACTACCTCACCTACAAACTGATCGCCGGCTCGCACTCGAGCGAGGGGGTCGTGCGGGTGGATGTCGCGAACCCGCCGACAACCAAGACACCGCCCATCGCGGTGAAGGACATCGCCTATGTGCGGCCGGGGGAGCCGAGCACGGTGAACGTGCTCGAGAACGATGTGTCGCCATCCGGTCGCGTGCTTGTGGTGCAGTCGCTCACCAAGGGGGCCGATGCCGATGCCGTCAACGTCGAGCTGCTGGCCAGTTCGGTCGTGCGCATCACGGTGCCCGGTGTGCTGGCGCGGCAGGTGCAGTTGAGCTACACGATTTCGGATGGCTACTCCACCTCGACCGCGGGCATCACCGTCGTTCCCATTCCGCCACTCGTGAACCACCAGCCGCCCGTGGCCGTGGATGACGTGGCAACGGTGCGCGCCGGTGATATCGTCACCGTGCCGGTGCTGGCCAATGACACCTCGCCGGACAACGAGCCGTTCACCCTCGATGCCGCCCTGAAGAGCACCGCCAAGGCAGGCAAGGGGGGCGACGCCTTCGTGAGCGGCACGTCCGTGCGCTACCAGGCACCGCAGAAGGCCGGGGTCTACAGCGTCACGTATGGCATCTCAGACAAGTTCAAGCAGGCGGCGACCGCCACGGTGACCTTCACCGTCACGGCCGCGAACGCGAAGACCAACCGTGCCCCGGTGCCGCAGGAACTCACGGCACGGGCATTCGCCGGCTCCGCCGTCGAGGTGGACGTTCCGCTCGACGGCATTGACCCGGACGGCGACTCCGTCACCCTCGACGGCATCAAGACCGCACCGGGGCTCGGCCGGGTGGCGGATGTGACGACCTCCTCGTTCACCTATCAGGCGTACCCGCTGTCGCTGGGTACAGACACTTTCACTTACACGGTGCGGGATGTCTATGGCAAGACCGCCGTCGGAACGGTGCACATCGGTGTGGTGCCGCGCCCGTCGACCGTGAAGCCTCCGACGGCCGTGGACGACAAGGTGGAGGTGAAGCCGGGCAAGACGGCGTCCGTGCCGGTGTTGTTGAACGACTCCGACCCCAACGGTTACGTGATCAGCCTGTTGCCGAAGCTGCCCGAGGTGCAGGCGCCTCTCAAGGCGAAGGTCTCCGGAGGCAATGTGCTGGTGACGGCGCCGCCGAAGGAGGGGGCGTTCGTCGTGCGCTACCAGATCACCAACGGCCAGGGGGGTTCGGCCACCGCGTTCATCCAGGTGGTGGTCACCAGGAACGCCACGCCCGTCTACCCGACGGCAGCCGATCACGTCGTCAGCGTCGGGCAGCTGACGAGCACGTCGACGGCGACGGTGAACCTGTACTCCGGCGCGCGCAACCCCTCCGGGTTGGTCGACGAGCTGAAGGTCGCGGTGGAGGGCGCACATGCCGACGCCGCGAGCATCCGCGGCGGCGGTGAGCTCGTCGTGAAATTAAGCAATCAGCGCTTCGCCGTCACGTACTCGCTCACGGACCCGACCACGGGGCTGGCAGGCAAGGCGTTCGTCATAGTTCCGCCGAAGCCCGGCTCCACGCCGCCCGACAGCGGTTCGACCGCCCCGCCGAAGGCGCCCACGGGAGCGCCGCGCATCAAGCCGGGTCTGGCACAGCAGATCGTGACGATGAACGGCACGAAGACTTGGAAACTCTCCGACATCATCGATGTGCCGTCCAAGCGGCCCGCGAAAATCGCGAGCGCGGGCGGGGCATCCGCAAGCAACAGCACCGTCTCGCCGTATGTCGATGCCCAGACCCTGAGATTTGCTGCGGCAAAAGACTACCGGGGGCCCGCCGCCATCACCTTCCAGGTGAACGACGGCCGCGACCCCGGCGAGAGCGCCGACCGCATCACGCTGTTGACCCTGCCCATCACTGTGGGCAGCGCCGACCAGAGCGATGTACCGCCCACCTTCACTCCGCCGGAGGTGAAGATCCAGGCCGGCGAAAAGGCGCAGACCATCGATCTGCGCGATTCGAGCTATCACCCGAACCCCGCGGTGCTCGCGGCCCTGAGCTATAGGGGCCTGGGCGGGCAGACGAAAGATGTCGCGGCCAGTCTCAGCGGCTCGGTACTGACGCTCTCCTCCCCGCTGGGCGTGCAGCCCGGAACCACGGTGAAGCTCACCTTCACCGTGAACTACAAGAATTTCTCCATTCCCGGATCGGTGACCGTGAAGGTCGTCTCCTCCGAGCGCCCGATGGCCTCGCAGAAGAACGCTCCCCAGACCAGGGAACTGCAGCGGGGCACGGCCGGCGGCGTCACGCTCGACAACGCCGTCGGCACTGACTACTGGATCAACCCGTTCCCGGAGACCCCACTCGTGATCATGGATGCGACGCTGGTGAGCGCACCGACGGGCGTCACCGTCTCGCACACCGCGTCGTCGATCAGCGTTCTCGCCTCAACCGCGGCGAAGGCGGGAACCGTGACGGTGCAGTACCACGTGCAGGACGGCACCAAGGATCCACAACGGGTGCAGATCGGCCAGTTCGCCGTCACTATCCACGACGTTCCGGACCAGCAGGGTGCCCCCACGGCGACCGCCGATGGGGACGGCGCCGCGAAGGTGAGCTTCGGCGAGCCGGGCAACAACGGAAAGGTGATCGACAAGTACGAGGTTCGGGTCAACGGCGGCTCGGCCGTCAGCTTCACCACGGCGGGAACTCACGGCATCGCCGTCACGAACGGCACCCCCACGACCTTCACGGTGAGGGCGCACAATTCGGACGGCTGGAGCGCGCTCTCGGCTGCGAGCAATTCCATCACCACCTACGGCACCCCGGCCACGCTGGGTGCGCCGAGCATCTCCGCGAGCGGCTACAGCCCGGCCACGCTGACGTGGAGTTGGGGCACCGCAGACACCCGTGGCGGATTGCGAACATATGAATGGCAGTTGGCCTTCAACGGCGCTGCCGGCGCGACCGGCCAAACGACGGCGAACTCGGCCTCGTCCGGAGGCGCCGGGGCCGGCGCGTGGCAGGCCCGCGTGCGCCAGCAGAACACGGGCGGCATCTGGAGCGAGTGGAGCGCGTGGTCCGGGGCGGCTGCAGTCTCCCCGCCACCGCCCACCGTGACCTTGGCAACGGGCAACCCCTCCGGACCGCAACCGGGCTGCAGCTCAGGATGCGAGTATTACCGCGTCTCGGTCAGTCACTTCCCGGCCGGCAACAATCACACGCTTTCGTACTGGTGCAATACAGACCACATCCGCACCATCAACAACTTCGTGGTCGACGGAAACGGAAATGGCTACATCGACACGCAGACGGCCCAGTGGCGGCCGTACTGCAACGGTCCCAACAGCCACGTGGAAGTCGACGGTATCTCCAGCAACTACGTCGACTTCTAGGGCCTCGACGATGCCGTGCGAGTGCTGACGCGTTGCCGGAGCGTGTTAGCGTTATCGAGGTTCTGAAAGCACCCCCGTTCAGGGGCAGTCAAGGTTTGTGAATTCGGGGGAGTTCGTGGGGGCGTTCACGTCGTGGCTGCGCGGGCGCAAGGCTCTCGCATCCGGTATCGTGCTCGCCGTGCTTGCCGGCGTGCCGGTGTCGCTGGCCGTGCTGCACCCGGGCTACCCCGTCACCGATGTCAATCTGAACACGCGGAACGTGTGGGTGACGAACGGTAAGGCGCTTTTGGGCGGTCGCATCAACCATCAGATCGGCGAACTCGACGCGAAAGTGAACGGTTCTTCGAGCCGTCTGGATGTGTTGCAGGATGGCGGGGCGACGCTGTTGACGGATGCCTCGCAGGGCTCGGTGCAGGTCATCGATCCGGCGTTCGTATCGTTGACGGAGAAGATCACGGTTCCGGTCGGCGCGCAGCTGGCCTACGGCAATGACACCCTCGCGATCCTCTCGACGCAGGGCGAGCTCTGGGTGCTCGACACCTCCACTCATCTCACCTTCGACCAGGCAGCAACCCCGCCGGCCGCCAAACTCGGCACGAATGCTCAAGTGACGGTGAGCAAGTCGGGCGTGGTGTTCGCTGTCGCGCCGAGCTCGAAGAAGCTCGTGACGATTCAGCGCCCCGGCGCCATGGTCACGACCGCACCATTTCCGGCGCTGAAGCACTACCAACTCTCGGCGGTCGGCGACCGTCCCATTGTGCTCGACACCGCCGCGAACACCCTCGTCACCGAGAGCGGCTCGGCGCAGAAGCTGCCGGCGAAGGGTCTGCGCATCCAGCAGGCCGGGCCCGAGAGCGAAATGGCGCTCGTCGCAACGGGAACAGGACTGCTGCGGGTGCCGCTGAACGGCGACAAGCCGCAGACGCTCGACGCCGAGTTGCAGAGTGCCGTCACGGGAGAGAGGAATGTCTCGGCCCCCGTCTACCTGAACGGCTGCGCATACGGCGCCTGGGCTGGCGCGCAGAAATACCTCTACGCCTGCGATGGCGCGAAGCCCGTCGCACAGGACATCGAACAGGCGGTGCAGGGCGACGATGTCGTCTTTCGCGTGAATCACGGCGTGATAGCCCTGAACAATCTGCAGGACGGCAACGCCTGGATCGTCTCCTCGAATATGCGGCTGGTCAACAACTGGGCGCAGGTGAACCCCGACCAGGTGACCAAAGACGGCGACAAGGGCAAGGAACGCCCGGTCAAGGCGTCATTCGAAGACGCTGTCGCGCACCGCGCGACGATCAACCAGCCGCCGGTCGCCGTGCCCGACACCTTCGGCGTGCGCCCGAATCGCACGACGGTTCTGCCGCTGCTCAGCAACGACACGGATGCCGACGGCGACGTTCTCACCATCACCAAGGTCGACCCGATCGAGGCCAGGCAGGGCCGGCTCGATCTCATCGACGGCGGCAGGGCGGTGCAGTTCACCCCGGCGGCAACGGCATCGTCGACGGTCTCCTTCAGATACACGATGACCGACGGCCGGAAGGCATATGCCACGGCGCAGGTAAACGTGACGCTGAGGCCGAACACGCTCAACGCCGCGCCGGTGATGACCCGTACGAGCACGACGACGGTTGAGGTCGGCCAGTCGATTCAGTACAACGTACTGAACGACTGGATCGACCCCGATGGTGACGCGATCTATCTGGTGGGCGCGGCATCCACGACGGCGGATGCCGTGCAGTTCACGCCGGACGGTTTCGTCACCTTCACGAGCAAGACCGGACAGACCGGCGCCAAGAAGGTGGCGTTCACGATCTCGGATGGCCGCGTCACGGCGACGGGAAACCTGGACGTCACCGTCAAGCCCGCCGACTCCCTCGACCCGGTGGCTGTACCCGACTTCGCGACGGCGCGCAGCGGCTCGTCGGTCACCATTCATCCGCTCGAGAACGATGTCTCGCCGGCGGGCAGCCCGCTCTCGCTCGTCGACGCGAGGCTCAGCGAGGGCGCTGCGGCGGCCGTCACCGTCGATCAGGACCGCGGAACCATCTCCCTGCACTCCGATTCCGCCGGGGCTTTTTATCTGACGTACACCCTGGCCGCGGGTTCGCACACGAGTAAGGGTGTCGTGCGCGTGGATGTGACGGAGCCGCCGACCACCAGGGCGCCGCCGATCGCTGTGAAAGACATCGCGTACGTGCGGCCGGGGGAGCCGACCACGGTGAACCTGCTCGAGAACGACGTCTCGCCATCCGGTCGCGTGCTGGTGGTGCAGTCCGTCAGCAAAGGCGACAGTGCAGACGCGGACGGGCTCAACGTCGAGGTGCTGGCCAACGCGGTCGTCAGAATCACCGCCCCCGGTGTCTTGGCTCGTCAGCTGCAGTTGAGCTATACCATCTCGGATGGCTACTCCACCTCGACCGCGGGCATTACGGTGGTGCCCATCCCCCCGCTGGTCAACCACCAGCCTCCCGTCGCCGAAGACGATGCGGTGACGGTGCGCGCCGGAGACATCGCCAGCGTGCCGGTGCTGGCCAACGACAGCTCTCCCGACAACGAGCCGTTCACGCTCGATGCGACGTTGAAGGACACCTCGAAGGCCGGCCCCGGCGGCACCGCCTTCGTGAGCGAATCCCTGGCGCGCTACCAGGCCCCGCGCAAGGCCGGTGTCTACAGCGTCAGCTACGGCATCACCGACAAGTTCATGCAGATCGCGGCCGCCACCGTGACCTTCACCGTCACCGCCGACGACGGCGTGAAGAATCGCCCACCGCGGCCCGAGGAGCTCACCGCACGCGCCTTCGCCGGCTCGGCAGTCGAGGTCGTCATTCCGCTCAACGGCATCGATCCGGATGGTGACTCGGTCACCCTGGACGGCATCGCGACGGCGCCGACGCTGGGCCGGGTGGCGGATGTGACGACCGCCTCGTTCACGTATCAGGCGTACCCGACGTCGCTCGGCACCGAAACCTTCACCTATACCGTGCGGGATGTCTATGGCGCCACGGCCACCGGAACCGTGAACATCGGTGTGGTGCCGAGGCCGATTACACCCAAGCCGCCGACGGCTGTTGACGACCGCGTCGAGGTGAAGCCGGGCAAGGTGGCTTCGGTGCCCGTGCTGCTGAACGATTCCGACCCCAATGGCTACGTGATCAGTCTGCTGCCGAAGCTGCCCGAGGTGCAGCTGCCGCTGAAGGCGACGGTTTCGGGCGGCAATGTGTTGGTGACTGCGCCGCCCCAGGAAGGCGCTTTCGTGGTGCGCTACCAGATCAGCAATGGTCAGGGTGGTTCGGCGACGGCGTTCATCCAGGTGCTGGTGACGAAGGATGCCACCCCGATCTATCCGACCGCGGCTGACCACATTCTCACCGTGCAGCAGGTGACCAAGAGGTCGAGCGTTCCCGTGGACGTGTTGAGCGGGGCGCATAATCCTTCCGGCCTCGCGGGTGACTTGACGGTCGCCGTCGAGGGTGAGAACGCGAATTCTGCTAGCGTCGCCGGTGACGGCACCGTGGTGGTGAAGCCATCCGACCACCGTCTGGCCATTACCTATTCGCTCACCGATACCGTCAGCGGGCTCGCGGGCAAGGCTTTCATCATCGTTCCGGCCAAACCCGGCTCGAAGCCGCAGCCGACGAAACCGGGCGAGAAGCCGAATACACCGAAGCCGTCGAACAGCCCTGCGCCGGTCAAGGCGCCCACCGCGCCGCCGCACATCAAGGCCAACCTTGCACAGCAGGTGGTCACGATGAACGGTGAAAAGACCTGGAAGCTCTCCGACATCATCGACGTTCCCTCGAAACGGTCGGCGAAGCTCAGCGGGCCGGACGGGGCATCCGCCACCAACAGCACGGTGACCCCGTATCAGGATGCGCAGACCCTGACGTTTAAAGCAGCGAAGGATTACCGCGGTCCTGCCGCCATCACCTTCGAGGTCAATGACGGGCGCGATGACGGCGCCACGACGGATCGCCTCACCCTGCTCACCCTGCCGATCACGGTCGGCAGCGCCGATCAGAGTGACGTCGCGCCCACCTTCACGCCGCCCGCGGTGAAGATCGAGGCGGGGGAGAAGGCGCAGACGATCGATCTGCGCGATTCCAGCTACCACCCGAATCCGAAGGTTCTCGAGCAGCTCAGCTATTCGGGACTCAAGGGCGCCACATCGTCGGTCGTGGCGAGCCTCGGCGGATCCATGCTGACCATCTCCGCCCCGCTCGGTGTGCAGCCCGGAGCAACCGCAAAACTCACCTTCACCATGAAGTACAAGGCGTTCTCGGTGCCCGGCTCGGTGAAGGTGACGGTCGTGTCATCGACCCGCCCCGTCGCCTCTCAGAAGAGTGCGCCGCAGCAGCTCGAGTTGCGTCGCGGCACCGCGGGCGGCGTGACGCTCAGCGATGCCGTGGGAACCGGTTACTGGATCAACCCCTTCCCCAACAAGCCGCTCGTGATCCTCAGCGCCTCAGCGGTGAGCGCCCCGAACGGTGTCACGGTGTCGCGTACGGCGTCATCCATCACAATGCAGGCCGGCACGGCCGCCTCGACCGGCCGGGTCAACATCCAGTACGTGGTGCAGGACGGTACGAAGGACAAGCAGCGCAACCAGGTCGGCCAGCTCACCGTCACCATCCACGATGTTCCGGATGCGCCGCCCGCTCCGAGCACCGTGAAGGCCACGGATGCGACGGCGACCATGACCATCGCCGCACCGAGGAGCGACAACGGCAAGACGGTGACGCAGTACCGAATCTCCTGGAAAAACGGGGGATTAGGCACGATGAACGGGCCGGGCACGTTCACCGCGACGGGCCTGACGAACGGCGACTCGTACAACTTCACCGTGCGGGCGGTCAACTCCGACGGGCAGAGCGCGCCTTCAGCATCGAGCGCGTCGGTGATACCGTATGGAACGCCGAGTGCACCCTCGAGTGCGACGATCAAAAACAACGGTGGGTTTGCGCCGACAACCCTGCACTTGGCTTGGGGTGCATCGAGCACCAGCGGTGGGGGAGCGGTGAGCTATCGGTACAAGTTTGCGACTGACCCATGGAGCGGCTGGACGCACGCGATGAGCACGAATACGCGCTCGGTCGGTGCTGGAACATACTCTTTCGAGGTGCAGGCGCGCAATGACGGCAGCGGAAAGACGAGCGGCATCGTGACGTCGGCGAAGTTCGGCGTCTCGAACAAGCCGCCGGACCCGCCGAAGAAGCCGAGCGCATCCGTCGTCAAGGGGCAGCCGAACAACGGCAGACACATGCTCTGTGCCAGCTATTCGAACGTGCCATACGACACCTACGTCATCACGCCGCTCATCAACGGTGACTCGGGCTGGGCGAGCTCCCGCTCCATCACCCTGAGCGGCAGCGGAACAGTCTGCAGCTACGGCACCCTCGGCAGGCGCAACAGCGACCTCATTCAGGTGGCTTTCAATGGAAAAGTCGACTTCACGGCGAGCACGACCAGCTGGGACTCGCTTCCGGTGACGAGTAATGGATTGTGATGAAACACGACAAGAAAGAGATGACATGGCAGTAACACAGGAACAGGCCGACTGGTTCCAGACCGCATTCACTCAGTTGGTCGGCAACGTCGACCAGGCAATCCTGGGCAAGCAGCACACCATTCGTCTCGTGCTCACCGCGATGCTCTCCGACGGCCATGTGCTGCTGGAAGACGTGCCGGGAACGGGTAAGACCGTGCTCGCCAAGGCGCTCGCGAACACGGTGGACGGCACGCACTCGCGCATCCAGTTCACCCCCGACCTGCTGCCCTCGGATGTCACGGGTGTGACCATCTATGACCAGAGCAATGGTCGCTTCGAGTTTCACCCCGGGCCGATCTTCGCCTCGGTGGTGCTGGCAGACGAGATCAACCGGGCCAGCCCCAAGACGCAGAGTGCGCTGCTCGAGGTCATGGAGGAGGGCGTGGTCACGGTCGACGGCGTCGGCCACCCCGTCGGTGCGCCCTTCGTGGTCATCGCCACCCAGAACCCCGTTGAGCAGGCCGGAACCTACTCGCTGCCCGAGGCCCAGCTCGACCGCTTTCTCATCAAGACCTCGCTCGGCTATCCCGACCACGACACGACGGTGAGCCTGCTCATGGATTCGTCGAACCGCGCACGCGCATCCGCCATCCAGCCGATCATCGCCTCCGAGTCGATAGTGACGATGGCGAAGCTCGCCAGTGAGGTGCACGTGGACGGTTCCGTCATGGGCTACGTGAGCGAGATCGTTTCGGCGACCCGCAACGACAAGGATGCCGCGCTCGGCGTGAGCATCCGCGGTGCGCTCGCGCTCGCACGGGCCGTCAAGACGTGGGCGATCGCCGCAGGCCGCACCTTCGTGACCCCCGATGACGTGCGTGAACTCGCCGAGCCGGTGCTGGCCCACCGCATCATCGTCGACCCCGAGTCCGAGTTCGCCGGTGTGACCGGAGCCGAGATCGTCGGTCGCGCCATCGTCGAGGTGGAACCGCCGGCATACCGGGCCGCCTGAACACGATGACCGACGCTCAGACACGAACACCGTCGCAGACGCTGCAGGCTCTGCGGCAACTGTGGCGCGCCATGCTGTCGGGGCTGCGCGGCCTGCTGGGCGTTTTCGCGCCCGCATGGGCCGCGATCAGGCGCGTGCTGGGGCCGGCCGCATCCGCCGTCAGCACCATCGGCTGGCTGGTGCTGGCCGCCGCGGCCGTTTCCTTTCTGCTGAGCATCGTGCTGGGCTGGGTGGAATTCACCTTCCTGGGCGCCACGCTGCTCGCCGGCTTTCTCATCGCGGTGTGCTTCGTCTTCGGGCGCTCCACGTACTCCGTGCTCATCGAACTGAACCCACGTCGCGTGGTGGCGGGTGATCGCGCCCTCGGCCGCATGCTTGTCACGAACTCGGGTGGCAGGGCGGTGCTGCCCACGCGCATGGAACTGCCCGTCGGCGCCGGCGTTGCCGAGTTCATGGTGCCGCGCCTGGCGCCCGGGGCAGAGAGCGAAGAACTGTTCGCCATGCCAACGCACCGGCGCGCCCTGATTCTGGCCGGGCCGGCCATCTCGGTGCGCGGCGACCAGCTCGGTATCGTGCGGCGCACCGTGAGCTGGACGGAACAGGTCGAACTCTTCGTGCACCCACAGACCACCCGCCTGCTCGCCACCGCGCGCGGCCTCGTGCGTGACCTCGAGGGCCAGACCAGCGCCGTGATCACCAACAGCGACCTCGCCTTCCACGCCCTGCGCCAGTACGAGGCGGGCGACGACATTCGCAATGTGCACTGGCGCACCTCCGCGCGCACCGGCCAACTCATGGTTCGCCAGTACACGGAGACCCGGCGCTCCCAATTGCTGCTCGTGCAGAGCGCCGAGACCACCCACTACGCCTCGGATGACGAATTCGAACTCGCGATTTCGGTGATGGCGTCGATCGGCAGCCAGGTGATTCGAGAGAAGACCAATCTCAACGTGGTCTGGGAGAAGGCCACGTTGCGCAATCGCAGCGTCACCGCGCTGCTCGATGATTCCTGCCGCATCCAGCCCGTCTCGGGCGAGCACGCGAGCCTGCGGGATTTCGTGCGCGCCGCGACGCGCAAGCTGCCGGTGCCGTCACTGACGGTCGTCGTGGTCGGTTCGCAGGCATCCACTCAGGAGGTGCGTTCCGTCTCGACGCTGTACGGCCAGGACACCGTGCTGATTGCCGTTCGGGTCGAGCTGGGAGCGCAACCGGCGCTCGCCAAAATCGGAGGAACAATGCTGGCCACCGTCGGCAAGCTCAGCGATCTTCCCGCCATTCTCGATCGGACCGGCCGATGAGCGCGACAGCTACCACGACCGCCACGACGACAGCCACGGGGCGCGGCGGCATCGGCGGCATCGGCGGCGCTCTCGCGGCCGTCTCCCGCAACACGTGGATCGATCTCGCGGTTGTGAGCGTGCTGAGCCTCGTCGCCATCGTGGGCTTCGAGCCGGCGTTCGGGCCATACAACTACCTACTGGCCGCGTTCGGCGGTCTCATCGTCGGCACCGTCGCCGCGCTGGGCTGTTATCTGCTGCGCATCAGTGTCCTGCCCACGGTTCTGGTGGCGTTGCTGCTGTACTTCGTGTTCGGATCGCCGTTGACCATGCCGGCACACACCATCGCCGGCGTGCTGCCGAGCGGCATGAGCCTGGCCGGGCTGGTGCAGGGTGCGGTGTTCGGCTGGTCCGACATCGTCACGCTGCAGACCCCGGTGCAGGCACCGGCCTACATTGCCGTGGTGCCATATTTCGCCACCTGGCTCGTCTCGCTGCTCTGCGTCAGCCTTGCCCTGCGGTGGCTGCCGCGCAAGCCGCGCACTCCGCTGCGTGCCAGTGTGCTGCTGATAGCGCCGGCCGCGCTGTATCTGGCGGGCATCCTGCTCGGTACCAGCGAGGCCTACCTGGCCGGCGTGCGCGGCGTCGCCTTCGCGTCAATTGCCCTGGTGTGGCTGGGCTGGAGGCGCAAGCAGCAGGGTGCGGTGGCCATCACGGTCGACGGCGCTGTCAGGCGGCGCAAGCTCATCGGCGTCGCTGTGGTGGTGCTGGGTGCCGTGGTGGTTGGCGGGGCAGGGGGAATCATCCTCGCGCCACCGGCGAGTTCGCGCTTCGTGTTGCGGCAGGAGGTCACTCCTCCGTTCGATCCGCTCAACTACCCGAGTCCGCTCTCGGGATTCCGTAACTTCACGAAGGCGGGCGCCAAGACCGATCTGTTCCAGGTCACGGGGCTCAGCGAGGGCCAGAAAATCCAGATGGCCGCGCTCGACAGCTACGACGGCCAGGTGTGGAGTGTTGCCGGCCCCGAGACGCAGACGAAGGGCTCGGGCGGTTTCGAGCTGCTGGGGCGTGACATTCCCCGGCCGCCGCTGTCGAAGGTGGGTGCGGCATCCGACCTCTCGTTCACCATCAGGGGCTATGACGATGTCTGGCTGCCCACCTCGGAATATCCCTCGACCCTGGACTTCACCGCCTTCACCGGCGTTGACCCCACGACGACGGTGCGCATCAACACCACGACAGGCACCGCGGCGGTGACCAGCGGTGTGAGCAAGGGCATGAAATACACGGTCGGTGTCACCGAGCCCGTGATTCCCAACGACAAGAAGCTGGCGGATGTGCCGGTAGCGCGTCTGCAGATGCCCCCGGTGTCGAATGTGCCGGACGTGGTCTCCGCCAAGGCCGAGGAGTATGCGGGCAGTGCCAAGAGTGCCATCCAGCAACTGCGCAACATCGAACGCTCGCTGAAGACCGTCGGTTATCTCAGCCATGGCCTGGCCAGCGACCCCGTGCCGTCGCGCGCGGGGGAGGGCGCCGACCGCATGGCCGAGTTGTTCTCCAAGGAGCCGATGGTCGGCGACCAGGAGCAGTACGCATCCGCGTTCGCGCTGATGGCCCGACACCTGGGCTACCCGGTGCGGGTGGTGATGGGATTCGCGCCCAAGGTGAAGAAGGGCGACACCGTCGTCACCGTCAAGGGCAGCGACGTCACGGCCTGGGACGAGGTCGCATTCGAGGGCGTCGGCTGGGTACCCTTCTACCCCACACCGACGAAGACGGATGCTCCGAAGGAGCAGACCACCAAGCCGAAGCTCGAACCGCAGCCCCAGGTACGCCAGCCGCCGCGGTCGAACCAGAAGCAGGACGAACTGCTCACCCCGGTGAAGATCAGCGACAAGAACCCGAAGGACAAGAAGAAGGGCTTCGAGGTTCCTGTCTGGGCATACTGGGTCGCGGGCGTCGTCGGCATTCCGCTGGCGGCATACTTCATTCCGTTCCTCATCATCGCGGGCCTCAAGCGAGCGCGTCGCCGCCGTCGACTGCGCACCGGGGCGCCGCATCTGCGCGCCGCCGGCGCCTGGGATGAACTCGCAGACGAATACGGCGAACTGGGCATGGAGATTCCCGGGAGGTCGACGCGAATCCAGACGGCGCTCTCCATCGACGCCCAGGCCGCCGAGCAGGGGCTCGCGCTGCCCGAGAACGGCCTGCAGCCGCTGGCGGCACACGTCGACGCCGCGGTCTTCTCGGGTGTCGAGGTGGATGAGCAGACGGCGAACGAACTCTGGCAGCAGGCGGATGCCGCAACGGCGGCCTCGCGCACATCCGCGGGCTGGTTGCGTCGTCGTATCGCGTCATTCCGATTCCGTCGGCGCTCGCGTCATGAGCGCAAACGTGCCCAGCGCCCGGGCAGAAGGGCACGGGCAGAGGCCGCCGCCTCCGCCCTATGATGATCGAGTGGACAAGCCAGGATTCATCACACCGCCGCCCGGGCTGATTCCTTCCAGCCCCACCGAGACCTCCGAAACGGTGCGCCTCACCGACCGCCGGCCGAGCCTGCCGGTCTTCGTGCCGGCCGGGCCGGGCGGCATTGCGCCGCCGGCCGCGACGCCGAAGCCGAGCGTGGAAGAGAACACGGTGCAGCCGCCGCCCCGGGATGCGGAGGCTGAGGCGCCAGCCGAGCAGCCCGCCGCCGTCGAACCGGAACCGCAGGCACCGGCACGGCCACCGCGTGCACAGGAGCGCACCAGCGCGCCGCCGCAGTGGAGCCTCACCCTGCACGACGGTTCGGTCATCCACGCCTCAGGCACGTTGCTGCTTGGTCGCGACCCGGGCCGGGTTGAGTCGTGGCAATCGGCCTCGCTCGTGCGCATCAACGACCCAGAGAAGTCGGTGTCGAAGACCCACGCGGCCATCGATTGCAGCGGTGACGAACTCTGGGTCACCGATCTGCATTCCACCAACGGAGTGGCCGTCTACGACGCGTCGGGCGAGGAAACCATCCTGGAGCCGGGCATCCGTTTCTCGGTGGCGCCCGGTGCAACCGTGGAACTCGGCCGATACCGCATTCAGGTCTACCGCCAATAACAGCTCTACCGCCAATAACAGCTCTACCGCCGATACTGCGGCGAAGTGATAATCTGGAACGGTGTTGTTCGGTCTGCTTCTCCTTAGCTGCCGCGACGAGTCCTAGTTATCCAGGCCTCCCTCGTCGCGGAGTTTGTTGTCGGCTGACCACCATTCATCCAAGGAGAACGAACACATGAGCATCGAAGCGGATATCGCACGCGTTTCGCACACACCGCCTTCCGAAACGCCGGCCTCGCGCACGCTGGCCGAGAAGATCTGGGCCGACCACCTCGTCGTCAAGGGCGAAGAGGGCAGCCCCGACCTCATCTACATCGACCTGCACCTGGTGCACGAGGTCACGAGCCCGCAGGCCTTCGACGGGCTGCGCATGGCCGGGCGGCCGGTGCGTCGCCCCGATCTCACCATTGCCACCGAAGACCACAACACACCGACGCTCGCCATCGACAGGCCTATCGCCGACCTGACCAGCCGCACCCAGATCGACACGCTGCGCACCAATTGCGAGGAGTTCGGCGTACGCCTGCACTCGCTCGGCGACATCGAGCAGGGCATTGTTCACGTTGTGGGGCCGCAGCTGGGGCTCACCATGCCCGGAATCACCGTTGTCTGCGGCGATTCGCACACCTCGACGCATGGCGCGTTCGGTGCCATGGCCTTCGGCATCGGCACGAGCGAGGTCGAGCATGTCATGGCCACGCAGACGCTGCCGCTCAAGCCGTTCAAGACCATGGCCATCACGGTGGAGGGCGAACTGCGCCCCGGAGTGACGGCCAAGGACATCATTCTCGCCGTCATCGCGAAGATCGGCACCGGCGGCGGTCAGGGCTACGTGCTGGAGTACCGCGGCAGCGCCATTCGGGCGCTCTCCATGGAGGGCCGAATGACGATCTGCAACATGTCCATCGAGGCCGGGGCACGTGCCGGCATGGTGGCTCCGGATGAGACGACGTTCGCCTACCTGAAGGGGCGGCCGCACGCGCCGGCCGGTCAGGACTGGGACGACGCGGTCGAATACTGGAAGACCCTGGTGACCGATGACGACGCGGTGTTCGACGCCGAGGTCTACCTCGACGCGAACGAGCTCGAGCCCTTCGTGACCTGGGGAACGAATCCGGGCCAGGGGGTGTCGCTGAGCGAGTCGGTGCCCGATCCCTCGAGTTACGCAGATGCCAACGACCGTTCCGCCGCTGAGCGCGCGCTCGAGTACATGGACATCGCGGCGGGAACGCCGATGAAGGATATTCGCGTCGACGCCGTCTTCATGGGCTCGTGTACGAACAGCCGCATCGAAGACCTGCGCGCGTTCGCATCCGTCATTCAAGGCCGCACCAAGGCCGAGGGCGTTCGCGTCATGGTCGTGCCGGGCTCGGCCCGCGTGCGGCTCGAGGCCGAAGCCGAGGGACTCGATAAGATCTTCACCGACTTCGGTGCAGAGTGGCGCTTCGCCGGTTGCTCGATGTGCCTGGGCATGAACCCCGACCAACTGGCTCCGGGGGAGCGATGCGCCTCCACCAGCAACCGCAACTTCGAGGGCAGGCAGGGCAAGGGCGGTCGCACGCACCTGGTCTCGCCGCTCGTCGCGGCGGCCACGGCCGTGCGCGGCACCCTGTCGAGCCCGTGGGATTTGCAGAACGCCGGAGAGGTGAACGCGTAATGGATAAGATCTCGACTCTCACGGGAGCGGCCGTTCCGCTCAAGCGATCCAACGTCGACACCGACCAGATCATCCCCGCGGTGTTCCTCAAGCGCGTTACCAAGACCGGCTTCGACGACGCCCTTTTCTACGCCTGGCGTCAGGATCCGGAATTCGTGCTCAACCAGGAGCCCTACCGCCACGGTGGCATTCTCATCGCCGGGAGTGACTTCGGCACGGGCTCCTCGCGTGAGCACGCCGTGTGGGCACTGCGCGACTTCGGTTTCACCGCGGTGCTCAGCCCGCGCTTCGGCGACATCTTCCGCGGCAACTCGGGCAAACAGGGCCTGCTGGCGGGGCAGATTTCCGAGGAAGACACGCAGCGCCTCTGGGCCGCCATCGACGCGCATCCGGGAATAGAGGCGACCGTCGATCTGGTTGCACGTACTGCCGCCATCGGTGATCTCACGGTTTCATTCGAGATCGACGATTACACTAGGTGGCGATTGCTCGAAGGGCTGGACGACATCGCACTGACCCTGCGCGACGAGGCGCACATTACAGAATTCGAAGCCCGTCGCGAAGCATGGCGGCCTAAAACATTGCCGGTGAAATAGTTTGAACACACTCGTGACGGATGCGTCGAAGGCAGGTGCCAGCGTGGGACTCGCCGGTGACAAGATCACGATCCAGGGGGGTCGGCCGCTCAAGGGGCGCATCGAGGTGCGCGGGGCGAAGAACCTGGTCACCAAGGCGATGGTTGCTGCCCTGCTCGGGGAAAGCCCGAGCACTCTGCGCAACGTTCCCGACATCAGCGACGTGCGCGTCGTGCGCGGGCTGCTCGAGGTGCACGGGGTCAAGGTCATCGACGGCGACGAGCCCGGCGAGTTCGTTCTCGACCCGGTGAACGTCGAGAGTGCGCACATGGCCGACATCGACGCCCACGCCGGCTCCAGCCGCATCCCGATCCTGTTCTGCGGGCCGCTGCTGCACCGTCTCGGCGAGGCGTTCATTCCCGATCTGGGCGGATGCCGCATCGGCGACCGCCCCATCGACTTCCACCTCGAGGTGCTGCGCAGGTTCGGTGCCATCGTCGAGAAGCTGCCCAGCGGCATCCGCATGTCGGCGCCGAACGGTCTCAAGGGCACGAAGGTCGAACTGCCGTACCCGAGTGTGGGCGCCACCGAGCAGGTGCTGCTCACCGCGGTGCGTGCCGAGGGCATCACCGAACTCAAGAATGCGGCCATCGAGCCGGAGATCATGGATCTCATCAACATTCTGCAGAAAATGGGCGCCATCATCACGGTCGACACCGACCGCGTGATCCACATCGAGGGCGTCGAGCGGCTTGAGGGCTACAACCACACGGCACTGTTCGACCGCAACGAGGCCGCCAGTTGGGCCGCGGCCGCACTCGCGACAGACGGCGACATCTACGTGGGCGGTGCACGCCAGGCCGAGATGATCACCTTCCTCAACGTGTTTCGCAAGGTCGGTGGCGCGTTCGAGATCATGGACGACGGCATCCGCTTCTACCACCCGGGCGGCGAGCTCAAGCCGGTTGTGATCGAGACGGATGTGCACCCCGGCTTCATGACGGACTGGCAGCAGCCGCTCGTGATAGCCCTCACCAAGGCACAGGGCGTCTCCATCGTGCACGAGACCGTGTACGAGCAGCGCTTCGGCTTCGTCGACGCGCTCGTGGAGATGGGGGCGACCATCCAGATTCACAAGGAGTGCCTTGGTGGCCACCCGTGCCGCTTCGGGCAGCGCAACTTCAACCACTCGGCGGTCATCACCGGCCCGAGTGTGCTGCACGGCGCCGACATCGAGGTTCCCGACCTGCGTGGCGGCTTCAGCCACTTGATCGCGGCGCTCAGCGCACAGGGAACATCGACGGTGAGCAACGTGGGCATCATCAGCCGCGGCTACGAAAACTTCATCACCAAGCTCCAGCAGTTGGGAGCGGACTTCGTTCTCGAAGGATAATAAAGTCGTGCCCCATCCTTCTTCAGCGCCCCAGTCTTCTTCAGTGCCGGGGGCGCCCCGGGTGCGTTCCGAACGCTCCCGCCCCTCGATCTTCTGGGTGCTCGCGTCGCTGGTGATCCCTGTTGTGGCCGTGATGGCCCGATTCCGGGTCGAGAATGCTGACAAATTGCCCAAGCATGGCGCGTATGTCATTGCGCCGAATCACTACAGTGAGATCGACCCGGTGATGGTTGGTGCCGTCGTGTGGAAACTGGGCCGGGTGCCGCGCTTTCTCGCCAAGGGCAGTCTGTTCCGAGTGCCGGTGGTGGGCTGGTTTTTGCGCACGAGCGGACAGATTCCCGTTGAGCGTGCGGGTTCCGCGCGCGGCAGCGAGCCGCTGAAGGCCGCCGAGCGCGTCGCTGACAGTGGCCAGCTCGTCATTGTGTATCCGGAAGGCTCGCTCACCCGCGACCCCGACCTCTGGCCGATGCGAGGCAAGTCCGGCGCCGCCCGCATGGCGCTGCAGCACAACATCCCGGTCATCCCCGTCGCGCACTGGGGTACGCAAGCGGTCATGGCGCGCTATTCGAAGAAGATCAGCTTCTTTCCGCGCAAGACCATACGCATGAAATTCGGCGACCCCGTTGACCTCTCCGCCTTTCGCGACAGGCCTATCGACTCGGCAACCCTGAACGAGGCAACGGCGGTGATCATGGATGCCATCACGCGGCTGCTCGAGGAGTTGCGCGGCGAGAAGGCTCCCGCGGATCGCTGGGACCCCTCGGCCCATGACCAGAAGGAGACCGGCCGTTTTGACGCCTAAAACCAAGCCAGCCCCGGCCCGCCGTGTCGCCGTTCTCGGAGCCGGCAGCTGGGGAACGACCTTCGCCAAGGTGCTCGCCGACAGCGGGGCGGATGTCACGATCTGGGCGCGCAGGCCGGAGCTCGCGCGCGAGATCAGCGAGGCCCGTCGCAACAGCGACTACCTCTCCGGCATCAACCTGCCGCGCAATCTGCGCGCGACCAGCGTGCTCTCCGAGGCGCTTTCCGGCGCCGAGCAGATCTACATCTCCATTCCGAGCCAGTCGCTACGCGAGAACCTCGCGGCCATCGTGCCGCAGCTGAACGAGTCGACGATTCTCGTGAGCCTCATGAAGGGCATCGAGAAGGCCACGGGAATGCGCATGAGCGAGGTGATCGCCGCGGAACTGCCGATCGATCCTGATCGCATCGCCGTGGCATCCGGGCCTAACCTGGCGCTTGAGATAGCTCGTGAGCAGCCGACGGCGGCCGTCGTGGCATCCAGCAGCCTGGAGACGGCACAGATGGTGGCGATGACGGCGAGCAACCCTTACTTCAAGTGTTTCGTGAACACCGATGTCATCGGCACGGAATTCGGCGGCGTACTCAAGAATCTCATCGCCGTCGCGATAGGCATCGTCGACGGCGTGGGCTACGGCGAGAACACGAAAGCCTCCATCATTACCCGCGGCCTGGTTGAGATGACGGACTTCGCCGTGGCATACGGCGGGCAGGCCGAGACTCTGGCCGGGCTGGCCGGGCTCGGTGACCTTATCGCCACGTGCGAGTCGTCGCTGTCGCGCAATAACACCGCGGGGCGCCTGCTCGGCCAGGGCTACAGCTTCGCCGATGTCGTGAAGCAGATGAACCAGACGGCGGAGGGTCTCGCATCCGTTCGCCCGGTACTCACACTCGCCGAGGCGCGGGGGGTGGAGATGCCCATCGTGCGTCAGGTGAGTCAGGTTCTGGCGGGTACGCTCGATCCGAAAGATATCGCGCCGCATCTCACCACGGATTCGGACGAGCCGCAAGGCGAAAGGACCACGGATGACGGACAAACTCGCGGTAGTTCTCCTGTTTGGGGGGCGTTCAAGCGAGCATTCCATCAG